>NZ_CP034087.1 GCF_003855495.1 Methylocystis rosea | reverse complement strand
TCCGATCTCACCCGGGCGTAGGAGCCCGGCGTGTCCTCGATCACGGTCAGCCTGCCGTCGCCGGGCTGGCGCGCGGGCATCCGGCCGGAGGCGAAGCCCGTCACCCATTCGTCCCAGATCGGCCACCACGAGCCCTGCTGCGCAGTGGCGCCAGAGAGCCATTGGTCGGGCGTCGCCGGCAGGTCATCGTTGGTCCAATGACCGTACTTGCCGCCCGGCGCGTTGATCACCCCGGCCATATGGCCTGAGGCGGCTAGAACGAATTTGACCGGCCCCTTATAGAGGTGGGTAGCTGCATAGGTGGATTTCCACGGGGCGATGTGATCCTCCCGCGTCGACAGGATGAAGGTCGGCGTCGTGATCTGCGTCAGGTCGAGCGGCACGTCGTATAGGCGGATGCCGCCGGGCTTCGCCAGCAGATTCATCTGATACATATTGCGCAGATAGAAAGAATGCATGGCCGCCGGCATGCGCGTCGAGTCGGCGTTCCAGTAAAGGAGGTCAAACGGCAAATGCTCCCTGCCGAGGAGATAATTTCTCACCACAAAGGACCAGATCAGATCGTTCGAGCGCAGCATGTTGAACGACATCGCCATGTCCTGCGCCTCAAGATAGCCGCGCTCCTTCATGCGCTCATCGAGCGAAGCGAGCTGCTCATTGTCGATGAACACGGCCATGTCGCCGGCGTCCGCGAAGTCGACAAGCGTGACGAAATAGGAGGCGCTGGCGATCCGCTCGTCGCCGCGCGCGGTCATATAGGCGAGGGTCGAGGCGAGCAACGTGCCGCCTAGGCAATAACCAACGGCGTTGACTGAACGTTCGGCCGTCGCCATCTCGATCGCGTCGAGGGCTGCGAGCGGACCCTCCTGCATGTAGTCCTCGAAGCTCTTCTCGGCCAGCTTCTCGTCGGGATTGACCCAGGAGATGACAAAGACCGTGTGGCCTTGGTCAACGGCCCATCTGATGAAGGAGTTCTTCGGCTGCAGGTCGAGCACATAGAATTTATTGATCCACGGCGGCACAATCAGCAGCGGTCGGCGACGCACGTCGGGCGTCGCCGGCGTATATTGGATGAGCTGCATCAGGTCATTCTGGAAGACGACTTTGCCCGGCGTCGCTGCTATATTGTCACCGAGGCGGAACGCGCCCATGTCGGTCATGGTGATCGAAAGCCGACCCTTGCCGCGCTGCAAATCGTCGAGCAGGTTCTCGAGTCCGCGGAGAAGATTCTGTCCGCCAGTCTCAAGCGTCGCAGCGAGGACCTCGGGATTGGTTGCGACGAAATTGGACGGGGAGAGCGCGTCGACGAACTGGCGCGTATAGAAGTCGACCTTGCGCGCGGTCGCCGGGTCGAGCCCCTCGACGCCGCGCACCGCCGCGAGCACAGCCTTGGCCCAAATGAGATAGCTCTCTTTGACGAAATTGAAGACCACGCTCTCGGTCCAGTCGGGATGTTTGAAGCGCTTGTCCTGCGGCGGTTCCTCGGTCCCGGCGCTATGCCCCATCAAGCGCTCGGCCGTCGTCTGCCAAACGCGCAGGCTATCGTTGAATAGATCGATCTGGGTGCGGGCGATCGCGGCCGGATCGGTCATCATCTTCGTCGTCAGTTCGATGAAAGCGCCGGGTAGCGTCGTCACATCGCCCATGCCGAGCTGCGAGATGTCCGGCCGATCGCGCAGGAAGTCCTGGACGAGCCGCTGGCTCTGCTCGGCGATCTTGTCCAATTGCGTCGCGAGAGCGGCTGCATCCCATCCTGGCTGCGTCGAATTCTGAGCCATATGCCTACCTGCGGTCCATTCTGCGTCCATGCAATCCTTGTCATACCATCTGGTCAAGTGCTGGGCGCGAGCGGACTCTCCGAAAGTCGGTTACGGGTCCTGGTTGTGTGAAAACGCGTTTGCGGTAAGCAAGACGGCATCCGCCATGGCTGTCACGCTGTATTTAAACGGCAGAATCGGCCTTCATACATTTCGGGACCGTTAAATTAACTGGGGCAGCTATGCTGCTCGAAGGAGCGGCGGCGTCGGCTTGAACAGCCAGTCGAAGCGCGATTTGAAGATTGGCGGTTCGTAGGACAACTGCTCACGCAGGTTTCCGTTCATGACCGCGGCGCGCACTTGCAGCATCAGATGAGCGCCGCGTTTTGACCATCGCATCTGTTGTTTTTTGACCATGCGGCGGGCGGTCAGCGAATTCACCGCGGATTCGGCCAGCGCAGTGGCGATCCGTCGTCCCGACCGATATCGAGCTCCCTAATCGACGATCGCAGACTTGTTTTGACGGATATAAGTCAGAAGCGGTTGCGCCAATTGCCATATGCGGCCGGCGCCCAGGTCGCCTTGCTCGCGCAACATCGACATGTCTGCGATGATTTCCCCAAGGTGTTCTATCACTCGATCGACCTGTCCATGCCACAGCTTCCACTTCAACGCGCGGGTCTCCTCATCGAGAACGACGGTTTCATTTGTCCATTCGTCGCGGCAGCGCACGATATGATCGGCGACTTGCTGTAGGGGCTGGATTTTCATAGCGATGTGGAACCAATCAACGATATGCTTGGTTGGACGTGGCAAATTACGAGGTAGCCGCTTCATAATCTCCGCGCCATCAGACAACACGGTAATCTCGCCGCGACCCGCGTAGCCCTCGCTCTGAAGCGCTTGAAGCGTGCGCAGCCGTAGTTCATGTTTCGAGGTGTCTGCCGTCACGAAATAGTGACCGGGACGGGAGCCGCGTAGTCCGCGGCCGCATCGCGCAACTGCGATCTCAAAGGTATGCCCGTCCGCCTCGGAAGCGCTTTTGATATGGCCTGTGTCAATGCTGACAACGAACTCTCGCTCGGGATCATTTGGAAGATCAAGCTCGATCTGCTCGCGCTCGTCAGCGTGTGGCGGATCGAACCAGGCGCGATCTCGCGCCTTTTCATCGAGCCGCTTGCCGAGAGCGAGCGTGCGATGGCGAACCGTGACGAAGGACTCAGTCGATTTGACGGGCAAAAACTCCGCGATGACATCTGCCGCTTTGCGGTAGGGCATCAAACTGCCGAGGCGAGCCGACAGCTCATCAATTCCGGCGTCGCCTGGTCGGGGCAAAAATCCCACAGGACTGCGGAGGCGTCGCGGAAATACGGCACGCAGCGTTGGCAATTCAGGATGCGTGGATTACGAACCTCGACGCAGCCAAACACCGTTCTGATCTTTCGCTTGCTGTAGTCCTTGATGCGCCGAAAGCGCTCGCAATCCATGCAAAATCGGCGAACCAAGACGTAGGTCTCGCATTGCTGCTTCACGATGACCTGCTGCAGGTGGGCCATGATCGTCTTGCCGTCCTCGATAGAAAAGCCCACGGCTCCCGCCGTCAAACTGTTCAAATCTTTTTCCAGAGCTATCTCGGACCGATGCGCAGCGCCAAATTCATCCGTGCCTTCAATCGTAATCGTCCACCGCATTGCCGTCTCCTGCGAAGCCGGCAACTCTTTTCCTTAACAGAAGTTAAAGCTCCGTGGCACCCCAGTTAATTTAACGGTCCCCAGTGACCCCGTCGCTGATACGCGCGAGATGACGCAAGCCCTGGCTCGATAGGGCTGAAGGTTGTTTGATCGGCAAACTTCGCAGAACTGCGCTGATGGGTTCTGTTGCAAATTTTGCGTGAGGGCGAGACGCAGGACCGCAGGGCTCTCGGGTTTACGCCGCGAGAGCGTAGAACTGCTTCGCTGGATGCAATTTGCCCGTCGTTCGCAATTGCCCTTTTCGGATCATGTGCATAAGCTCGACGCCGGCGAGCGTCGCTGCGGCCGAGCGAAAGGATTGAACCCTAGCGCCGGCCGCGCCACCCGCTTGTCCGCTTCGTGGTCCGCATTGTAGCTCTCGATCGCGGCAGTGTTGGCGCCGCTCTTGTCGATCGTGATCTTCTTCGGCGCGCCGTTCTGACCGATCGCTCGGCGCAGGAACCGCAACGCCGCTTTGCGATCCCGCTTGGCTGTCAACAGGAAGTCCACCGTTGCGCCGGCTTTGTCGACTGCCCGATAGAGATATTTCCAGGAGCCTTTGATCTTCACATAGGTCTCATCCAGCCGCCAGCTGGAGCCGACCGGCCGCTTGCGGGAACGGAACTGACGGTCCAGCTCGGCGCGTATTTGACGACCCAGCGATTGAGCGTCGAATGGTCGACCTCGACCCCGCGCTCTTCCATCATCTCCTCGAGTTGTCGGTAGCTGATCGGGTAGGCGACATACCAGCGCACGCCCCATAGGATCACATCACGTTCAAAATGGCTGCCCTTGAACTCGATCATCATGCTATTCCGCCCGCCCTGCCAGCCAGCATAACCCAGGCCGACCTGGGACAAAAATTTGCGACAGAACCCGATAAAGCGACCAACGGCCAGGCAAAAAATGAATTTCGAGCAACGCTAGAGCAGAATGACAACTGATCTTGCATCGACTACGACGGTTATATGGTTTACAGGTGTTTGACTTCACGAGGTGAGTTAAGACGGACTAGTGGTGCATTCCCGGCGGATGAAAGACGGCCATGAAAGCCGTCGCCGCCAGAATGAGAAGTCCGGCCGCTTGTTCGAAGACGATGCTGCGAGCGAGCGCCGCGACGCTTTGTCTTGGGGCCGCAAATAGGCGCGGCATCAGAACGAAACGATTGATTGCCGCGGCCGCGATCATGCCCGCAATGATGGCGGCCTTCGACATGGCGATCTGTCCCCATCCCGAGGCGGCGAGAGTTTCGAACGAATCGACTCGCGACGCCAAATTGATCAGTCCGCCAAGAAGAATAGCCACGATAGCGCCCATCCCCACGGGCGAGAAACGGCGCAGCGCAAATTCCGCGACGGGCAGCGCCGATGCGTCACACCGGGCCCGATCGACAAGGAGGCCCAACGGTATGAGGGCTCCGAGCCAGATCGCCGCGCCGAGCACATGCAGCGCGTAAGCGAAGATAACGACGAGGCGCCCGGCGCCGCCGGGAAGCGAAGCCGGGTGGCCGATCCACGCCTGACTAATGAGAAGCAAAGCGGCGAGGACGGCGAGTAGTCCGGTCGCCACGTTGCGCGCAAACAAACGCCGTCGCGCAACAAGCGCGACGGCGATCAGAGTCAGAACGAGCGCGAGACGAAACAGCCATATTTTGCCGAAGCTCGTCTCGAAGAAATATTGCGACACGGTTTCTGGATCGAAGAGCGCTCCCGCGTCGTCCGCCAAATCGATCACGGAAACGGCGACCCACGCGAGCGCTGAAACAAACACAGTCACTGCAGCGAACGCCAGGGCGGCGCGCGACTGCCGCGCGATCTGGCCTACGTCGGGCGAAACCTTCGGGAGCGCATAGAAAGGAAACAGCGACGTTCCGAACAGGATCGTCGCCGCCAAAAACTGCAGCAGCCGCGCCGCCGCGAGCGCCGCCGTCACGGACTGACCACGAAGGTGAAACTACCTTCGGTCTTGTGCGTGTCGACCGAAAGCGCCCGCCAGCGCACCCGATAAACGCCGGGCGGACAGGCCTTCAAGCGGACTTGCGCCCGGCTTTCTTCCGTACTGACATGCGTGCCGCCAATATCGACGCGCGCGCCGGCGGAGTTGAACACCGCGATGGTCGTGAACGCCTGTTCGATATTCTGGGTGAACCAGAGCGTCACGGTCGAAGGCGCGGGGCTCACCGTGTTTCCGACCCGGGGCTCCGCATGATCGAGCGAGGCGTGGGCCTGCGCGCCGCCGGCGCCATAAAGCGACGCCAGAAGCGCAACAATGACTGTTTGGCGCATGGTTACGTACCTCATTCGAAGGACAGCGAGGTTGGCTGACCGATGGTGGTCGGGAGCACGGCCTGTATAATCGGCCGGCCAATCGTAGTGGGGAATATGTCGTCGAGATAGAAGTGGAGCTGAAGCATCCAGCCAACCGACTTGCCGCTCGCACGGTTGATCGGAATGATCGCCTCGGCGCCGAGCTGGAAATACTGGCCCGTCCAAATGACGCCAGGATTTACCGTGCCGACGAGCTGCCGCCCCGACGTCAATGTATTGGTGAAGGGCTGCGCGAACTTCACCTCCACGAGGGGGGTGAGGCGATTGATGAAATCCGGCAGTTCTAGGTCGATCACCTGGGCCTTCAGGTAAGGCAGGCTGTATTGAACGGCGGCGCCCCAAACGAACGCGTATGGGTGGCGCTCCACGGACTGGTGCAGCTCGGTATGTTCGTGGACGTGCGTTTCACCGTCTTCGACTTCCTCCTCGACCTCGTGATGCACCTCCGACGTGACGGTCCGGCCCCACGTCGGCACGGAATAGCCAAACTGGCCGGTCACGGCGAAGGGCCGCAAGTATCCGACCGAATCAGGAAGGTCGCCGAAGCCCTTTCCGAAATAAATCATCGGCGTCAGCGAGGTAAACCGCTCGGCGCCGACCGATCGATTGCCGGTGGCGCCCCATTCAACGGAAAGCCCGGCCTTGGCGACGAATTCAGCTTCGGGAGCGGTCAGAAACTGATATTGAAACGAGGTTTCGAAATTGTTCCAGCCGCTGGCGCTGGCCCCGCCAATCGCGTGCAGACGCGTCCAACCCGATTCGACCGACACGGCGAAATCTTGCGTGATGCGTTTCTGCCACTCACCCACGATCCCGTAGTCACGCGGGGGGGCGACGTCGCCCCCGACCCCACCACCGTGACCATCCTCGTGACCGTCTCCGTGACCGCCGCCGCCGTGACCATGGGAGGCCCCGAGACCCGAGCCGCCAATAAAGCTAAGCTCATCGTTCACGCAAGGGTCGTGCACAGCGAGCGTCGACGGAAAGAAACGGGGGCCCACGAAACAATGGGCGAAAGCCGGAGATGTGGCGAAAAACGCGGCCATGCCCAATGCGGGCGCCGCGGCGCTAGATAAGCGTGTCATTGATTGACGCCTTTTTCGATTCGAACGTGAAAGGCCGACGCGCCAGTAGAATCGCGCCGGAACCGTGAGATTTGCGTTCAGATCAAACTGGCGGAGCGCGCGGCTGTCCCGAATGCGGCGCAGCGCGCGGAGCCGGACGCGCCAACTCGAAACGAGTCGGCGCTGACGCCGCGACGCGGGGAAGAATCAGAACATGAAAGGCGGGAAGAATGCCTGCGAACCGTAAGGTCGTCCCGCAGAGCGGACACGCGCGGGTGCAGTCCTTGCCCTTGGGCAGCCCGTCGTCCGGGTTCGTTTCGCCGCTTGTGGCATGGGGCGGACAGGCCGGCGCCCCGAGCGCGGCGTCGCCGCTTGCCGCATAGACAGGGGCGCTTTCGACGTGATGCGCCGAATGATGATTATGAAAACCGACGGCAAAGAGTTGTGCGCAGAAAACAAGAAACGCCGCGAGACAGAGGGCGACAGGCCTCCGCCCCGCTCGCGGAGTCAGGATCTCCGCGCCAGGCGCAACAACGCACTTCTCTTGCCTTCTCCGAGCCACCGAACTCAACCCAATGCGGCGTTGAGCAACTTATATACAACTTTAGACGTGGAAGTCATTCCAGAGCTGTGGCCGAGTGAAATGACAGCGGGAATGTGACAAAAGCGCAACAGCCCGTTACGTGGCGCGTTTGGGCTCCAATCGGCGAGCGGCCGAGCGCGCCAGGGGTTGACAACTTGAGAACCGTCCCCTCAGCCCAACCGCGCCGCCCTGTGTCGATTTGCCTTTCAAGGCGGGACTCGCCCGTAGAATGATTTCAATTGGATGACCGAGACTGAACTGCCGTGAACGGCACTCCAATTGAGACTGACGCAAAAATATTTGGCAGTCAAAATGGGATTGATCGACCGGTCGATCGACCGTAGCGTTGGGGGATGGATTCCGACAACATTGATCCACATGACGCGCGACAGGAAGACCCGGAAGCACGTGAGGATTCTCTCCGTCAGCTTCTTCGTCGATCCAATTGGAAAGTGACAGCCGAAATCGTGAGCGTCGCGCGTACGCGACTCGGTATTCCAAGGTCAACCCTTTTTCGTATGGCGTCACGTTATCGGAGCACCCGACTTACTTCGAGCCTCGCACAACAACAGCGTGGAACGCCGGATGGCGTATTTCGGCTGGCGCCCTAGATTGAGCGTATTATCGCCGAACAGATCGAGCGCTTCTGGCTCAGGAAGGAAAAGCCGAAATTCAGCGCCTTAATGGAGCGCATCCGCGGAACTTGCCTTGCCGAAGGCTTACACCCGCCACACTACAGAACGGTGCGGCGACGGGTCATGGATTTGACCCCGGTATCCGCCGCCCGCAAGCGGAGGGAACGCGACATCGAAACCACCGCGATTCCGAGTCCGGACAATTCGTCGCCAGTCGACCCAACGCCATTTGGCAGATTGATCACACCCTTGTCGACGTCATCGTCGTCGACGAACAGCTTCGCCGTCCCATTGGGCGGCCAGTGCTGACAATCGCCATTGATGTGTGCACGCGGATGGTGGCGGGCTTTCATTTGTCTCTTGAGGCTCCCTCCAGCGTGTCCGTTGGGCTTTGCTTGCTTCATGCCGTCTATGACAAGACCGTCTGGCTCAATGAGCGCGAGATAGATGTTTCTTGGCCCGTGGCAGGATTGCCCGAGGTGCTTCATTGCGACAACGGCGCCGAGTTTCGATCGCGCGCTCTTGCAGCCGCTTGTCGTGAATATGGAATCAAGCTTCAATTTCGACCGCCAGCGACTCCGCGTTTCGGGGGGCATATTGAACGTCTCATCGGGACGATGATGGGCGCGGTGCACGTGCTGCCCGGCACAACGTTCAGCAACGTCAAGATCAAGGGCGATTACGATGCTGAAGGCCGCGCGACTTTCACATTACGCGAACTGGAAAAGTGGATCGCGATAGAGATCGCAGGCAAATATCATCACCGCATCCATTCGGCGCTCCTGCACCCCCCAGTAGCGGTTTGGCGCGATCTTCAGGGTGATGTTGATTTCGACCTTCCGCCCGACAGAATGGCTTTCTGGACGAGCTTCTTGCCAGAGGAGCGGCGGCGCCTTCTGAAGGACGGCATCCATCTGGAAAAATACGATATTGGTCTGACGCCTTATCCCGTGACGTCGGCCGTGGCGCAGAAGTGAAAATCAAATATGATCCGCGCGATCTATCGCGCATCTTCGTTCGCCAACCGGACGGTCATTTCGTCGAGGCTCGCTATCGCAATCTCGCCTACCCTCCCGTTTCATGGTGGGAGTGGAAGCACGCAAAGAAGAGGTTACGCGAACAGGGGAAACGAGAATTGAACGAGGAAACCATTTTTGCTTCTATTGCGCAGCAACGACAGATCGAAGATTACGCCGCACAGGCGAGCGCAACAGCGCGCCGGAGTGTGACGCGCCGGCCCAACCAGCCGCGAGACCAAGAAGGCGGGAAAATCACCGGCATCGATTTAGCGAAACCGGGATACTCTAATGACGATATGGAATTTTGGGACCAATGATTGAGCCCTCCCATTTGGCCCCCGGCGCGGCCGCCCTCATTAACGCGCCAGACCATGTGCGTATTCGCGCCATTCGATCCGACCGCTGGGTTGGATTCGGTCGCGCCCGACGTGTTTTGCAATATCTTGACGCGCTGTGTGATCATCCGCCATCAACGCGGCCACCGGGACTTGCGATTTACGGTCACAGCGGTATGGGCAAGACGATGCTCGTCGAAAAGTTTCGACGGGATCACCCGCCGGTTGTCGACCGGAACACCGGCTGCGAGGCTGTTCCCGTTCTTGCCATCACCTTAACGTCGCGCCCAACGGAGCGACGGATATACGGTCAGCTGCTCATGGCTCTTGGCGCCAGCGTCAATGAGCGCGCCACCCTCATGGACCTTGAAATCAGGACCATGCTTCTGCTGAAGAACTGCAATGTTCGTGTCTTGGTCTTTGATGAGGTCCATAACCTGCTCGCGGGCAATCCCAGAGAGCAACGTGTAATCCTCCAACTGTTGCGATATCTCAGCAACGAACTCAAAGCGTCGCTCGTTTGCCTCGGCGTGATGGATGCCCGCGACGCCATCGCAGGCGATACTCAACTCTCGCGGCGTCTCGATCAAATCGTGCTGCCGCGATGAAAAGTAGACGAAGAATTCCACGAGCTCATCAGCGCAGTTCTGCGAAGTTTGCCGATCAAACAACCTTCAGCCCTATCGAGCCAGGGGCTTGCGTCATCTCGCGCGTATCAGCGACGGGGTCACTGCGCGTGTTTTCGCCATACTCAACGAATTGGCAATCGAGGCGATCCGGGCAGGCGCCGAGCGCATCACCCATGAGGACATCGAGTCATGGAAACCTGCCCTTGAGAAGGAAACCATGTTCGCGTGACGCCCAAGCCAAGAAAGGCATTTCAAATGAGACTCGGTCCAAAATAGTCTCACATGAAATGCCGCAAATCGGACCATTCATCCCGAGTCCCGGATTGAACTGCCAATCGACATCTACGTCGCAGAGATTTGCGACGCACAAAACGAGATCGGCGCCGAACATTTTGAAGTTGTCGTTGGCCCGGACGGACAGCGAGAGCCCCGCGAATTGCTCGGGGTATAATCGGCGTCTTCACTACGACCTCAGCGTCTCAGATTCGAAAATCTCTTGTGCGAATCCACTCGCGAATAACCGTCTCCGTGTTTGCCGATACACGCGCTGCGGCGCAGCTCCTCAAAATCCTCAATAAAAATCAATGGTGTGACAAGAGTCCAACATTTGCCATGTTGGGCGAGCGATATGTAAATATGCGACTTTTCTGAGGCAGGGGGGGGGGGACCGGGTGATTGTTATACTGGAGTTCTTTCGCCAGGCGCCACGCGATGAAAATCGCGTGATCGTCGCGACTGAAGAGAGAACTTTCGAGACGATCCAAGTGGCCGTATCTTATGCGCTTGGCAGTATTAATAATGTCATTTTCAATGGAAAAAGGGCGGACGGTTGCTTAATCAAAAGCCGGCAGGGTGCGCCGATCTTCGAGGTGAGGCGTGACGGCGACCAAAGCTAAAGGCGAGCGTCTCCTTGTTGACGAGTGGCTCGGCCGCCGCCGTTATGGCCTCGTTTACGAGGGAAAAAGCGGCAAATCTCCGTTGCTCGCCACGAGGCGGAAGAAGCTGCGGTTCTGTAGCAATCTTGCTTCGCACAGCGAAATTCTTCATGTTTGACCTCGCAGCGGACGGCGGAGCTTCCGACGGGTATGTTCATTCTGCGCGAACCCGACTCTGGGAGGAAGAAATGGCAAATAAGAAGCCTGACGAGAAAACCGAAATTTGAACTCTTGCGGCAGTGGCTTGAGGCTGTCGGCGGCAGCATCTCTCTCGGCGAGGGTGTGTTGAAATCTGTAGAGGTGTCCAAGAACGGCGAGAGGCTCAACGTAGTGCTTAGAAAAAACAAGCCGAAGAAAAAAACAAACCTGACGCCTAAGCGTTCCCTGTGTCAATCTGCGTCCCCTCGCCCACGCTGGTAACGTCACGCCTGATCGCATCTGGTCAGAGAACGATTTTGCTGCGATCATTGGAGCGTAGGCCGCTCGCGATCCGCCGCTGGATCGCGAAGCTGCCGCAGCCAGCGCCTAGCGGAAAATGGCGGTCGCCGTCTCCGCGAGTCCGCGAGAACTCTGTCATCTCCAGAACGGCCGGGTCCGCTCGAGGTCTCGCCAGAGGGCTTTGGCCCGAAGCACTCGACTATGTTCCGCTGCCTCCATCGCTTGTGATGCAAATCAAAGCATATTGGAAGGCGAATATTAGCAACTGAATTTAATCGGGTGACCGCTATAAAGCGCGGGCGCAAAGTGTACCACTGAACCGGCTTTGATCTGCCGCTTTGATGGCGGGACAAAAGTGTACCGGTCCTGATAGGCCGACTCGATGTCTTTGAAAGGCATGGAGAGGCCGAAAGGATGTTCACAGTGGAACTCTATGCCGCGATACGACGCGCAGTGATGGCGGACGGGCTGAGCCGGCGGGAGGCGGCTAAGCGCTTTGGCGTTCATCGCAACACGATCACGAAGATGCTCCAATATTCGATTCCGCCGGGCTATCGGCGGCGCGAGCGACCGGCATCGAAGAAGCTGGGGCCGTATATGGCCTGGATCGACAATATTCTGGAGGGCGACCGGAGCGTTCACAAAAAGCAGCGGCATACGGCGCAGCGGATTTTTGAACGGTTACGGGACGAAGAGGGGTTTTCCGGCGGCTACACGATCGTTCGCGAGCATGTGGCGCGGGCGCTGTTGCGGTCGCGCGAGATGTTTATTCCGTTGAGCCATTGCTCCGGACAGGCGCAGGCGGATTTTGGCGAGGCGGACGGCTACATCGCCGGCAAGAAGGTCCGCTTTCATTACTTTTGCGTGGACCTGCCGCACTCGGACGGTTGCTTCGTCAAGGCCTATCCCGCCGAGACAGCGGAAGCCTTTTGCGATGGTCATGTGGCGGCGTTCGATTTTTTCGGCGGCGTGCCGCAGTCGATTTTATACGACAACACTCGGCTCGCGGTTGCAAAGATCGTGAAGGGCGGCAGGCGCCTGCGTTCGCAAATGTTTGCCGAACTCCAAAGCCATTATCTGTTTGAGGATCGCTTCGGCAGACCGGGCAAAGGCAATGACAAGGGCAAGGTCGAGGGGCTGGTCGGCTATGTCCGGCGCAACTTCATGACGCCTCTGCCTGTCGCGGAGAGTTTCGACGCGCTCAACGTAAGGCTCCTCGACGCCTGCACGAAGCGACGACAGGCAATATTACGCGGCCAGTCGATGACGATCAGCGAACGCATGCAGTCGGACATATCCGCGTTCATGCCGTTGCCGCCGACCCCTTATGACGCCTGTCACAAGATTGCGACGCGCGTCTCGTCCATGTCGTTGGTGCGCTACCGCAACAACGATTACTCGGTTCCAACCCGCTATGGCCATCAAGAGGTGTTGGCGAAGGGTTACGTCGACAGAGTCGAGATTGTCTGTCGCGGTGAGACGGTCGCCGTGCATGCGCGCAGCTACGACAAGGCCGAGTTCATTTATAATCCGCTGCATTATCTCGCCTTGCTCGAACACAAGAGCAAGGCGCTCGATCAGGCCGCGCCGCTCGACGACTGGCGCCTCGCCGATTGCGTCTATCGTCTGCGGCGGCTGATGGAGGCGCGCATGGGGAACAGCGGGCGCCGCGAGTTCATCCAGGTGCTGCGGCTGATGGAGGACTTCCATCAACATCTCGTCGAACAGGCCATCGCGGAGGCGCTGCGTCTTGGCGCAATCAGTTTTGACGCGGTGAAGATGCTCCTGCTCGCCAAATTGGAGAACCGGCCAGCCCGGCTCGATCTGACATTCTACCCCTATTTGCCAGTGGCGACGGTCGGCGCGACAGACCCGCGCGCCTATCTCGGGCTCGTCGCCAACGCAGCCGCTATCGAGCCAAGTGCGCGAGTTTCGGCATGAGCGCCTCGCAGGAGTCGACCTCCCAAACGATCGTCGCGCCGCAGGTGCTGCTGGGCAATCACCTCAAGGCGTTGAAGCTTCCCACCTTCGCGCGCGAATATGAGAAAGTGGCGCTGGAATCGGCGCAAGATCGCGCCGATTATCCGCGCTATTTGCTGCGCCTGTGCGAACTGGAGCGCATCGATCGCGAGCGGCGCAATGTCGAGCGTCGCATTCGCCTGGCGCGCTTTACGCAGATCAAGAGCCTCGACACATTCGACTTCGCCGCGCAGCCGTCACTCAACAAGCCGCTGGTTCTGGAGCTGGCGCGGTGCGAATGGATAGAGAAGCGACAGAACTGTATCGCGCTGGGTCCATCCGGAACCGGCAAGACTCACGTCGCGCTCGCCCTTGGGCTTGCCGCTTGCCAAAAGGGCTTCAGCGTCGCCTTCACCTCGGCCGCCGCTCTCGTGCACGAACTCATGGAAGCGCGCGACGAGCGCCGCCTGCGGGCGCTGCAAAAGCATCTCAACACCGTCAAATTGCTGATCGTCGATGAGCTGGGCTACGTGCCGTTCACGGCGGTTGGTTCTGAACTGCTCTTCGAGGTCTTCAGCCAGCGCTATGAACGTGGCGCCACGCTGGTGACCAGCAATCTGCCATTCGATGAATGGACGTCGGTGTTCGGGTCGGAACGGCTCACCGGCGCGCTGCTCGATCGGCTCACCCATCATGTCCACATTCTGGAGATGAACGGCGACAGCTATCGTCTCGCGACAGCCAGGAAGGCGCAACGGCGCAATGCCGACGAGCCCAGCGTAAACCCAAGAACCAAGGGAGAAGCCGACGCAGACATTTAACCGCCGCCGCGCGCATTGAAGCGCGCTTCGCTACGCTCCGCGCGCCTCAATGCGCGCGACAACCCAACTCACAAGGGCTTCACGGCCCTCTTCTCTCAACCAGACCGGTACACTTTTACGCCGCCATCTGGCACAAATTGTCGCCGCCGTTGACAGTCAGCGTCGCAAGTCCCTGAGCATGCTTGGCGGTCTTCTTCCAGCGCTTGTTGAGAGATTGGCGCGCTAAGGCCGCAATCGGCGCCGCCAGCCGCTCGGTCTGGCCGAAATCCTGCGCGACAAGCCAGCCACGCGTCTCGACGAACCGCGCAAGATCAATGAGGAACGCCTGCACGCGCGCGCCGGCGAGAAGCTTGCGCAGCTGCTCGCGCCGTTCTCGCGCCTGCCGCGCGACCACATCGGCGAGGGCCGAAAGTCCAGGCTCGTCGGGATGAGTTTCGGCTTCCCGCCGCGCCATGTCGTTCGCCACCACATCGAGATCCCTCAAGCTCCCGACCTCCCGGCCAAGCCAACGCGCCTCGCCATCGAGCCGTTTCATCACCGCATTTCCCAACACGGAAGCATAGACCGAGAATGCGCTGCGTAACCGCCGCAGGCCGACCCTTAGCTGGTGCGGTCCTTCATCGTCGTCCAGCTGGCGAACGACGAGCACATTCGTGGCGATCTGATCGAGGCATTCGCGCAAGACGTCACGCGCCGCTTGCTCGGCGGTTTGCGCCGGATCGAGTAAAATGTTTTGAGCGTTGCGGGGCGCGAGCGGCTGATCGATCCGCCCCTCTTCGGCTAACAAATAGCCGCGCGCGGCCTTGGATAGTCGGGAGAACTGCAACCCGCCATCGGGAACCAGGATTAGCGCAATGTCGAACAATCCGCTTGCGTTGCCTGCGAGGAGTTCGATTTCCAACTCGGAGAGTTCAGCGGAGCGTTCGCCGGCCCGAACTTCGCCAATGTCGAGCGCGAGCTCCGCGCGCGTCCCGTCCGAAAGCATCAGCTCGCTCGTCCTGCGCGTGATCACCGTCTCGCAAACGGGCTGAAGCGGGGCGCCGTTGACGCGGTCAACGATCTCCTCCCGAATCGACGAGTCAGAAATTGCATCGAGACACAGACGTCCGCCAGGCGCCGGGTTCTCGACCTCGCCGACCTGCGAAAGGCCGCCATGCAAGGTCGCCCTGGTTTTTACGCCCTGAATCCACCGCCGCCCATCGCGCCTGAGCCTCAGCGCAATTCCCGCTTTGTTCAGTGCGTGCCCGGGCGTGTCGAGATAAATGCTTCTGAGCGTTCTCGTTACAGGAGCGCCGTGAGCCAGCTTCGATGCCTTCACGCGCGCCCAAATCTCACTCGACTTTGTCTTGTCCAGCAGGAGTTTTAGCTCGATCTCGCTCATGTGACGAATTTATATCACTTTTGTAGCGGCGCGTAGCGCTCGATCGGCGCTACCGCGGCGGGTCGGTCCAGAGCGACTATCGCTGTGTCTGGTCGGCCCCTTTTTTCTGCTTCTTTTTCTTCAGCACGATGGTCAGCTTATCGCCTCTTTTTGACACCTCTACAGATTTCAACAGGCTCTCTCCAAGAGAGATGCTGCCGCCGACAGCCTCAATCCACTGCTGCAAAATTTCCGCTTCGGTTTTGTCGCTATCTGTCATGTCGTCCTCTTGAACCCGTGACTTTGCATGAAATTGATGGTCTGAGCCAAGTGTGCATCGGCCACGATCGATTACAGACCCAAGTTATTCGCCTGACGAAGCAGAATGGCAACGTCATAAATGGCGAGAACCGCGGCTTGGTCCTCTTGTTTTCGGGTGACCGCTATAAAAGCGCCTACCGTCAAATCTCGTCTTGTCGCCTCGGGGCAATCGCCATGGACGTGGGCGAGCAGCTTCTCGCCACAAAATCCTTCGGAGGCGCGGCGAATAAACCGCGCCGCGATTGAACGGCGTTCAGCGCTAAACATTCTCGCAGGACCAGGTCGTCGAACTCCGGTTCCCGTGTTACCAAACATTAATGATAACATGGGATTGAACAAAGTTCCTGGATTGCATGTACGCTTTATCTAGAAACACGCGAACGTTCCGGCAAGCGTCGCCTGATGACCAGTTTTTGAATAGATTGAGCAGGAGCCGCCCTCCAAGGCCGAGAGGGGGTCGATCGCCGCTGTGCGAGTGGCAAGCCGCCTCGGCGGGCGCGCGCGTTCGTCCCATTTTGGATTGGCCCTAGTTTGGCGCCTGCCAATTCGCGATCCGATCGCGACCTGCGGCTTTGGCGGCGTGCAACGCCTGGTCGGCGCGCTCAATCGATTGCTCGACCGGAACGGAGGGGTCGAGGAGCGTAAGCCCGAAGGAAGCCGTTACCGTGAGCGGCAAATAGCCTTCGACGAAGAATTCCCTGTCCGATAAGCCTTTTCGCAACTGCTCTGCGACTGCGCGACCCTGTTCCAGGTCCGCATCCGCGGCGCAGTAGAGGAACTTCTCGCCTCCAAAGCGAAAAAACTCATCATGGGGCCGCAAGTGGGACATCACGAATTCTGCGTATTGCACGAGAAATTCATCGCCGAGCGTGTGGCCGTATGTGTCGTTCACCTCCCTGAAGTGATCCAGGTCCATCATCGCGAGACATGTGGGGGTCATCGCAGAATCTTCCCAAAATCGTACGCTAAGCGGCGTCGAGCGGCTCGGACCGCAGGTTTCGGAGGGGCCGGAAGGCATTTTGTAGCGGCTCCGTCGGCCAAACATAGTCCCCGTTGAAGGTGATATGCTCCCAACCGAGCGGCGCGATATGAGCGAGCAAATCCTCACGGACTCGTTCGCCACTCGAGCGCAGTTCGGCAACCGCGTGGCTGAGATAGACCGTATTCCCAAGGATGACGGCCGAGACGACGAGATTGAGGCCAGAGGCCCGATAGCGCTGATTTTCGAACGTCCGGTCGCAGATTTCTCCGAGGCGATGAAAGAACACCGCCCTGGCGAGCGCGTTGCGGGCCTCACCCTTGTTGAGCCCGGCGTTTGTTCGCCGCCTCAGACCCGGGTCGCTGATCCAGTCGAGGGTGAAGAGCGTGCGTTCGAGCCGTCCTATTTCCCGAAGAGTCTTCGCCAGCGCATTCTGTTTGGGGTAAGCCGCGAGCCGACGCATCAGGATCGACGGCGCAACGGTTCCAGCTTTGATTGACGCCGCGAGGCGCAACGTCTCATCCCAGTTTTCGCCAATGACACGGAAGTCGATAGCGCCGCCGATCATCGGGTCGAGAGATTTATATGTGGCGCGAGCATTCGCGACATAGAGACGGCGATCGGCAAGATCGCGAATGCGCGGCGCGAATCTAAATCCCGTGAGATGACAGAGACCGAACACGTGATCGACGGCGCCCGCCGTGTCTGTGTAATGCTCGCGGATGTCCAGCGAGCATTCGTGGCGAAGCAAGCCGTCCAGAATATGCGCGGCCTCACTGGCGTTGGCCGCAATGACCTTGGTGTGAAACGGCGCATATCGATCGGAGACATGCGTATAAAACTTCACGCCAGGCTCTGAGCCATATTTGGCGTTGTAATCGGCGTGGGCTTCGCCATGCCCGCCTGCCTTGAAAAATTGCCCATCAGACGATGACGTGCCGCCATCGCCCCAAACTCTTGTGAATGGCTGAGCGTGTATCGCTTCGATCAGACACGCAAGCGCCGCTTGATAGGTTTCGTCGCGAACGTGCCATTCAGCGATCCACAGCAGCTTCGAATGACTGAAGATCTTGGAGCTGCGAGCCATTCTGGCGAGACCGAGATTGGTGGCGTCGGCGAGCAAAGCCGTCATCAGTCCTATGTTTTCGTCGGGCGGCGCGCCGGTGCGAAGATGACCGAAGCGCTCGGCGAATCCTGTCCAGCCATTGACTTCGGCGAGAACCTCCGTGATCCGCAGGCGGGGCAACATGCCATAGAGCCGCCGCGCGATATCGTCAGATTCATCGTTCTCGTCTTTGCGAATGGGACTGATCGACAACCTCTCTGCGGTGATGGCCGCTTCGACAAGCTTGCCTGCCGACGCGAGTGTATCGATTTCATTGAGCCGCGATTCAAGCAAAGCGGTTCGCTCGGTGCGCCAGTCATCGAAGCGATCCTGGACGGCCAGTCCCAATTCGCCTTCTTGTCGCCGTGTGACAAAAGCCTCCGGCGGCAGAAGAAAATCGCCGAAGGCGCGGAACGCGCGGCTGCCTTCGACCCAAATATCTCCGGACCGCAAACTGTCGCGTAGCGTCATCATGACCGCGACCTCATAAGCCCGACGATCAAAGGCGAAGCCTCTTCCAACGAGCTTGCGCCATGTCGATCTTAGAAATGCTGTCGGCGGACGTTGTGGGAGCTGTCTCGGCCGTACCGCATAAAGTCCACGCAACAGATCAAGCGCATCGAGCAATGAGTCATTTGGCTTCCATGAGCGGAATACAAATGCATTGAGCAAGACCGGAATCGTCCGGCGCACCGTTGGATACCTTTCGACGATTTCGGTGAGATTGTCTTCGCGCGTGTTTGTGACGACGATCTCGGTTTCCGCGACAAGTGCCTTCAAGCGTTCCCAACCCAGCGAACGTTCAACGGCCGAGATTTGATCCTCTCCAGCTTCCTTCGCCGCCAACATGGCTTTTGCCATTTGGAGAAGCGCACGCGCCGACGCATCGAGAGCTTTCGCTCGATGGACAATATTTTCTCTGTAGGCGCGATCGGCGCGACGGAACACGCCGCCAAGCATCTTGTCGAACATGACGAGCGCCGCGTCCGTGAGGATCGCTTCCATCTCACGGGCAAACACGACCAGAGTCGCTAGCACTACTTTGGCAGATTTTTGAGAGGTCAGGCTTTTTTGGGATTCCCGCGACGCGCATTGCGTGATTCATGGGTGGTCGGCGTTTTGGAGGGCCGACCATGGACGAGACTTGGAAGTCAGATCTCGAGCGGTGGCTGGCGCCTTTCCTTGGCGCTTTGCGACACAAGGCGCGGGCGCGGATGTGCCCAGTGTATGTTGCAGGGCTGATAGGCGCGGGTGATCGCAAGAGCATGCAGCCCATGGCGGCGCGCGACGGCGACGTTGGATACGATCAGCTTCATCACTTCATCGCCAGCGGCGTGTGGGACGCCGCGCCGCTGGAGAAGGCGCTGCTCGTCGAAGCCGACAGGATGGTCGGCGGCGCCGACGCGTGGCTGATCGTCGACGATACGGCCCTGCCGAAAAAGGGCGCGTATTCGGTCGGCGTCGCGCCGCAATATGCATCGTCGCTGGGAAAGACCGCCAATTGTCAGTCGCTGGTCTCGCTCACCCTGGCGTCGCGCGAGGTTCCTGTGATGGTGAGCCTGCGGCTCTTCCTGCCCGAAAGCTGGACAAATGATCCCGAGCGCATGACGCGGGCGCGCGTCCCAGAGGACAGGCGGGGCGCGCTGAGCAAGCCGGAGATCGCGATCGAGGAGATCGACCGCGTCATCGCCTCGGGCGTGCGTTTCGGCTGCGTCCTTGCAGATTCAGGTTACGGCTCCAGCGGGCCCTTCCGTCAGGCTCTGAGCGCGCGTGGTCTACTATGGGCAGTGGGACTGTCGCGACGCCAGAACGTCTACCCGGCAGATGTCGCTCTGGCGTTCCCTGTCGCAAAAGCAGGGAAGCCCCGCAAATACCACATCCCCGATCAACCGCCAGTTTCCGCTGAAGCGGCGTTGGCCGGCGAGAAATGGCAAAAGGTCAGTTGGCGGCGGGGAACCAAAGGCCGGCTAACATGTCTCTTCGCGGCTCGACGTATTCGCGTAGCGGATGGCCACAAGCACCGCATGCGCGACAATCGTATGCAGTGCATGCCGGGCGACGAGGTCTGGCTCGTCGGCGAACGCCGGTCGACGGGCGAGCAAAAATACTATGTGTCGAACTTGCCAGCCGATACGAGCCTGAAGAAGCTCGCCGCCTCGATCAAAGCCAGATGGATCTGTGAGCAGGCGCATCAGCAGCTCAAGGAGGAACTCGGCCTCGATCACTTCGAAGGTCGGTCCTGGACCGGTTTGCATCGACACGCATTGATGACGATGATCGCCTACGCCTTCCTCCAATCCCGCCGCCTTAAAGCCGCGGGGCGGAAAAAAAAGAATCGGGGGACCGCCGCCACAACCGAGCATGCCAGCCATCCGGCAGGCCATTCTCGACATCTTCGCGCGACCTCCCCCAAAGCGATGTCCGCATTGTGATCGGCTGCTCGCCAAACCCGTCGAGCCTAAACTGCCAAAGTAGTGCTAGTCGGCGGGGCCTATCGAATCGTGAAAGATGCTGGGCGCTGAGAATGGACGTTTCCCGAGCGATCGCTCTGTAGCGTGCGCGATGAATCCGTTGCTCGCGATCTGGCCCAACGCCCAGTCTTCGGACGAATTGCAAACGCTCGACGACACCCATCAAGTTCTTCTGCGTCGGCGCTTCCGGCCAATCACGAAGCCACGCGAGAGGCGTGCGATCTCTGCCATCGCTGACCGCGATCAACGCCTCCAGTTCAGTGATCGTCCGCTGTTCCAATCCCTCGACGAGATTCTTGTGGGCCTGCTTTCGGGCGCGCGCGCGAGCCGCCAGCCCGATGCGTTCCAAAATTGTGGGCGCGGGCAATAAAACGCCGCGAGTTCGAAGACCTTCAATCATGGCGGAAACGATGACGTCGCCACGATCCGTGCCAATCGCCTCGGTCGTCGCAATCCTCGCGACAGACCGATAATCATTGCGGCTGAAAGGACGAACGCGCAAATGCGACTGTATTTCACCAATATGCTCGCGACGAGTTTCCTCACGCTGGGCGTATTCACCGTACGCATCGGACACGATTCCGAGCTGATGGGCCAAAAAGGCAACCATGTCGGTGGCGGGAGTTTCCTCGCTGCCGAGAACCCTGCCGGGAAATTTCAAATACGCAAGATGCACGGCGAATCCCAATCGATTAGCATCACGCCGTCGTTGGCGGATTAATGTTAAATCGTCAGGTGAGAGCGTGTAGTGCCGGACGATAGCCGCCGGATCTGTTGGCGGGTCGAATAGGGCAACACGGGATTGCGGGGAAAGAATTTCATGCCTTTTCATTGCTGGCCCCCTGTTGCGCACCCAAATGGTGGCGCAGCAGTTTGGCCGAGAATTCGAAAACCAGCATTCTAGGCGAGCAACTGGCAGTCCAAATCGTGTGAACTGCTACTGGTCAGCGCCCCAACCGCCCTTAGCGTACGATTTTGGGAAGATTCTGCGATGACCCCTACAGTGCTGACCGGCTTGATCGGCAAAGCGGGCGCGCGCCACGCATGGTCGCGCGCGACCAGAAGCGCGCCTCGATCTCCGAGGGTGAGGGCAACAAACTCCGCACGCCCTGTTGTCGTAAGTTGGCGGCAGGCGTCGACCCAGGCATCTTCGCCCTCGAGCGAAACGTCCATGAGCTCGCTCAAC
The DNA here is from genome assembly GCF_003855495.1 of Methylocystis rosea. Taxonomy (NCBI): domain Bacteria; kingdom Pseudomonadati; phylum Pseudomonadota; class Alphaproteobacteria; order Hyphomicrobiales; family Methylocystaceae; genus Methylocystis; species Methylocystis rosea. Next base: position 326,315 of record NZ_CP034087.1, on the reverse strand, counting down.
TCACGAAGATTAGGCTTGTTGAGATAAACGCCTTCTTCCAGAGCGGCCGCCAAGGGCGGCCCAGAGGCGTCGAGAACGACCTTGGCGCCACGTTGCTTGGCGATGCGAGCAACATGCCCATAGAAACCCGAGGGAGTCCCAGGCGACAGACTGCCGCTGGCGACAATGAAACGCGGATCATCTTCGAGGCCGGCGAGCGCGCCGAGGAATTGACGCCACTCTTCCTCGCGCAACTCCGGGCCTGGAAGCACGAAACGGTATTCGTGTCCGGTCGCCTCCTCGAATACCGTGAAGCTTTCACGAGTCTCCTCGGACACTTGGATCACGAGGTTCGGAATTCCCTCGCGGTGGATGAGACGGCGCAGCAGTTCGCCCATTACGCCCCCGGCGGCGCAAAGCGCTTTGACGTCGGCGCCGAATCGGACGGCGACTCGAGCTACGTTAACTCCGCCGCCGCCGGGATCGCGATGTGGCGGAGCGCAACGGAGCTTGTGAATGGGCGCCATTCGATCAACCGCAGTCGATGTGTCGATCGAGGGGTTGATGGTGAGGGTGACAATGTCGGCCATGGCCGCCTGAGTTTAGGAGTCGGGCTGCTGGGCGCCCACAACAATGCGCGCAGCGGCGCCCGGCGTCGCCGCTACCGAATTGCCGGCGCGCTCCCGCACCGCGACTCGTATCGGAGCGAGATCATCCTCGCTGAAGGTTTCCTTTTCGAGCAGTTGCTGCGCCGACTCCCGATGAACCGCAGCGCAGGCCTGCAATATGGAGATCGCGCGTTCAAAGGCCTCATCGACGAGCTTGCGGATGGCCGCGTCGATTTTCGCATTAGTTTCGTCGCTGGCTTCGGACTGCGTGGGACCGAGGCCCGGAATATCGAGATAACGTGGGCGCTCCGACGCGAAGGAAGCCTGCCCGATTTCCGGTTCCATGCCGTATCGCGTGACCATGGCGCGCGCCATTTCCGTCGCACGCTGGAGATCATCGGCGGCGCCCGTCGTCGCCTCACTAAAAATAACCATCTCCGCAGCGCGTCCGCCGAGCAGCACGGTCATGCGGCTTAAGAGTTCCGTGCGGGTCATCAGATAGCGGTCTTCGGTCGGCATTTGCATCGTATAGCCGAGCGCGCCCATGCCTCTCGGAATAATCGAAACTTTCTTGATCGGGTCGGTGTCTGGCAACGCCATGGCGACGATCGCATGGCCCATCTCATGATGAGCGACGATCCGACGTTCGCGCGGATTGATCAGCCGCTTGCGTTTTTCGGGGCCGGCGATGACCTGCTCGACCGCTGCGGTAAAATCGTCGAGCGACACGGCCTGCGCATGACGGCGCGTCGCCAGCACCGCCGCTTCATTGACCAGATTGGCGAGATCGGCGCCCGTGAAGCCCGGCGTCAGCGCCGCGATCTGGGAGGTGTCGACGTCGGCGTCGAGCTTGATTTTCTTTAGGTGCACGAGAAGGATCGCGACGCGCCCATTCTTGTCGGGGCGATCGACCGAAACTTGCCGATCGAACCTCCCGGCGCGCAGCAGCGCCGGATCGAGCACTTCGGGACGATTGGTTGCGGCGAGCAGAACGACGCCGATGGTCGGGTCGAAGCCGTCGAGTTCGCTCAAGAGCTGGTTAAGGGTCTGCTCCTTTTCGTCGTGCCCGCCGCTTAAGCCCGAAATGCCCCGCGCGCGCCCCAACGCGTCGAGTTCGTCGATGAAAATGATGCAAGGCGTATTGGCTCGGGCTTGGGCGAAGAGGTCGCGCACGCGCGCCGCGCCAACGCCGACAAACATCTCTACGAATTCAGAGCCGGTGATCGAAAAGAACGGCACGCCAGCCTCGCCTGCGACGGCGCGCGCCAGAAGAGTCTTGCCGGTTCCCGGTGGTCCGACGAGGAGAATGCCTTTCGGAAGGCGCGCGCCAAGGCGGCCATGAGTCGCCGGATCTTTCAAAAAGGCGACAATCTCTTGCAATTCTTCCTTGGCTTCGTCGACGCCCGCGACGTCAGCGAAGCTGATTTTTATGTCTGTCTCGACAAAAACCTTGGCCTTGCTCTGGCCGACCGACATCATCGAACCGAGGCCCTGCTGCATACGGCGCGCGAGCAGACTCCAGAAGAAAAAGAAGATCGCGACCGGCACGATCCAGGAGAGCAGCGTGGTGATCCACGTTTGCTCAACGAGCCCGGTATATTTGACGTGCGCGGCCTCCAGCTCCTGCGCGAAGTTGGGCTCGACGCGCACCGCGAGCACTTGCTTTTGTCCGTCCGGCATCGGCTCTTTCAGGGTGGCGCGGACCGCCTGATCGCCCACAAAAACCTCGGCGATCTTGTCTTCGCGCAAGAGGTTCGCGAATTCGCTATAGGGAATGACTTGCGTTTGTTGGTGGATGTCCCACATTCGATGAAGAAGCAGGACGCCGATCAGCGCGAAAAGCAAATAACCGATATTGAAACGCCAATTCCGGCCCGGAGGCTTTTCCGCGTCCTCGCCGTGTTGCGACATGCTCATTCTTGCCCTCGCACCCGTCAGGAAGCGGACGCCGACGCCGCGTTGGCGATGCAATGGCCCGGCCAACGAAAGCGGTAGCTGTGTTAGCCGCCTTATGTCATCCTCGGATCACAGATCCAGGACGAAGCCGCCCCGTTTTGACGCTTGAACGCGCATATACCCGCTTCTTGCATCCGGTTTAGCGGCGCATAAGTCTTCGAAAGCGCCTAACCCATTCCCTCAGGACGCTGCCGCGCGGTCGAATGGACGAAAGACGCGGGCCCCCTGACTTCGCGCCGCGCGCCGCCTGACCTGACAGCCCACTTGGCGAAGAAAGAAAGTAAGCCGGCGTCCCTTCGTTCACCCATCCTATATTATTTCGCCGCTTCAAAATGGGTCAAAGCCGTCTCGGCGTGTTTGACCGCCCTCGCTACGCGGCGGCTCGAATGCGTGTGTTTCGCGGTCTTGATGGCTTTCTTGAGATGCGTGACCCCGGTCTTGATATGCTCGCTGGGCTTTTCCTTCTGGGCCGCATTGGCGTGATCGAGCGCATTGACGGCGTGCTCGACCAGCGACGCCGGCTCGTCTCGCTTCCCTTCGTGGATCGCTTCCTTTGTCTCGGCGATCGCCTGCTCCAAATGGCTGGCCTGAGCGAGCGCCATGCGCGGCGCGACGGCCAACCCCACCGAGGAAGCCACAAGGGCGACCATTAGTCTTCGTGTCAGCATATTCGTTTCCTCCTCTAACGGAACCCCCTGGGCGTAAGCGGGCGCTCAGGCCGTCCATTTTGATCCGCCCCTACCGGGCGCTTTCTCAAGCTAAGACTCGGGCGATCTCATTTCCAGAAGTCGAGGCGGCATTTCAGTGCGCCGTCTTGACGCAGCGCAACAAGGGCCTTCCTTGAAGAGCGGGAGTCCGAGTCGCGCCGCTTCCGCAATTGCCGCTATGCGCGACGCGCTCAGTCTCCTGTGCCATTGACGCAATCTAATGTCATGCGTCGCATTGACGCGCTTGGCGAGCGTTTGCGCGCAGATTGCGGTCGCGTAACCCTCACATTATTTTGGACGCATCACAACCGGCACGCGGACGCTTCATCGAGCGAGCGTGATGGGAGTTACGCCGCCACACGCCGTCGGCGGCGTAAGACTTCGACACGATGGGCTAAACGCCGTTATCTGCGCAGACCGAGCGGGGGGCAATGTAATGACGAACGTTCAGAACCCCATCGAACAACAAAACGAGGCCGCCGTCACGAAGGAAGACGAAAACGGCCTTATGACGACGCTCGAACACGGGCTGGAAGAAATCGCCACGCAGCCGCCGACGGTATTGGTCGTCGACGTCGTCAAACTGGATATGCCTTAGAGTCGGACTCGAAATGTTTTCATTTCGTTTCAACTCCTTGCGATTCGTCGGGTGAGCGTTCGGATATGCGCGACGAACACCCAGGCGACGGCGCTGGCGATTGTCGCCTCGAAGTCCTTGGCGAGGCGCCGACACCGTCCGAGCCAGGCGAAGGTCCGTTCGACGAACCGCTGTACATTGTTGCCAAGCGGGTCGGGTTTTGGCGGGTGCGGTTGGCCTGACCGGCGCATTTGGCGGTGGTACTCGGAATATGATCTCGATTCCATCGCTGCCCACTTCAATGCGCTTGACGAGGGCGCGGATAATGTCGCGCTGCCCGGCACGGTCGAGCTTGTCGAGCCCGTCAGACACCTTCGCGGCAAAGTCCTCCAAGCGACTGATGACGAGGCAGAGATCTCGCTCACTTTCCGCGGCTCGGGCAGCCGCTTCATGGCGCTCCTCGAGCTGCGACAAGCGCTGCTTCATACCCGTAATCCTTGGCTCAAATTCGCATTTGTCGACAAACCCCTCGGCGTAGCTGTCGATCAGGCGGTTTATGCCGCGCCGCAAGGCAGTCATCTGCTTATCCAAGCGGGCGACCTGTTCTTGCTCGGCGGCGCCGTCAGCAGCTTGGGCGAGTCGGCGTCGATATTCATCGGCGACGCGCTCCGGTTCCTGCAAGACAGTTTTGACTCGATCCCAAACGACTTGCTCCAGTAGATCGGCGCGCATGGGCAGATTGCAGCATAAGGCGTTGCCTTCAAACCTATAGCCGTCGGCTCCAGTGCAACGGTAATAGCGCAAGACGTTCGTCCTGTCGTAGCCGCGCGTGCGCGGAGCGATTTTTCCGTAATAGGCGTAACCGCAATGTCGACAAACCGTCAGACCTTGCAGCAGCCAGACGTAGCCGCTTTCGCGATCGCGCTTACGCTTCTTGTTTTCGCAAAGCTGGGCGTGAGCCGCCTCAAAAGTTGCCTTGTCGACGATTGGCGCGACAGGGATATCAATCCACTCTTCAGTAGGCGCGGCAACGCGAGAGACCGGGTGGGGCGAGGGCTTTGTGCGGCCTCGCAGAGGTCGCAGCTGAGGCCGCGGCGGCAAATAGTGGAAACGCCCGAAGGCCGCGCGCCCAATGTAGGCAGGATTGTCCAGCATGCCGCGAATGGTCGATGCGTACCAATGCGTTGATCCCCGTCGGGTCTGACAACCCATTTTCTGCAAGCGCCGACAAACTTCGCGCAGGCTCAGGCGATCGAGGCCGATCCACGCGAAAATGAACCGAACGATACGCGCTTCTTCCTCGACCACTTCGAAGCGTGCTACGCCGCCGCCGTCGCTGCGGTTGACGTAGCGATATCCAAAAGGCGCCCCAGTAAGTGCGCTGACAGAACCGGAGCGCGCAGCGTGGCGACGACCGCGACGACCGCGCTCCAAAATCTTGGCGCGTTCATATTCGGCAATCACGCCCTGAACCTGGAGCAAGAGATCATCCTCCGGCGTATCCCCGATCGGCCGGTTCAAAAACACAATGTCCACGCCGGCGCGCCGAAGCTCGTCGATGAGCAGCGCTTGATGGGCGTAGCGCCGAGCCAGGCGATCAGGGGCATGGACATACAAGCGCTCGACCTGGCCGCCAGCGGCCGCATCACGAAGTCGCTCGAGCGCCGGGCGTATAAGGATAGAGCCGCTGAAGCCTTCGTCAACATAACAATCATCTGGTTCGAGCATAAGGCTATCGGCTGCGACACGCTCGCGCAATGAGGCCAATTGACTGGCGATGGTGTTCTCACGCGCCTGAGCTTCGCTGGAAACACGCGCGTAAATTGCGGTCCGTCCTGCGATCATGGCCTACCCCCGGATCCCATCGCCGTCTTCGGAGTCTTCGATGGTGGCGCGTCCTCCCGCGTCAAACGCAAGCTGCGGCGCGAGGTCGGCGCGAGACGAGCGTAAACCTCGATCAGATGTTCTTGGCTGAACCTCGTCGTCTCGAACGATACGCGCACTTTTAACCGAGGACGATCCGTGCGCCGGACCATGCGCGCCTCCATCGGCTTCCGGCGTGGCGACACGCCGCCGAACGCGCATCAAACTCCCGTTTGGTTCGGATTCGTCTGCGACAAATCGACTCGCTCTGGCTGACTCCTCTGGCGCTAACCGACAGGGACGCGCACGCCCAAATGCCCGCGCGATGGATGACGACCACTCGAAGGCGTAAATGTTGGCAATATTGTATGGCGGTTCACAACCCAACGTCGTGGGAGAAGCTCGAAGCCATTGGCGGTGTCCGAACGTTTGATGATCTCCAACGTCCACGAGCCTTTGCCTTTCAGCGCGGCGCGCAGCTTGTCGCCCGCATAGCCGCCGTCGGCGAAGACATGACGCAACCAAGGATAAAGCGAACGGATCGAAGCGAGCACGCGCGGTGCTCCGTCGCGATCCTGAACGTCGGCTTCATGCACGACGAGGCCAACGAGGTTTCCTTGCGTGTCGGTGACGATGTGACGCTTGCGGCCCTTGATCTTCTTGCCGGCGTCGAAGCCGCGCGGTCCGCCGCTTTCCGTGGTCTTCACGCTCTGAGAGTCGATGACGCCGGCCGTCGGGCTCGCCTCGCGGCCCGCCTGTTCGCGCGCCGCCATGACCAAAGCGTGATTGATGGTCGCGAACACGCCGCCGCGCGACCATGCGTAGAAATAACTCTGCACGGTCGAATAGGGCGGAAACTCCTTCGGCAATTGCCGCCACTGGCAGCCCGTCGAAGCCATATACAGGAGCGCATTCATGACCGATCGCAGGTTCGTTTCGCGAGGCCGGCCCAGCGGAGACGCCGGCGGAAGCAATGGCTCGATCAACGCCCATTCCGCATCCGTCAAATGACTTGCGTAACGCAATCCGTCGCGGCGATACTTGCGCCGAGTGATTTCAGTCCAGGCCATCGTGCTTCCCTCGAATCTCGCAAATCCGAAGGAATCACAACCTCCTGAAATCACTCAACTACATTTTCAGTCAGCCTCTTACATCGTGATGTTGTCCATGGCGGTGTTCGGCATCGGCTTTATCACTTTCACGGGACAGCCGGCGCCGCTGTATTGGGAGATTTTAACCCGTCTTATTCGCCCTGCCGACACGCATTTCTGATTTTCTTCGCGACATGATTGCGGACGCAATTCCGCGTTGCGTTATTTCCGCTGGGTCGATCTGCACATCTCGAACGCGCTGGAGTTGGATGGATGGGTGATCTGGGGCGTGCGGACACTGTCTCTGCCCCGTCGTTCACGGTCCCGCTGGCTGCAAGGCGTCGGCCAGATGTCGGAATAACCCTGCCTGAGGACAGGCGGTGGCGAGCGCAAGTTTGATGCGGCTTGCGGTCTCGACGATGCGCGCGCCTATCTTCAGAAGTTTTTCGCGCAAGGTTACAAATTCAGCGACGGCGAGGGGATGGTTTTTGGGGATGGCGTCACGCAATTCGAGCATCAGCCAATAGGCGGCGGTGTGCAGAATGAGGCGTATCTGATTGGCGAGCGGCGACCGACAGGATGTGCGATCCGACGCCAGCTGGCTCTTGTGCAATTTGATTAGATTTTCCATCTGGCCGCGCGCGCAATAGAGCGTGTCGTAGATATGTTCGGCTGAGCCCGTCGTGATGTTGGTGACGACGTAGCGGATATCCAGCCCCAGTTCCGTCGCTTCGATGCGGGCGCAGACGCGACGCTCGCGTCGCCAGGATTTGGCGCCGTAGCTGGTTTGCGCATAGCCGCGCAGGACGAGCATCTGTTTCAACGCACGACGCGTGCGGATATCGTCGGCCTCGACATCGACGGCGACGGCGAGAATCCTGTTGCCCGACAGCCCGAAGACGTATTCGACGCCGTTGTCCTCGCACCAATCAATCACCTCGCGGCGGCCATAATGGCCGTCGCCCCGGATGGTGATCTTGGTCGTCGGCCAATGTGCGCGGATGCGGCGGACGATTCGGCGCAAATGGCCGCGCACTTCCTCGCCGGACGGTGTCTTGCCTGGCCGCAGAATGATCGCCACGGGGCGTCCGGTCGCGGTGTCGTAAACATGGATCGGAAGAAAGCAACGCTCATCATGATGCGCGTTGAACAGCGACAGCTGTTGATGACCATGCGCGACATCGCAAGTATCGTCGATATCGAGCGTGACAGCTTGTGGCGGCGCGGCGTAACTGGCGCAATAAAGATCGATGAGGACGCCGCTCAGCTTCACGATTTCGCGCAAGGTCGGCGCGTTCTCCCAACGCGACATGGTCGGCTGTGAGCACAGATCGTGTCCCGTATCGGGCAACCGCCCGCAGGCAAGCTTGAACGCTGGATCCTTGCGCAGATGATCGAGGTCGTCCGCGTCCTCATAGCCGCAGGCAATGGCGAGAATGCGCGCGCGAAAGATGCTGTCCAGCGAATGGGTGATCAGCAATGGATTGCGCGGATCGGCGATGACGGCGGCGAGTTTGTCCGCCAGTCCCAGCCGGCGCTCGGCTTGCCCCAGCAACATCACGCCGGCGTCCGAGGTAATGCGTCCGCCGTCGAATGCGGCGGTGATCTTCTTGCGGCCAACGGCTGGAAACGAAAACGGCAGAAGGCTATCTTCAATCATGGCGGGTGTGGCTGTGATGCGATGGCGTGAGGGATCAGCGTAAGCAACTAATCCATACGCTAAATCAACGCCTTACGCCACATCCGCCAGCCCAAAATTACCGCCTCGCTGAATAAGATGGGTTAACACCCTTCTATTGCGGCATCTGTATTTACGTCGGTTGGCGCCACGCCGACAGCCGAGAAAAGCGCGTCGAGCTCGTCTGGACACAGATTCTGCACTGGTTTGCGGTTCTTCTCGCCATGTGGTTCGTACATCTCGACTTGGTGCGCGACGTGGTGAACAATAACGCCACGGGACTCAATTTGATGACCATTCTCGCGCTCGCCACCTTTCTAGCGGGCGTTCATGCGAAGGCCTGGCAAATTAGCCTTGTGGGCGTGGCGCTTGCGCTGTGCGTTCCCGCCATGGCCTTCGTTCAGCAGTCGGCCCTGTTTATGCTGGTCGCCTTCGGCGGGCTCGTTCTCGTCGGCGTCATGTTGTGGGCGTCGACTTATGCTCAAAGACGCAAGGCCGAACAAGCGGCGTGACAAAATAAAATGGGCCGGCGACGGGGGCGCCTTTCCCCGAGTAGGCTTGTTCGAAGAGAGGCGCCCCGATCGCCTCGTTCTTGAAATTGCCGGGAGGACGCACTCAAGACCGCTCATCGAGAAACCCCGGCGAGGGCTGGACACTCCGCCTCCCAGGCGCTCTAGAGTTAAGTTTATCTTGTTCACCCCCCGTAACGCACGAAAGAGACTGCCGTCGCTCCTCCCCACTTCGCTTCTGCGAATTAAGGTGTTCAACAGATGCACAAGCCGATCGATCCTTCTGAAAATTGGTCAGCTCTGACCGCGAACGCCGCTCTTCAACATTTCGGGTCGTCCGGTGCTGGATTGAGCGACGATGAAGCCGCGCGGCGTCTCGCTCAATTTGGCCCCAATCGCCTGCCGATGGCGAAGCGGCGCAGCGCGCTCGTCCGATTCGTGCTGCAGTTCCACAACGTTCTCATCTATGTGCTGCTCGCGGCGAGCGCCGGCACGGCATTCCTGAAGGATTGGGTGGATGCGGGCGTGATCCTCGCCGCGGTGGTCATCAACGCAATCATTGGATTCATTCAGGAGGGTAAGGCCGAACAAGCGTTGGACGCCGTTAGGAATATGCTATCCCTTCACGCAACTGTTATACGCGGCGAGCGCCGGTTCGTCGTCGAAGCCGAAACGCTTGTTCCCGGCGATATTGTGTTTCTCCAATCGGGTGACAAGGTTCCCGCCGATTTGCGCCTCATTCGCGTAAAGACGTTGCAAATACAGGAAGCCGCCCTGACCGGCGAATCGGCGCCGGTCGATAAGCAGGAGACGCCGGTCTCACCTGAAGCGTTGCTCGGCGACCGCGCCTCGATGGCCTATTCCGGCACCGTCGTGACCTACGGCCAGGGCACGGGCGTCGTCGTCGCGACCGGCATGAAGACGGAGATCGGCCGGATCAGCGCCATGCTGTCCGAAGTCGAGGAGTTGACGACGCCGCTGCTTCAACAGATGGGCAAATTCGGGCGGTGGCTCTCGGTCATTATTCTTGCCGTCTCCTCCGCGGTGTTCGCTATTGGCGCGTGGATTTGGAACTTTCCGGTCTCCGACATGTACATGGCGGCGGTCGGGGTGGCCGTCGCCGCGATTCCCGAAGGATTACCAACCGTCATCACGGTCACGCTCGCCATCGGCGTCCAGCGGATGGCGCAACGCAACGCCATTATCCGGCGTCTGCCCGCCGTCGAGACGCTGGGGGCGGTGACGACGATTTGTTCGGACAAGACGGGCACGCTGACGCGCAATGAGCTTACCGTGCGCACCGTCGTCACCGCGGACTCGGTCTTCGAGACGTCCGGCGTCGGTTACGATCCTCACGGCGACTTCACCGAGAACGGAAAGACCGTTTCGGTCGAAGAAAGAGCGAACCTCGTCGAAGCGCTGCGCGCCGCGGCCATGTGCAACGATGCGGTTCTAAACGAGAGGGACGGCGTGTGGGGCGTCGATGGCGATCCAACCGAAGGGGCCTTGCTGGCGGGGGCGCTCAAGGCGGGCCTCGATGTTCCCCGGGAGCTGAAAGAACGGCCGCGAACCGACGAAATACCCTTCGAGGCTCAGCACCGCTTCATGGCGACGCTGCATCACGACCATTCCGGGAACGGTTTCATATTCGTAAAAGGCGCTCCCGAGCGGCTTCTCGAAATGTGTTTCTGGCAGCGCGAGCCGGGCGGCGCGCAACGTCCGCTCGACGCCGATTTCTGGCTGCGCCACATCGGAGACATAGCCGCGAAAGGCCAGCGCGTGCTGGGCGTGGCCGCGAAGCAGGCGCCCGCCGGCCATTGCGAGCTGGCGTTTGGAGACGTGGAGCGCGATCTCACCTTTCTCGGCCTGTTCGGCCTCATCGATCCGCCCCGCGCGGAAGCCGTCGCCGCCATCCGGGAATGTGTCGACGCCGGCATCGGCGTGAAGATGATCACCGGCGATCATGTTGCGACGGCGGCGGCGATCGCGCGCGAACTGGGGCTTCCGAACCCCGAGAGGGCGCTGACCGGCCGGGATCTCGACAAACTGTCCCAGGAAGAACTGGACGCCACGGTTCGCGACGCAACCGTGTTCGCCCGCACCAGTCCCGAGCACAAGCTACGGCTTGTCAAGTCCTTGCAAAGTCAGGGGCATATCGTCGCCATGACGGGAGACGGCGTCAATGACGCGCCGGCGTTGAAACGCGCCGACATCGGCATCGCCATGGGCGTGAAGGGAACGGAGGCCGCCAAGGAAGCGGCCGAGATGGTGCTGGCCGACGACAATTTCGCCTCCATCGTGCAAGCGGTGCGCGAGGGCCGCGCGGTGTACGACAATCTGAAAAAGACCATTATGTATATGCTGCCCATCAGCGGCAGTCAGGCGATGACGATCGTCGCGGCGGTTGTCATGGGGGAGGCGCTGCCGATCACGCCGATCCAGATACTTTGGGTCAATCTCGTCGATGGCGTGACCCTCGGCCTCGCGCTGGCCTTCCTGGCCGCCGACCCGGACATCATGGATCGTCCGCCGCGCCCGCCCAAGGAGCCGATCGTGTCCCGCTATTTCATGTGGCGGATCGCGTTCGTGTCCTTCGTGGCGCTCGTTGCGACCTTCGGCCTCTATGAGTGGGCGACGGCTCGGGGCGCCAGCGTCGAGACCGCGCGAACCGTGGCGGTCAACACTCTCGTCGCCTGCGGCATCGGCTACATCTTCAGCGTGCGGCGCCTGACCGCGTCGTCCCTGTCGTTGGACGGAATCTTTGGAAGCCGTTCCGTGCTGGTCGCTGTCAGTCTGATCGTTGTTTTTCAAGCTCTGTTTACTTATGCGCCTTGGATGCAGGCGCTTTTTGGAACAACCGCCCTGGGTCTAGACTCCTGGACGAACATCATCGCGGCCGGCGTCACGCTCTTCGCGGTCGCCGAATTGGAAAAAGCCGTGCGTCGATATAGGAGCCGGGCAGACCGGCGCCCGGCGCAACGGGTCTCCAAAGGCAGCTGGGCCCCGCAGGGGGCTCTTGGCGCGCTTGCGCTCTTTGCTATCGCCGGCGGCTGGCTGCTTTTCTCCGTTTTTGGCGGCGGCGCCGTCGTGACGGCACAAGGGGTCGTCAGCCCAGCCGCTGTCACGCCGGTCCTCGCGCAAGCCGCGGGCGTCGTCCAGGCGGTCCACTGTGATCGCGGGACGAAAGTGGCGAAGGGTCAGCTCTGCGCGAAGCTCGATCCGCGTCCTTTCGAGACCGCAATCGACCGGGAGAAAACCGCGCTGGCGGCGGCGGACGCGGAACTCGTTCAGAGCAGGGCCGGCTTCGCATCCGCGCAAGCGGACCTCGAACGGAAAACCGCGCTTTCGCAACGTCGAGCCATTTCACGCAAGGCGCTTGACGCCGCGCGCAGAACGGTTACGCGAGCGCAGGCTCGCGTGAGCGAGGCGGAGGCCGCTCTCGCCAAGCGCCAGGCTGCGCTCGCCGCCGCCGAGGCGGCGCTCGCCTACACCGATGTGCTTGCGCCATCCGCGGGAATTGTGGTCGACCGAAACATTGAGGTGGGACAGTCGGTTGCAAAGAGCGTCGAAGCGCCGCTTTTCGGCGTCGCGACCGATCTGGAAAATTTGCGAGTGACGGTCAGCGTCAGCGGGAAAAATGCCGGCGCAATCAAAGTCGGGGACAAGGCCGCATTCAAGGTCGCAACCCTTCCCGGCCACGGTTTCTCCGGGGTGGTGAGCAGCATCCGGCAAGCGTCGGAGCGGCCGGAAAACGACGCAGCCTTCAATATAGTAATCGACGCGCCCAATCCCGATTTGCTGCTCGAACCCGGAATGACGGCGACCATACGCATCGAGGCCGATCGGCGCGACGCTTCAGGGAAGTGAGCGCGCGGATGCGGCATCGAACCCGCAACGCCGAAGTCGCCGTTCATTGCCAGTGCGTCGGCCTCATCATTGGGCAATGGCTCCACGGGGCGGCCGTCATCGCGAATCCGCCACTCATCCGCATTCGCCATGAGATCCAATCCAGCTCCGATCTCCTTACGGCCTTCGCAACGCCCGCATCGCTGCATGATTTCCGACGGACATATGAAACGTGGCTCGGAAGGATGAACGACCAGCTGAGGGAGACACCGTGACGCAGCCGGCGCTCCTGTCGAGGTCATTGAAGCGGCTGGTGCGACTGCCATATCAACTTCATCGAAGAACTCAAATGGAAAGGGAGTTGCGGATGCTGGAGTTTGTCCAGAAGAGCTTGCTTGTCGCCGCCGCTGTGGCGGTTATCGGTTTTCCTGTCCTGGGAGGCGCCAGCGCACTGGCGATGGAAAAGAAGACCGTCGCATTTCTTCACGAATTAGCCCCCCATCATCATGGCCATCACGGACATGGCCACCATGGACGAGGGTGCTTCGTCACGACCTCGCCTCAAAATTTCACGAGGGGCATTCGTCATTGGCGTTCGCCTTGCCCTCATCATGACCGCAAGCATCTGAACCCTTACCACCCGCATCACCATCGTCACAATCCGCTTCCCCGGCATTCGCCGCATCACCATGGGTGATCGGAAAGTGGTTGCCGCTATGAGTGGACATTCGCGCGGCGGCCTGAACTTAGGGCGCAGCCGTTGCGCATAAATATGGCGATGGTGACGGCGGTCTCATCCTCGATGAAACCGTCGGCCACTCGAAAAAGCGAGTGCCAAGATGCTCAAGCCGCGATTCATGCCGATGATCAAAATGGTTACTGTGGTCGCCAGCCTAGAAGCGGGCGCGGCGCAGGCGCAAAATCTCCTCGATTTTCTGTCGCCGTCACAGGGCGAAGCGCTGCAGCCCATGGAATCAATTCTGGCCGAGGCGCGCGCCGCCGTTCCAGGCCATGTCATGGAAATCGAACTGGAGCGCAAGCGGGGCGTATGGGTCTATGAGGTCGAGGTTCTCCCGCAGAGCGGGGGGCGAAAGAGGGAGCTCATTTTCGACGCTCAAACAGGAGCCCTACTTTCCCTAAGAAAAATAATTGAGCGCACATCGGCGACGCCGGGCCGCCCCGCAAAAGAGGAATTCGATTCTCTGGAGCACGCCCCGTGATCTCAATTGGTTGAACGGGGGTCGGCGACTGCTATACCGGAACCGGCGACGGCCGAGCTGGGTAGAACTGGCAAGGGGGGCGCCGGAATGACCTTCGTAATAGAGGAGAACATTATGAGCCGCAGATTAATGATCGCCATGTTGAGCCTCGGGCTCGCTTGGTCCTTTGCGCCGCGCCTCGCGCTCGCGCAGGAAAGTCACATCGCGCAGGCGATTCATCATGCTCGGGAAGCCGTCGTCGCGGGCCGCGAAGGTAAGCCGAGCACGCTCGTCCGACACGCCACGGAGGCGCTGCATCACGCGAAGGCCCAACAGCAGGAACGGCCCAATGCGCAAGTCAAGGAGGCGATCGCCCGCCTGGAAGAAGGGATCAGGTTCGGCGAGAAGAGGCGCCGTAGCGCGACGCGAATCGTCTATCGCGCTCTGCAACAACTCGAACGCGCGCCGCAATAGCGTCTCTTGTTCCGGTTTCACGGCGGCCCTTTCAGGCCGCCGTCTTTTTGCAGCGCCGTCAAAAATTTACTTAGTACAAGAGGCGCGTGTCGCTGGAGCGCTTATATCCGGCTGGGAGAAAAAACATGTCGAATCAGAGTGGATTCGCCAAAAAATGCGCGCATCTGCTCCATGAATATTTCATCTGGATCGTCGTTGCGTCCTATGGCGCGGCCGCTTTCACGCCGCAGCTTGGAGAAACGCTTCGATCGTGGCGTTTCCTGAATACATCGATAGCTGGAATGAGTATCGTCGCGACGACGCCCGCAATCTTGCTGGCGACGCTTCTTTTCAACGCCAGCCTTGTGGCGAATATCGACGAGTTGAAAACAATTGCGCGGCGTCCGGTTCTGGCGCTCGGCGGCCTTGTCGGAAATTTCGCTTCGCCGCTTGCCTTCATTTTCGTTAGCAGCGTCTTGCTGCGGCTTTGGCACAACAACGATGAAACGCAACAATTGCTCACCGGCCTCGCCTTTGTCGCCGCCATGCCTATCGCTGGCGCGTCTACGGCCTGGGCGCAAAGCGCCAACGGCAATATGTCGCTGAGCGTGGGCCTGGTTCTGGCGACCACCCTGTTCAGTCCGGCGCTCACGCCACTTGTCCTGCACGCGGCAGGAGCCGTCACGACAGGGGATTACAGCGAGGATTTGCACGAAATCGCCGCAGGCGAGTCGGCGAATTTCCTGGGTCTATGGGTGCTTGCTCCATCTCTCCTCGGCCTCGCCGCGGGCCGCGCCCTCAGTGACAAACGCGCGGCTGCGGCGAAACCCTATCTGAAGATTTCGAATTACGCGGCCATCGTCATTCTCAATTACGCGAACGCCTCGCTGTCCTTGCCCGGAGTCCTGCGGCAACCCGACGCCGACTTTCTGGTTCTCATGATGTTTATTGTGTTTTCTCTCTGTCTGACCGCGTTCGCCATCGGCTTTCTGATCGCGCGGCTCGGCGGCGCCGACCGGCGGGAAACGGCGTCGCTCATGTTCGGCTTGGGAATGAACAACAATGGCGCCGGTCTGATGTTGGCCTCGACGACGATGGCCGATCACCCGGGCGTTCTGCTTCCCGTTATCCTGTACAATTTGATCCAGCATTTTGTGGCGGCGCTCGTCGATCGACTCATGTTCCAGGAACGGGATGGCTTCGTTTAATCGCATCGTTTCGATCGATCGATCTCACTTGCTTCGACCCCGTCCCTGGGTAGCGGCGCCTCGCCGCTGACGTTACTCCGCAATGCCTCATCGGGTCGGAAGTCTGTGGCTGTTTCTCCTTCTGGACGCGTGAATTGGTCGGGCTTCGCCATGATCCGCGGCGGATGCGGCGGCGTTTTGCAAGGAGGTCAGGCGCCCCTCAATACAATTTGCGCCGATCCAGCCGATCAAAAATCAACGGGCGCTTGTATCATGAAGTCCACGAGCTTTTCTTGGGGGATGACAAATTTATCATGAATGCTGCTTCTGAACCGTGGTGTCAGAGCGAGTTGGGGAGGTCCCTTGATATCGAGAATAGATTTGGTGCACAGCATCATTCAAGATCTTTCACGACGTTAGAATCGAGCCTCCCGATCCGTTTTCGGCTCCGGGTCGACCCATTCTTCGGTTTCAGTAACGAAGGGGATGTTTTTGCTCGTGAGAAACTCCGTGAGGCGCAGCCCTATTTTGTCTCGAAGAGCGAAGTCAGGCTTATAGGTGAGACGCCGCCAGGGCAGTATCGGCGGCTCCAGCGTGATGGCGACGATATATTCTTCCGCGCGCTCCTCTTCATTCGGGCGCCCGACATGCGCGATCGCGACCCACAAGGGCGATAACTCTTTCTCCCCAACCCAAAAGCCCCAGCCATAATCTTCGCCAGTGGGCTCGCTCAGCGAGACGGCCTTGTCTTCATGTTGGGCCAGAAACCCCTTAAATTCCTCCGCGAAGGCGCGGCCTGGGTGGCCATGGATGTTTTGCGCGCCGCTTGGATCGTCAGCGTAGCGGTCTGTCGTAGCCCTAATGATACGGCCAACTCCTCTGTCTCGCGCCATCACGACTGCAATGTGGACATTAGCGGCCGATATGAGAACGGCCAGGATAATGAAGGGAACGACAAGCGCCTCTTCCGGCACGAATTCGTACATTGCGAGCGACGGATCGAGGACGACCGACAGGCCCGTCAGAATCCCCATCGGAACGAGAAGGATCAGCGCGGCAAGCAGCGGCCCGGAAAGCAGGCCGAGCAGAATGTTCTGAAGGTATTGCTTTCGCTCCATTCAGCTTGCTCCGACGCCCGCAAGGCAACGATCGGACCCGAGACCCCGCCGGGTCCGTTTAGCGCAAAGGGCGGCGCCGCGAATCATTTCTCCGCGACGGCGCAGGCTTCCGCCGCGTCCGGCGCGCCGAGCAAATTGTTCTTGATCACGGCTTCGGCGCGCGCCCTTGCTTCAGCCAGGTCCTTGTCGAATACTTCGG
The DNA here is from genome assembly GCF_003855495.1 of Methylocystis rosea. Lineage (NCBI taxonomy): Bacteria > Pseudomonadati > Pseudomonadota > Alphaproteobacteria > Hyphomicrobiales > Methylocystaceae > Methylocystis > Methylocystis rosea. Next base: position 309,345 of record NZ_CP034087.1, on the reverse strand, counting down.
TCGTATATTCGCTCGTCGCCGTCTTTACGATCGAGTCATTGGGCGACAGGGGTGTGCTGTTCACGTCGATCGTCGTGATCGTCGAAAGTCCCGGCCGCAGCGGCTGCTTTTTCAGCTCTTCTGGGTCGATCGCGATGCGCACGGGGATGCGCTGCACGATGCGGATGAAGTTACCGGTGGCGTTGTCCGGCGGCAGCGTGGCGAACACGCTGCCCGAGCCGGGCACGACGCCTTCGACGACGCCATGATAGGTTCGCTTGCTCCCGTAGAGATCGACAATGATCTCCGCCTTCTGCCCCGGCCTAATGCTCTCGAGACGGTTCTCCCAGAGATTGGCCTCGATCCAGAGATGGTCCAGCGGCACGATATTCATGATCTGGTCGCCGGGCTTGACGCGGAAGCCGACCTGAACGCGGCGCTTGGCGACATAGCCCGTCGCCGGCGCGCGAATGCTCTGGCGCAGCGTTTCGACATAGGCGTCGTTAAAGCGCGCCCTCGCCGCCTCGATATCGGGATGGCTGACGCGCGTCGCATTGATGAGGCGCGCATCGAACGCCTGTAGCTCGGCGCGCGTCTCGCGCAGATCCGCTTCCTGCGCCGCGAGCTGGTCCTCGGTGTTCTGCAGAAGCTGGCGCGACGCGGCGCCGCTCGGCGCGGCCGACCGATAACGGGCGAGATCGTGCCGTGTCCGTTCGCGTATCGCCGTACGGGAGGCGAGTTTCTGGCATACCTGCTGCCGATTGGCGAAGAGCGCGCCGACGGCGCGCACGGCGCGGCCGAGTTCCGCCTCGGCTTGTCCCAACGCTGCGCGCGCGCGCTGGGCGTCGAGCCGAACCAGCACATCGCCCTTTTTGACGAGCTGTGTTTCTTCGGCATTCACAGCGGCGACGACGCCCGTAGCGTCCGCCATGACGGGAATGATGTTGCCCGTAACAAAGGCGTTGTCTGTCGTGATGCGGTCACGGTCGTAAGTGAACCATTTGAACAGCGCTAGGAATGCGGCGATCGCAATTGCCAGGAAGACGACTTTAAGAAGAAAGGACCTTCTCGCGCGGATGCTTTTTCTCGACAGAGACATGGACTAATCACACCACCGCTTGCCGCATCAACATTTACTCCCGCGCAATCTCGTCTCAGCCGCCGGTCAGCGACTGGATTCCCTCGACGACGGGCGTGATTGGATCGGTCTCGGGCGCGGGCTTCGGATAATCCGGCCCCGGGCCGCCTGCAAAGCCGCCGCCAAGCGCCTGATAAAGATCGACAGCGGCGATCAGACGGTCGCCATCGAGCCCGCGCAGGGTAAAGATCGCGTCGAGCAGGTCGGCGCGTTCCTGCAGGATTTCTCGCTGGTCGCGCAGGCCGTCGCGCAGCCGGACCTTCGACAACGCCAGTTCGGTCCGGCGCGCCCGCACGAAGCGGCTTTGCGCGTCGAATTCCGAGCGCGCACGCCTGAGATTGGCGATCGCATCAGCGACCTGCTGCGCGGCCTGCAGCAGCGTGTCGTTATAGGCGTCGACCGCCTGATCATATTCCGCGCGCTGCACTTCAAGATTGCCGCTCAGCCGGCCGCCCTGGAAGACCGGCAGGCGAATGGTCGGGGCGGCGACATAGCCGAGCGCGGAAGGATTGAAGAGAAAACCCGCGAGCTTACTAATCTTTGTCGAAGTGACGGAGGCTTCGAAGCCGCCCCCAAGCGCAAGATCGACGGAGGGGAGAAACAGAGTTTTCGCGGCGTGAACGCGCGCCGCCCAAGCCTCGGCCCGCGCGAGCGCGGCCGCGAGATCGGGACGTCTCCGTAACAATTCGATCGGCAGAGCTTTCGGCAATGCGGGCTGCGCCGGCACGACGCTGCCACGCCCGTTGAGAACCGTGAGGCCCGCGTCAGGCCCTTCGCCCATCAGCCGCGCAATCGCGTCGCGCTGCAGCGTGATCGCCGCCTTGACAGTCGCCTCGCGCCGCACGGCGACCTCTTCGTTCGTGCGCGCGATCTGCACGCCATCGAGCGTATCAAGCCCGGTCTGATAGCGGGTCTCGGCAAGCGCGCGCAGCTCTCGGCGCATTTTCACCGACGTTGTTGCGAGGCCCGACTGCTGTGTCAGCGCGTAGCCGCGCAAATACGCCCGCGCCACTCCCGTCGTCAGTAGAAGCCGGCTTTGCTCGGTCTCGCCCGCCTGCGCCGCAGCCTCACCGATCGCGGCATCGAGCAGCGCGCGATTCTTCTGCCAAAAGTCCAGTTCCCAGGTCAACGCCAGCGGATTGATGAAGGCCATGGTCTTTTCCAGACCGCCTTGCTCCGGATTGTAGGAAGCGACGACGCCATGCAGGGGATTGCGCGACTGCCGCATACCGAAAGTTGAATTGATTTCCGGCAGGAGACGGGCGCCGAAAATACGAATGGCGGCGTCGGCCTCTCGGAGCGCGTTTTGCGCCTTACGGTAGTTCTGATTGTCGGACAGCGCTTTGCTGATGACCGCGTCGAGTTCGGCGCTGCGGAAGGCGCGCCACCACTCCTCCTGCGGCCAGGCCGTCTCGCCCTCTACGACGGGAAGGCCCGCTTGCGAGAGCGTGCGGGTCATTGCGGGCTGCTCGATGAATTGCGAGCGGTCCGCTCGGTCGATGGGCATGCACGCTGCGAGCAAAGCACAGGAGCCCGCGGCGACGCCGACGCGGGTCGCGCGCCTGAGTTTCGCTGGCAGCCAAAGAATTTTGCGAATGAGAACCATCAATGCTCCGCCGCCATCGTCTGACCGGGAGGAGGCGCCGAGGCGCCTGCCGGCTTTGCTGGATGTTTCTGGAGTTTGGCAAACCAGACGACAACGCCAAGCAGGAACATAATGACGGCGCCGAGCAGAAATGCGTCATCCATGGCGAGAATGCCCGCTTGTTGGCGAATGGCGCGCGCAATCACGCGACGCGTGACCGATTCAGACACGCCCAACGACTGAAGCTGTTGCGTCAACGCCGCCAGCGTGTCCAGCGAGGCGAAGCGGCGGCCGCCGAGATATTCGGACAAATTGAGCTGGTGCCACGGCGTGCGACGAAAATAGATCACGCTCTGAAACGCGATGCCGAAGGCGCCGCCGACGAGGCGAAACAGCAGGAACTCTTCCGCCGCCCGCTTATATGCCGGTCCTGATAACCCATAAGTAGCGAGGGTCGACGTCGGCGCCGAAAGCGCCGCGACACAAAAGCCCAGGAAAACAACCGGTATGGTGAGCGTATCGTATGAGGCGTTCTTGTCGAAGAGCCCGAGCCAGGTGAGCACGACGGACGAGCACATGCACATCATGCAGATCACGAAGCGCACATCGAGCTTCTTCGAAATCTCGTACATGAAGCCCGCGAGCGGCAGGCCCGCGACCATCATCGCGAGATAGACATGGCCTGCGAGCGAGGACGTGTAGCCGAGCAGGAGCTGCAGCTGCACCGACAGCAGCGACATCAGCCCCTGTATGACGAAAAAGCCGAGAAAACCGCTGAGGACGCCAATGGCGTAACTCGAGCGCGAAAAAAGCCGCACATCGACGATCGGGTGGCGTTCGCCCCATTCCCAGATGATGAAGAGCGGGAGGGAGAATATCACGGTAAACAATGCGAGTGACAGAAGCGGCGAGCCGAACCAATCGAAATCATTGCCCAGGCTAAGCATCATCTGCATGGCGATCAAGGTGATCACGAGCAGCACATAGCCCACGGCGTCGAAGCGGACGATCTTGCGCTTATATTCGCGGCCATAAAGCAGCGCCCCAATGATCGCCGAGATGAGAACGCCCAGCGTGGCGTTGGCGTAGAAGAGCCAACGCCAGGAAAAATACTCGGCCCAGAAGCCGCCGAGAAAGACCGCCAGCGTATAAGGCAATATGCCGAGCGCGGCCCAGTAGCCAAGGCCGATCTTGTACTGTTTTTCTGGCAGTTCGCCGAGCGCCGCCGACTGACTGACGACCGCAAGAAAGCCGCCGAAGACCCCGAAAACGAACCGCGTTGGGGCGTACATAAAAACGCTCTCGCTCGAGACGCAAATCAGCGAGGCGATCGCGTAGCAGAAATAGCCGAACGTCAGCACGCGATATTCGCCGAAGCGACCGGAAAGGACTCTCGCGAACGGCACGCCGAGCGCAACGCCGATGAGATAGAAGGTCGTTCCCCAAGCGGCGAAGCTCGGCGTAACGCCTTCAAGCGAACCGGCCGAGTAAGGTGTCAGCACACTATGGCCGGAGACATTCGACAAAACGTCGACATAGCCGATCCCCAGCGCGCCAAGCAACAGAAGCAGCTTGCCGCCAACCAGCCTATCGAATGACACGATCATGCCGGCCAGCGCATTTCCGCGGCCCGCGAGAACTCATCCAGCTTATCCGAAAGGCTGGCGTGTGATGCGGAACCGAACATCCGATGTAAACTGAGGCGACGAATGAAACGGGACCCGTACGGCAAAGGCGTTGACTTAGTTGGCCAGTTTATGGTGCGCATAGTTCACTCTCACGACGAAGTCAAACCGGCTGCTAATCCGTGCGAACCGCAAACGCTACGTCCTATCGGTATCGAAAATCCTCACCAGCAACAAACAGAAAAATGAGCTCCCGATCGCATTTTTTGATCCTCAGCTTTCAAATGAAGCCGCCCAAGCGATCGAGAACGAAGCGAACTTGTTGATTGATCAAGTTGACCGAAGCTGAGTCTATAGAAGACAGGATCCGGCATCGTTCTATGAAACGGAAGTGTTGATTAAGAAAAATGTAATTTTCATAGCGACAAGCGGCTCGTACGAAAGGAGAAAGCAGCCGGACTTGGACTTGGAACGCCTTAACTACCAGCATCTCTATTATTTCTGGGCCGTCGCCAAAATGGGCTCAATTAAGAACGCCTGCAGTATGCTGGGATTGGCGCAGCCGACAATCAGCGGCCAATTGGCCGTCTTCGAAAAGTCGATCGGCAATAAGGTTTTTCGCAGAGAGGGCCGGAAGCTGGTTTTGACCGAAAAGGGCCTGCTGGCTTTCAGTTACGCGGATGAAATATTCAGCATAGGCGACGAGCTGAGCACTTGGCTGAAGGGCGAAAACGCAGAACGTCGGCTGAAACTACGGATAGGCGTCTGCAACGCGCTTGATACCTTGGTTGTACGCCGGCTGCTCACGCCACTGTTGAGTATGCCGCAGTCGCCGAAGCTCGTATGTTTCGATAGCAACGCAGAGCGTTCGCTTTCAGAGCTGAGGCCGTTGACTTACGATCTCGCGTTCTTGAATACGCCACCAGCTTCCGTAAGGCACGGCTTTTCCAGTCAGCTTCTAGCGGCGCTGGATATGTCTATATTCGGCGCGCCAAACCTCGTTGCCGCATATCGGGATGGCTTTCCGCGATCGCTGCATTACGCGCCCGTGATTTTACCGACCTCCAACACAATTTTGCGACAGTCGCTGGATCGCTGGTTTCATAGCCATGGCTTAAAGCCGCAGGTCAGAGCGGAAATCGAGGATAACTCTTTATTGAAGAGTATCGCCGCAACCGGCGAGGGGCTTATCTTTGCACCGAGTGTGATACGGCGCGAAATGCGTGAGCGCTATGGACTCGATTTCGTGGCCGAAATAGAGGGCGTTCAGGAACGCGTTTTCGCCGTCGCCAATCATCGGAATCCCGCGGTGGCGGCGATGATCCGCAGCATGTCTTCCTGGTAGAGCGCTTAACCGACGAGTAGCCGCGAGCCGACGAGTTCCGTCAATAGGGGATTTGCAAAGCGCCTCTTTCGCGTGATGGCGTAAAAGGACTCCCTTATCTGTTCAAGCCTGCAATGTTCGACGAGAGCGCCGCACTCAAGTTCGTCCCTGACAACGACTGGCGGCACGAGCGTCACGCTGTGGCTCTCTCTGACGATGAGACGAAGCATCGCCATGTCTTCGACTTCCGCCAGAATGATCGGACTGATTCCGGCTTTTTCGACGATGCGGTCGAAGGCTATTCTGATCGCGGCGCCCCGCGCGGGGAGAACGATCGGAACCCGTGTGAGATCGTTGGGGAACTGGAAGGTCGACGCGTTTCCCTTCCTCCCAATCCCCAGGCTCGGATGACCGATAATGCTGACCGCCTGTTCCGCGATGAGCAAATTTTGCCATTCGGAACCCATGTCCATTGTGGCAGGCTGATTTGACAGCACGAGGTCGAGCGCATGGGCTTCGAGCTTTTGAAGAAGCTCGTTCAATGCTCCCGATTTTACCTGGAGCTCCACATCCTGACGGTCGATGAGGGGTTTGAGGAACTCGATCTGAAAGTTGCGCGACAGCGTTGCGACGGAACCGATTCGCAACATCTGCCGATCACCAAAACTCATACTCTTAAACGTGCTCAGCAATTCCTCGCCGGACTTGAAGACCGTATTGGCGTAGTCGAGTGCGACACGACCCGCTTCCGTCAATCGCAGAGCGCGGCCGTCCCGCTCAAATAGTGGTTGACCGAGTTGTTCCTCCAACGACTTGAGTTGGACGGACAATGAGGACGGCGACACGTTGAGCAATTTCGCTGCTCGCGTTAGGCCGCCCGCATTGGCGATCGCCCAAAAATACCGCAGGTGATGATAGTTCAGGAAAGCCATGCATCGTTCTATCAAACAGAATGATGGATTTCAATAATAGAATTTTTCCGAACGGCCGGGTTGATCTAGCTCTTGCTCCATCGACATTGATGGAGCCGGTCATGGGTCAACTTGTAAGCTGGTTTGTACTATTGGCGCCGCTGTCGCTCGCGTGGGTCGGGATGACGCCTTCCGGACAGGCCAATGCCGCGCCCGACCAGATGGCGAGAAGAACGCTGCTTGCAGCATCGATGGCCCTCGCCGTTGCGCTATGTGCAACAGCAATCATCGCGCTTCATGGTCCCTTGGCCAGCGTCACGCTTGGCGTCAGCGGCGTCGGTATCGGCGTCTATGTCGATGCGCTTTCGGCGACGATGCTGGCGCTCGTCTCCTTCATCGGATTGATTGTCCTTCGCTATAGCCGAAATTACCTCGACGGCGACCCGAACCATGGACGCTTTCTGAAATTCATGGCTCTAACGCTCGCCGCCGTGCTCGCCGTCGTCATCTCCGGCAATCTTGTCCAGCTCATGGCTGCCTTGATTGCGACGAGCATCGGGCTCAACAAGCTCTTGCTTTTTTGCGGCGAGCGTCCCGCCGCACAACTCGCTGCGAAAAAGAAATTCATTGCGAGTCGCATCGCTGACTTATGCCTCATCGGCGCCGCCGCCTTTCTACTATCGACATTTGGCACGCTCGAATTTCCCGCGCTCTTCGCGCAAGCGAAGACGATGAGCGCCTACGACGCCAACGTCACAACCGCCGCGGTACTGATTGTCATGGCGGCGCTGCTGAAATCCGCGCAATTGCCAACCCATGGCTGGCTGATCGAGGTCATGGAGGCCCCGACACCAGTCTCCGCTTTGCTGCATGCGGGCGTCATCAATGCCGGCGGCTTCATTGTGCTTCGACTTGCGGATCTCGTGGCGCTCTCTCACGGGGCGCTGCATCTGCTCGCGGTTGTTGGCGGCGCGACGGCCCTGTTCGGCTCGATCGTCATGCTGACCCAGACCTCGGTGAAAGTGTCGCTCGCTTATTCTACTGTCGCGCAGATGGGTTTTATGATGCTCGAATGCGGGCTCGGCGCCTTCCCCGCTGCGATTCTGCACATTGTCGCCCATTCGCTCTACAAAGCGCACGCCTTCCTCTCGTCCGGCAGCGTCATCGATCTCGCGCGCGCCTCATGGACGCCGAACCCCGGCGGGCAGCCACATCCGGAGCGCTTCGGACTCGCGCTCGTTGCAACAGTCGCCGTGGCCTTCGTTGTCAGCCCGCTCTTCGGCGCGAGCTTCAGCGAGAAGCCCGGCGCCCTGGCTCTTGCAGTCATCTTGATGATGGGGCTGGCGCATATGGTCGCCAACGCCATCGACGAGCGGCCGAACGGCTATGTGATCGGCAAGACCATTGCGCTCGCCGCTCTGGCAGCCGTCGCCTTCTTCACCTTGCACGAGGTGGCCGAGCGGCTAATGGCCTCTAGCCTTCCCGCCACCATGTCTATTCATGGCTTTGCGGGCCATCTCATCTTCGCGAGCATGATCCTGTCCTTCTGCGCCGTAACGGTGTTTCAAAGCGTCATTGCGCGGCACGCTAAGGCGCCCGTCTGGCAGGCGGCCTATGTCCACATTTCGCAGGGTCTTTATCTCAACACCATCGCCAACCGGCTTGTGTTGAGATTCTGGCGGCGCCGGCCGCTCGCCGTCCAATCCAACTGATCGACGCCGGAGACGAAGCATGTTCCAGCTCACAAGGAAAGTGAAAGACATTATCGCCGATGCGACCTCACTCGATCTGGCGCCGGAAGAACTCCCGCGATTCTCCGCCTCGCAGCGCAGGCGCAAGCTGCTGGAAGCGGCGATCGACCGTGCCTGCCGCAAGATCGCGCCGCTTTGGCCGCTGAAGCATTTTGTCGCCGTGAATCCATTTCTCGGCTTCACCCACCAGTCGTTCGCCAGCACCGCAGCGACCCTCAAGCGCGTGGCAAAAACCCATATGCTCATGCCGCGCGGCTTTTACTGGCAAGCGATCGAGGCCGGCGCCGTTTCAGACGCCGACCTTGAAGCCGCGCTCGCTAGAGCGTCGAACACAACGGGCGCGCCGGCTGACGTCGCCGCGCTGAAGGAGGCGGCCACGAGCCCTCCAGAAGCTGACGCGCCAAATCAGGCGGCGATTGCGACGGTCGCCGAGGTGCTCGACGCGCTTACCGATGGAGACCGGCAGGCGTCGCTCGTCGGCTTTATGATCGACGATATTTCGCGGTGGTGCGCGGCCTATTTCGATGACGGCCAGGCTAGTTGGCGTATGCCCAATCGCCACATGAAGCCTTATGCCGCCTGGCGCGCCGCCGCGCGCTATGATCGCAATCCAGAAGCCATGGGAGTGCGCGGATTCCGCCGCGCTATTCTCGCATTGCCTGATGACCCAGTGGAAACTATCGGCGCCGCGATCGAAAAACTGGGGATTGCCGAGCGCGCGATCGAGGACTATCTGCACCGGACGCTCTTCGACATTGGCGGCTGGGCGGCCTATGCGCGGTATCTCGTCTGGAATTCGGAGCTTTATGGCGAACCCAACGACACGCTGACGCAGCTTCTGGCCATTCGCGTTGCCTATGGATATGGCCTGTTCCAGGCCCGTACCGACGCAGCCTTCTCTTCCGCGTGGGCGGAAGCGATGCGCATCGCCGCCGCGACGCCGCAGGATGAAAGCCTCAATAACGATACCGATCTCACCGTCGATCTCATGCTGCAGGACGCTTATGAAATCGCGTTTCAGCGGCGGCTCGTCGCACGATTGCATGAAAATGTGAAGTGGTCTAAAAGTCGCGAGACGGAACGCGCAACCCTTCAGGCGGCGTTTTGCATTGACGTGCGCTCCGAAATTTACCGCCGCGCGCTAGAGACCGTCTGCCCGCAGGCGGAAACAGTCGGCTTCGCGGGCTTCTTCGGTTTCCCGATCGAATATGTGCCGATCGGCCACAGCAAGGGCGGCGCACATTGTCCGGTGCTCCTGAGGCCGGCTTTCGTCGTCTGCGAAGCGGTACGCGACGCATCCGAGGAAGAAGAGGAAGAGATTCTAGGTCTTCGTCTGCTCCGGCGTCGTGCGAGCAAGGCGTGGAAGGCGTTCAAGCTTTCCGCAGTCTCGTCTTTCGCCTTCGTCGAATCGGCGGGGCTCCTCTACGCCGGCAAGATCCTCTCCGACAGTCTGGGCCTGACGCGCGTCGCGCCGCATCCCAATCTCGACGGCCTTGATCGCTCCGTGATCGAACGTGTGGGCCCGAGCATTGAGCCGCGGATTGTCGGTGGACGCGCCACCGGCTTCACGGACATTCAGCGCGTCGCCATGGCGGAGGCCGTTCTCAAGGCCATGTCGATGACGGAGAATTTCGCGCGTCTGGTGATGCTTGCCGGGCATGGCAGCACGACAGTTAATAATCCGCACGCCTCGGGGCTCGATTGCGGCGCTTGCGGCGGACACACGGGCGAGGCCAATGCCCGAGTCGCCGCGACGATCCTCAATGACGCCCATGTGCGAGAAGGCCTTGCGCTCAAGGGAATCCGCATCCCGCATGACACATGGTTCCTAGGCGCCATGCACGATACGACGACGGACGAGGTGCGACTCTATGACGTCGAGAACGCCCCTACGTCGCACAGCAAGGACATTGACGAACTCAAAGCCTGGCTGGGCAAAGCCGCTTCGCTGGCTCGCATGGAGCGCTCCGCGCTCCTCGGACTCGCCGGAAAGGAAATGATCGATGCGAAGATTGTCGCGCGCAGCCGCGACTGGTCGCAGCTTCGTCCCGAATGGGGTCTCGCCGGCAATGCGGTGTTCATCGCCGCGCCGCGCGAGCGCACGCGGGGACTCGATCTCGGCGGGCGCGCTTTCTTGCACAGCTATGACCACACGAAGGATGACGGATATAGCGTGCTGGAGCTGATCATGACGGCGCCGATGGTCGTTGCTAGCTGGATCAACCTCCAATATTTCGGTTCGACGGCGAACAATCGCGTCTTCGGCAGCGGCAATAAGACGCTGCACAATGTCGTGGGCCAGATTGGCGTTCTTGAGGGAAACGCCGGCGACCTTAAGGTCGGCCTGCCATGGCAGTCTGTCCATAACGGCAAGCGCTTCGTTCACGAGCCGTTGCGGCTCAATGTTTTCATCGAAGCGCCGGAAGCCGCAATCGAGGCGGTTATCCGTAAGAACGATACCGTTCGCGATCTCGTAAACAATCGCTGGCTCCACCTTTACTCCCTCGACGACGTAGGGGATACGATACGCAGCTATCGTACGTTTGGCGATTGGCGAGCCGTGACGGACGGCACTACAAACAGCGTCTAGCCGCACAAACAGCGTCTAGCCGCGCGCCAGCGCCCCCAGCTCAATGAGTTCGCGCGTCACACATGATTTCTATTAGCTTATTTCGAATGATCTGTTCTGAAGTTTGAATTTTTCAAGCCCATGATGTTTGCCTACCCTTTCGATGGGAACTGGGGCGATTAATTTCATGCTGCGATCGTCTATTTCGCAGCTCCGAAATGTGCGGCTTGTGGCGCAGTCGTAACATTCCCGCGCATTGCGCGCACGCTAACTGAGGGTCGGCTATGACGGCCGTGCCCGTCGCAACTAAGCTGAGGGAGGCATCGACGAGTGAAGCGTTTCGTGATCGCCGGAACCGACACGGGCGTCGGCAAGACGATCTTCTCGGCCGCGCTCGCCCAGGCGCTCGACGCCTATTATTGGAAACCCGTGCAGTCTGGTCTCGACGGCGAGACGGATTCGCAAACCGTCGCCCGGCTATCTGGGCTTTCACCAGCGCGCGTGCTGCCCGAGAAATGGCGCCTGAACACGCCGGTCTCGCCGCATTATTCAGCCAAAATCGACGGCGTCGAGATTGATCCAGAACGCCTCGCGCTACCCGAATGCGATCGTCCGCTCGTCATTGAAACCGCCGGCGGCGTGATGACGCCGTTGACCCTTCGAGTTCCGACGATCGACATGCTGGCGCGTTGGAGAATTCCCGTCATTCTCGTGGCGCGCACGTCTCTCGGAACCATCAATCACAGCCTCCTGTCGATCGAGGCGCTACGGCGACGGAATATTCCGTTGCTTGGCGTCGCCTTCGTCGGCGAGGAGCACGAGAACACACAGGCCACGATCGGGACCATGGGCGGCGCGCACATTCTCGGCCGACTTCCGTTCGTCGCCCTTCTTACGCGGGAAACACTGCGCGCGGCCTTCAATGCGAGCTTTCGCGCCGCCGAATTCGCGCAATGTGCGGAGCAATGAAACTTGTTCCCGGTTCGCCGGAGAGCCGGCCCTCCCTTCTTCCCAGTTTGACGGCGCCCCATTGGAAGGAGCGTCAACATAAATGCGGCGGCGCCCGCCAGAAGGCGCCGCCGTTCAATGAGCGCAACTCGTCAAGGAGACAGAAAGTTGACCGAGAAAAAAGACCTCTATGAAATGGGCGAATTCCCGCCGCTCGGACATGTGCCGAAGAACATGTACGCCTGGGCGATCCGCCGCGAGCGTCAGGGCCCGCCGGAAACCGCCATGCAGATGGAGGTCGTGCCGACCTGGGAGCTCGACAGTCACGATGTGCTCGTGCTCGTGATGGCGGCCGGCGTCAACTACAATGGAATCTGGGCCTCGCTCGGCGAACCTGTGTCTATGTTCGACGGACACAACAGTCTCCATCACATCGCCGGCTCCGACGCTTCGGGCATCGTCTGGGCGGTTGGCTCCAAGGTGAAGCGTTGGAAGATCGGCGACGAGGTCATCATCCATTGCAATCAGGATGATGGCGACGATGAAGAGTGCAATGGCGGCGACCCGATGTATTCGACGTCGCAAAGGATTTGGGGTTATCAAACGCCGGACGGTTCTTTCGCCCAGTTCTGCCGCGCGCAGGACCGTCAGCTCTTAGCGCGCCCCGAGCACCTCACCTGGGAGGAGTCGGCCTGCTACACCTTAACGCTCGCCACCGCCTATCGCATGCTCTTCGGCCATACGCCGCATGAGCTGAAGCCCGGACATAACGTGCTCGTTTGGGGCGCATCCGGCGGCCTTGGCGTTTTCGCAGTGCAGATTTGCGCGGCGGTCGGCGCCAATGCGATTGGGGTCATCTCGGATGATTCGAAGCGCGACTATGTTATGTCGCTCGGCGCCAAGGGCGTCATCAACCGCAAGGATTTCAGGTGCTGGGGTCAGCTGCCGAAGGTCAATTCGCCAGAATTCCACGAATGGACCATGGAAGCGCGTAGATTCGGCAAGGCGATCTGGGACATTACCGGCAAGAAGGACCTCGACATCGTCTTCGAACATCCGGGCGAGGCGACCTTTCCGGTCTCGGTGCTGGTCGTGAAGCGCGGCGGCATGGTGGTGTTCTGCGCCGGCACGTCCGGCTTCAACATCACGTTCGACGCGCGTTACGTCTGGATGCGCCAGAAGCGCATTCAGGGTTCGCATTTCGCGCATCTGAAGCAGGCGAGCGCCGCCAACCAGTTCGTGCTCGACCGCCGCGTCGATCCCTGCATGTCCGAAGTCTTCTCGTGGACGAGCATTCCCGAAGCGCACATGAAGATGTGGCGCAACGAACATGCGCCGGGAAATATGGCGGCGCTCGTGATGGCGCCGAAGCCTGGGCTGAAGACCTTCAGCGAGACGATCGCCGCGGCGCGCGAAGGCGCACGCGTCTCCGAACCGGCGTGATCGGCGAATAGTGGCGACCAGCGCCGAACTGGCGGACTGCTCGGCAGTTCACCGCACAGGGCGCCGCTGAGGCGGCAGGAAAGGCGGGCTGTTGTTGGAGAACAAACTCTCTCACCTTTCCTGGCTCGAGGCGGAGTCCATCCACATTCTTCGGGAAGCGGTGGCGGAAGCCGAACGGCCAGTGATGCTGTTTTCGGCGGGCAAGGATTCAACCGTGCTCGCGCATCTCGCGCTGCGCGCCTTTTATCCGGGCAAGCCGCCGTTTCCGCTGCTTCATATCGACTCGACATGGGAATTTCGCTCCCTTCTCGAGTTTCGCGACGCCTTTGCGCGTGAAACCGGCTTTTCACTGATCGTTCATGCAAATGAGGACGGGCGCGCTGCGGGCATGAACCCGTTCGACTACGGTGATCGATACACAATGGTGATGAGGACGGAGCCCTTAAAGGAGGCTCTCAATGGAGGCGGGTATGATGTGATTTTCGGAGGCGCGCGTCGCGATGAAGAAAAATCTAGGGCGAAAGAACGCATCGTTTCAGTCAGGACCGCGGGGCACGTCTGGGATCCCCGTCAACAACGCCCTGAGTTTTGGCGGCAGTATAATTTGCGGCTCGGTAAAGGTCAGTCGGCCCGTGTATTTCCACTCTCCAATTGGACGGAGAACGACATCTGGAGCTACGCGTTCTTGCATAAGATCAGTCTAGCGCCGCTATATTTTGCGTCGCCCAGGCCAGTTGTTGAACGCAATGGAGCCTTCATCGTAGTCGACGATGAGTTGAAAATGCGCTTTCGCCCCGGAGACAAAATCGAGACGAGAACTGTTCGCTTCCGCACACTTGGGTGTTGGCCGGTCACAGGCGCGATCGAGTCGACGGCGACCGACATCGGCGCCGTCCTCGAGGAAACTCTTGCGGCGAAAATGTCAGAGCGGCAGGGAAGAATCAGTGATGGAGAAGACGGCGGTTCGCTCGAGCAAAAGAAGCGTGAAGGCTATTTCTAGCAACACCGCCAATAGGGAAGGCGAAAATGTCAGGAGTTTGGAGACAACATCCGGTTATCAGTGCAAAAAAAGCCGCTAGCTAATTGTTTAGTAGCCGTCCCGCTGTCCACACGCGATTTGACCGGCTTCTCATTCAAGGCGACGTAGCCGGCGTGCAAATGATTCCCGATCTCTTCGTCTCCGCGACGTCATTTATTTATTCAATCCTAGAGAAATTGCATGATCTGCTCCAACGACGGGCACCCCTATAGTGAGGAGGATTGGTGTGGTCTCGGCGGCGCCAATATTTGGTTGCCGTACACCCAAATGAAGACCGACCCGCGGCCTTTGCTCGCTGACGCAACGCGCGGCGCACGCATTCGGCTTGCAGACGGACGCGAGTTAATCGACGGTGTCGGTTCCTGGTGGACGGCATGTCATGGCTACAATCATCCGCATATTCTCGCCGCCATGTGCACGCAGATGGAGCGTATGCCACATATCATGTTTGGAGGGATAACCCACGAACCGGCACTGCGTCTCGCCAAACGCATCGCCGCGATTTCTCCCGGCGATCTTACCCGGGTGTTTTTCGTCGATTCGGGTTCGGTCGCGGTAGAAGTTGCGCTCAAGATGGCTGTGCAGTACTGGTTGAACAAGGGAGAAAGGGGGCGCACAAAATTTGTCCACTTTCGCCATGGCTACCATGGGGACACAACTGCCTGCATGGCGGTCTGCGATCCGAACGAGGGCATGCACAGCCAATTCGGGAATTACCTTCCAAAGAATTTTTTGGCCGATCTCCCTCGCGACAAGGAGACAAAGACGGCACTAGATGATTTGCTGAGACGTGAGCGAAATCGTATCGCTGCTGTGATCATCGAGCCCATTGTGCAGGGCGCGGGAGGCATGAAATTTCATGATGCGGCGACCTTGCGGAGTGTGCGAGATCTTTGCACGAAACATGGCGTCCTTATGATCGCCGACGAGATTTTTACCGGCTTTGGACGCACCGGTAGGATGTTTGCCTGTGAACACGCGAGCGTAATTCCTGACATCATGTGTATCGGGAAAGGGCTCACTGGAGGCACAATTACGTTGGCGGCCACGCTCGCTCGTGTTCATGTTTTCGAGGCGTTCTGGTCCGATGATCACCAGAAGGCCCTCATGCATGGTCCGACCTATATGGCAAATCCCCTCGCTTGCAGCGCCGCGAACGCATCTCTCGATCTTTTTGAGAGCGAGCCCAGGTTGGAGCAGGCGCAACGAGTAGAGTTCGCGCTGAAGCGCGACCTTGAACCGTGCCGTGATCTACCAAGGGTCATCGATGTACGAGTGCTAGGAGCGATTGGTGTAGTGCAATTCAATAGGGAGTTGGATCACGGAACGGCCCGAGCCAGTCTTCTCGCGCAGGGCGTATGGATTCGCACGTTGACGGACTGCATCTACCTCACTCCCGCGCTGAACATTCAGGATGCAGAACTGCGGGCATTGACGGATGCAGTCGTCGCGACTGCCAAAGCTTTATAGGTGGCGATCCTGCATTTAGGCCCTTTCATTTGCCTCTTTTTGTTAGGAGGCAGAGTGCTAATTCGATCGCGGGATTGAGCGGGCCAGAACCGGCCGGGCGGCGTCCTCCGCTAACGGGTTACGAAAGATAAAACCGCTGTCAGCGCTGCAATCGTCCCTTTTGTTAACCCGAAGGACAGATCACGATGCTGAACTTCGTGAAACGGCATATGTATGCATGCGTCAAACTCGATCTACTCGAAGCGCGCCTCGTTGGCGACAGATAGAGGCCATTTGCAACAAAATCTGCGTCACGCTAAACATCCAACGCCGACTAACAAGCTCGCGTCCGCATTGAACACCGGCTTCGGGCGGCTCAGGCGTTTAAAGAGGGTCGCGCTACGCTTCGAAAAGACTGGACAGATTTTAGAGCCTATACCTCTTTTCTCGCGCATGTCGCCGAGCGCGTGGTCGCCGGACCCTATGATCTCATGCTTTTCGACGCCGCGGGGCTTCCGACCGGTAATCTCGCCAAGGTGATGGCGAATATGGCGGCCGTCGAGATCTGGCCGGCGCCAGCCCGCAGCGGACTGATCGAAGCCGCCGCCGCACACCTCAAGCGCCTGCTTGAGAAGCTCCCCTCCGGCGAACCTAAAGTGTCCCGCCCCGAGTCCAAAACGGTCAGGGTCCGCGCCACGCGCCTCACCAGCCCCAATGATGGCCGCCATGTCCCCGGGGGCTGAAGTGATCGTGACCATGGCCCCAGCGCCGGCCGCGGTCTGCGCCCCAATGTCCGCGGTCGTTATCGATCCAGGCGCCATTGTGGCGATGGCTCTTGATTCCATCAGCGCCGGAATGAGCGCGCGGATTTCTAAATTCAAAGTTGTCGCGCGCCGCCGCGGGCTCCAGCGGGAGGAAGAGTCCGGCAAGCGCGACCGCCGCCGCCGACATTTCTCTTATTCTCATTCGGAGCTCCTATCGATGGCGCTTGATTAGGCGGACTCGTCTGACCGCAGGAAACGTGATCGATTCATAAAGTTTAATTCAGATCAATCGTCACCTTCGCTGCTGGGCTCTGCGTGCTCGAATCATCCACACGCCGTAGGGATCCAGTCGTTCTGTTCCATGTGAGGGGCCCGCCAATTACTTCTGGAAACAATATGCGTAGCCGCTCGGTCTGAAAACAAATATGCGACAACTCATCTGCCGCATTAAAGATTGGAGCGAACTGCGGAGTAGTATGATATTCGTGAAGTGTCTGCTGTTCAACCAAGGCTAACACCAACGATTCACGTAAAGCTCCGAGATCCGCTGAAGTGCTTCCATGTGCAGCATCTAACCAACACAAGAGCCATATTCCGCTCGAACCAAAGGACCCGCGGTTCCGGAATGCACGATGGCCATATGCCGAGGTGCGGCCTAACAGCTCCGGGGGTGAATCGACCACCAAGGGGTCGACCCAGATTCCGACAAATTCCTCGTCGTGCTCCTCATGAATTGTCGGGAATCGCGCGTCTCGAAATGCTAGAAACTCTCCAGCTTCCTTGCAAGCGCGGGGAATATCATTGTCAGATCGAACCAAGAGCAGAAGGCACTTGTCGAACTGTCCCATCGGAGCAGCCTCCTCTTCATTCACTTCTGAGGTCCTATCGGGCACTCCCGTGTGGCGCCCGAAAAGCGCCCGTCGATTACAAGCGCATCCTTGTCTCCACGCCCCTGTCCCGCGAGTGCCGCCGTCGTCGATAGCATCACGCGCATGCCCGTCCCGCTCATCGGGAAGGCTTCGGCGAAATTGTCGTCTATCGTCACGCCGTTGCGAATTATATCCGGCATGGAACCTCCGCAAAGGCGTCCGCGTGCGGCAGCGCCGCGTCGGGCACGTCGAAGATGCTGCGCGGCAGGCCGTAAAGGTCGTCGTAGTAGGAATCGAGGCGCTTGGTAATCTGCCGATCGTAGCGCGGGCGAATATGCAGCGTCTTGCCGCGCGTGTAATGCGAGACTTGGCCATCGCGCACGACGAGATTGCCGTCCTTGAACACATAAGATGCGCGGCGGAACATGCCGGCGACGTCGCGTCCGGGCTTATAAACCGCGATGTCGGCGACGGCGCCGGCGCCGAGCCGGCCGCGGTCTTCAAAGCCGAACAGTTTCGCCGCGCCGGAGCGGCTCATCTGCGCGATCTCGTAAAGCGTATACTCGCGCGAGATCGACGGCAGCGTGGTGTGCTCCAAAACGTCGGCCGGCAGGCGCGAGAGATATTGCGCGCGAAGGTCGGCGCTCATCAGCAGCGCGAACAGCTCCGGATAGGTCGTGAACGGACCGCCGTTCGGATGGTCGGTGGTGAAGAACACCTGCTCGGGATTCTCAATCAGCAGGAAGAGCTCCAAGCCCGCCGCCCATTGAATGGCGTTGTAGTAGTTCGAGATCTTGTAGGCGTAGGGAACGATGCCGCCGCCATTGGCGTCGCCGTCGAAGATCGCGCCCTTCTTTGGAAGGGCGCCCGGCAGGCTGTTGAACTGTTTCAGAACGTCGGACGAGATCGTCACCGTGTCCGAAAACATCACCTGGCCGACGTCGACGCTCACATTCTTATTGGCGTTGATCTTCTCGGCGAAAAGCGCGCCGGCCGACGAGAAGCCGTTCTTGCCCTCCTTGCCATAGGCGTAGAACTGCACATGGGCGAGATGGAGCGGCAATCCTTGCGCCGCGTCGATCGTTGCGAGCGCCGTGTCGATATTGCCCGCGAGGCCGAGATTATTCATGTGCAGATGCAGCGGATGGGCGATGCCCACCGCCTGCGTCGCCTTCTGCAGCGCCTGGAAAATCTGGCGCGACGTCAACCCATAAAAAGGCACCACGTCGTCAAGCCCGAAGGCGCGCATATTCTCCTTGAAGGCTTCGACGCCGCCAGGGTTGATGCACTTTAAGCCGAGCGACCGGGTGTTTTCCACGGTCTGCGCGACATAATCATTGATCGCGCCGTCCTTCTCGCCGTCGCGCAGCATGCCGAGCAAAAAGTCGTCGTTGCCGAGCACGGTGAGCGCGCCCTTGTCGATGATCGGCGCGTCGTTGAATTCCAGATGCGTCTGCAAGGCGTGATGCGGCGCCATCGCCGGCTCGACGACGGTGGTGAAGCCCATCTGCGCATAGAGACGACCCGTCTCGTAACTCGACCATTTGGCGGTCGACAGCGGCGTATCGGCCAGCCGCGCCCGAATCGCGCGATGCAGCTCCGGCAGCAGCAGCCGCGCCGTGTTCACATTGCCGCCAGCGATATGGGAATGAATGTCGATCGCGCCGGCCATGACGATATGGCCCGAGACGTCGATCTCCTCGTCCGCGCTGCGGCCCTCGGGGCGTTCGACGATACGGCCATCCTCAAACCAGACGTCGCCGATCGCGTCCTGACCCGTCGCCGGATCGACGATATGGCCGCCGCGCAAAACTGTCAGCGCCATGCGCCCTCCGAAACTTCCGCCATGATGGCGCCGATCGCCAGCGCGACGCTCGGCGCGTCGGTCGGCGCGCTTGCTCTGCGGAGCGTCATGCCGCCGGTTTCCTGACTCATCAGCCCCGCGTCATGGGTGACGCCGGGCTGACGTCGTTCGATATCGCTGCCCGACTCGGAAGAAGAGATAAATCTCCCTCGACGTAACAATTATTTGCCTATGCTAGACGCGCGCAAACATTATTTAAATTGCTCTTTATCGAATAATCTATTTCATAATGACGAACTCGTTTTCCGCAGGCACCGGCCCGGAATTCGCGGAGTTCCTCGTTGAGTACGGGATCGAATCGCTTTCCGTGACGCCCGACAGTTTCATCGCGATGAAGCGCTGTGTGGCTGCCGCTGCGGCGGCGCGCATAACGAGTTTTTGGTTCACGGCGAGCCGCCCACCTTGCGGGCGATGGCCGTTCGTCTCGCGCAGGATGGAATCTCCGCCGAAGTGACCGCCCTTCCTTCGCTCGACGACGCCTTGAGAATGGTTGAAGCGGCGGGCTCGGCGTGGTTTTCTCATGTCCTTTTTCAACGCGGCGGCCATGTGGCTACACATAACCGGAGGCAGGAGCTTCGAGACGCCGACTGATCGGACTCTGATGCGCGGTTCGCGCAAGACCGCGTATTGGTCTCGGGCCTGGCTCTGTCACAAGCCGGGCGTCGATTTTTGCCGGCCACACAATCACAGCCAGGGTTACAATACCGTGCCACCGTCTCCGCCAGGCGTAGATGTTCATGCTCGCGTGCGTGGCTCCGCCATGCCCTTTGCGGGCCAAGCCGTCAGGCGACGGCGAAGACGGCGTCATTCGTCGCGATCGCCAAACGAAGGCGGAGAGTTCGCGCGCGATCGCAACGCAGACAAGTTATTTGGTTTCCCCGTTCGAACGAGCCGGAGACGGCGGAAGAGCGCACTACCAAATATTACGAAGTTGGCGCGCCGCTTTTGCGCGCCTTACCGCAATCGGCGTTACCAGCCGGGCCAGAAAATCTTGCCCGCGCCGCGCGCTTGGCGTCTTCACGGCCGACTAGGAGGAAAGAACCAATAAGCTGCGGTGTGCGCTTCAAGTTCGGAGAAGCTTCACGTTGCGAGAGCAATTTGATCGCGGTTTTGTAGCGTCAGAGCAAATAACTGAATATATTCAAGCCAAAACAGATGCTATAATGGAATGTTATCATGCTTCTTCCTCGGCTTTTCGAAAGCTTTTCCACGGAGCAGGGCGAGTGAGCGAGCGATTCGCTTTCGCGTGTCGCGCGGCGCAACCACGGCGTCGACGTAACCTCTTTCTGCCGCCGCAAAAGGCGACAGAAATTGCTGTTCATACTCGCTGATACGGCGGGCCATCTTATCTACGTCGCAGATGTCGGCGCGGAAGATGATTTCGACTGCCCCCTTTGCGCCCATCACGGCGATCTGCGCCGACGGCCAAGCGTAATTGACGTCGCCGCGAAGATGTTTCGAGGACATGACGGCATAGGCGCCGCCGAACGCCTTGCGCGTGATGACGGTCACCTTCGGCACCGTCGCTTCGGCGTACGCAAACAGCAGCTTCGCGCCGTGCTTGATCAGGCCGCCGTATTCCTGCGCCGTGCCGGGCAGGAAACCCGGAACGTCGACAAAGGTGACGATCGGAATGTTGAAGCAATCGCAGAAGCGCACGAAACGCGCCGCTTTCTTCGAGGCGTCGATGTCGAGCACGCCGGCGAGCACGAGGGGTTGATTAGCGACGAAGCCGACCGTGCGCCCTTCGATTCGGCCAAAGCCGATCACGATATTGCGGGCGTGCGCTTCTTGGATCTCGAAGAAGTCGGCCTCGTCGACGACCTTATGGATGAGTTCCTTGATGTCATACGGCTTGTTTGGATTATCCGGGATAATCGTATCGAGCGAAGCATCGACGCGGTCGACCTCGTCGAACGCCGTCCACTCCGGCGGCTCCTCCTGATTCGATGAGGGGAGAAAATCGATCAGCCGCCGCATCTGCAGCAGCGCTTCGACGTCGTTGTCGTAAGCGCGATCGGCGATCGAACTCTTGGTGGTATGCACCGAAGCGCCGCCGAGTTCTTCCGCCGTCACCGTCTCGTTCGTCACAGTCTTCACGACGTCCGGTCCGGTCACGAACATGTAGCTCGTGTCGCGCACCATGAAGATGAAGTCCGTCATCGCCGGCGAATAGACGTCGCCGCCGGCGCAGGGGCCCATGATCACCGAGATTTGCGGAATGACGCCGGAAGCAAGCACATTTCGCTGGAACACTTCGCCATAGCCGCCGAGCGCCGCGACGCCTTCCTGAATGCGCGCGCCGCCGGCGTCGAAGAGGCCGATGATCGGGGCGCGATTTTTGAGCGCCATGTCCTGCAGCTTGGTGATCTTTTGCGCGTGAGTCTCCGAAAGAGAGCCGCCGAAGACGGTAAAGTCCTTGGCGAAAACGAAGACGGCGCGGCCGTTGACGGTCCCCCAGCCGGTGACGACGCCGTCGCCCGAGATTTTCTCGCCCTGATCCATCCCGAAATCGGTGCAGCGATGAGCGACGAACATGTCGAACTCTTCGAACGAGTCGTGATCGAGCAGAAGTTCGATTCTCTCTCGCGCGGTGAGCTTGCCGCGAGCATGCTGCGCTTCGATGCGCTTATGTCCGCCGCCCAGCCGTGCGGACGCGCGCCGCTGTTCGAGCCCGTCGAGAATATGTTTCACCAGCCATTGTCCTCATGCAATTCCTAGCGAAGACCGCACCGACAAGATTACGACCGCCGAAATCTCCTGAGATTCAGCATATGTTGCGCAAATCCATCGCAAATGCTCTTCATTTGGCCTCCATCCCTCGTCGCGATGTCCGCTCCTCAACTTTACGCGATTCATTCCAGCCATTACTTTGGCGTCCGAGTGCGTAAAGGATTTCATGGCCTTGCCAATCTAGGCGGATTTCCAGCGTTGCAAAAATTCAAAATGTCTAAGAATTTGTTTCAAAAAAACTCGCATAGGGTCGTAACCGGCCCCAATCTCGCGAAGATGCTCCATTCGGTGAAGCGAAAGATCGATCTACTGCGGATGCAGCGCGCGCAGACGCTTCAGTGCGACGCCATGAGGTCGAAGATGGTCCGTCAAGAGAGTCGATCCCGCAAGACCACAGATCCTCGTGCTGAAACGGTGCGCGTGACCGCGTCACTGGCGAAGCTTGCTCTCCGCGTCACGGAGACTCCTGCGAGGAAAGTGACACTGGGTCAGTGTCAACAGAAGGTCCGGGAGCTGGGTATCCTCACAATGCATCATGGGTTGCACAAAGGGCAGTGCTGAGCCGGCGCGCGCTGCAATCCATCTCCTCGAAGGCGCTCTTCCGTATAATCGCATGCGGGACACCCTAATATCTCGGCAACGACCAACTCAGTGGGCGTGCCGCAGGCTTCGCAGAGCAAGCCGGTGAGAGATCCGGTCCGACCAAAACCCGGCGCGCCGCAGGCCGGGCATTGCCGCGCCAAGCGCTGCGCGAGGCGTTCGGCCAATATGGCAAGACTCCTCATCCGCGTCGGGTTGAAGTGGGCGCGCATGTCTGTCTCCATGCGCGCCCGGCCATCCGACGATACAGCAGCGGCCGCTTCAATGGCGCGCCTTAAGCTGTCGGGGTCGACAATGCCCTTGGCGAGAGCAGACGCCACCTCACCTTCGTTCGGCCGGACGATCAACCCATGGGTTGGAAAACCGATCCTTTGCAGAAACTCGTCGGATGCTTCGCCGGGCAAAATGACCAGATGATCATAATTCGTCTTCTCCGCGATTAAGCTTTCGGTGACAACAATTCCCCTCTCGTCATCTACAAAGACCAGGAGCTCCATGCCCGCAGGAATATACGGAATGACGGGATGCGGACCAAATGAGCCTTCACTCGCAAGCCCAAGCGGCACACCTGCGGCGCTCATGCCCAGACGCGCTTTGCGCATGGCTACGTCGAGCATCGTTCCATCGCGCGGAATCTCTCCAGAGAACGTGCCAAGTTGATCGGTATCGAGTCCAGGCGTTGAAGTGACGATTAAGCCGGGCGTCGACATCAACGCGGGCGCTACGACCTCTTCCTTGCGGTGCATGGTGGCGAAAACGGCCGTTCGACCGGCGTAAGGATGGCGCGCTTGGGCCATGCTAGTAAGCGCCGCTCGATCGTCCGCGAAACGTCCAGGCGAGGGTAGCGTTCGCCTGAAACGGTATGATGCGAGTGTTGGCGACAACCATGGTTGAAGACACTCTTCGCGGTGTCCGTTCGAGGACGATGGAGCCCGTATTGAGAGAAAGACCGTAGAAGCGGGGGCCATGTTCGGCGGCGAAGGCTTCCAGTTTCTCCAGCGCGCCTTCCTCGTCGAAAACCGCCGCGTAAGTTTCCAGCGCCACGGGAGCGTTGAAAATGCCAGCGCATCCGCAGTCGGATTCCTTCTCGCCGACCGCGTGCGGCGCTGAGTCTGTCCCCAGAAAGAACTTAGGATTACCCGAGGTCGCCGCGCGGCGCAACGCCAGTCGATGCCGTTCCCGCTTGGCGACGGGAAGACAATACAGGTGCGGGCGGATACCGCCTTCGAACATCGCGTTTCGATTGATGACCAGGTGATGCGGCGTGATCGTCGCGCCGAGGTTCGGTCCGGCGGTCTCGACGAACGCTACCGCCTCCTCGGTCGTTATGTGCTCCAACACAACTCTGAGCGCCGGGAACGCCGCGAGAAGTTTCGCGAGAACGCGCTCGATGAATACAGCCTCACGATCGAAGACGTCGACGCGGTGGTCGGCGACCTCGCCGTGCAGCAGCAACGGCATCCCAAGTCGCTGCATCAACTCGAGGACAGGATAGATGCGCTCGATATCGGCCACGCCTTGCGCGGCATTGGTGGTCGCGTGCGCCGGATACAGCTTGGCCGCCGTGAAGACGCCCGATTTGAAGCCCTGCTCAATTTCGCCTGGATCAATAGTGTCCGTGAGGTACACGGTCATGAGCGGGGTGAACGCGAAGCCCGGCGCGAGCGCCGCCCGAATGCGCGAACGGTACGCCACTGCTCTGGCAACCGTCGTGACCGGCGGAATGAGGTTTGGCATAACGATAGCCCTCGCAAACTGCCGGGCTGTTTCGTTGACCACCGTCCCCAGCATGGCGCCGTCACGCAGGTGTACGTGCCAATCGTCCGGCTGCCGGATGACCAATCCGGTCGCCGCGCCAGGCGTGGGGGTATTAATCGTCACCGGGTCGCTAAAACCAGACATGACAGTTGACCATGTTTAACGACCGAAGGCCACCCGCCATCGCGGTCACTTGAGTAGCCCCAAGCAATTCGTATCTGGATGGCCCGATCATGTACTTGCCGGCCCATTAGCATTGGAGTCACTGCCGCGATCCTCCCTGCGAGTCCGATCGATCATAGTAGTTTCGCCACGTCCCGAACGGCGGGGAGTGTCGCGGTTAGGTTCTCCTGATAAGGCAAGGCAATGACCTCGGCTCTTCGCACAAACTGCCTGATAGCCGCCACGCACAGGACGACCCATCGTGGAAAGCAAAATTCCTGTGTCACTTTCTTCGGGAAAAGCAGAATCGAAATCGCCAATGACCGGCTTGTAGGCCTCGACGTCTCGTCCTTGGCCCGGAAATATCTGGTCGAAAATGCGGTCTGATACGTCTTTCCGATCCCTGTGCCGGTGGACGTGATGAACATGGCGACCATCATCGCCCGGGCTCAGGCTGGACCGATTCTCAAATATCGGCATAGACGTGGCTTTCTGCTCCCGCTCCCGGGTGTGTAACAGCGCCCTTCCCGGCCGGCCCAACCGTCCGCGCGTACCGCCACAGCGCCCCGGACTGGAACGCGTTTTCGCGCGGCCGCCAGCGGTCACGGCGCGCCCCCATCGTTTCGGCGTCGACCCTCACTGACAATGCGCCGCGCCTTGCGTCGATTTCGATCACATCGCCGTCCTCTATGAGCGCGATAGGTCCGCCGACGGCGGCTTCCGGTCCGACATGGCCGACGCAAAGGCCGCGGGTAGCTCCCGAAAAGCGGCCGTCTGTAATCAACGCGACCTTCTCTCCCAATCCTTGACCGTAAATCGCCGACGTCGTGGAGAGCATTTCGCGCATGCCAGGGCCGCCGCGCGGACCCTCGTAGCGTATGACGAGCACTTCGCCCGACCGGTAGCGCTTTTGCATTACGGCCTCAAACGCTTCCTCCTCCGTGTCGAAGACGCGCGCAGGCCCGGAGAAAACTAAAGTTCGCAGTCCCGCCACTTTTACGATCGCGCCTTCCGGGGCGAGATTGCCCTCAAGCACGACGAGTCCTCCGGTTTGTGAGATCGCCCTTTCTGTAGGCACAACCACGTCCTGGTTCTCAGGAACTTCGATTTCCGCGAGGTTGTCGGCCAAAGTTCGTCCGCTCACGGTCAAACACTCGCCATGCAGAAAGCCGCCGTCCAGAAGGGATTTTAGCACCACCGGCACGCCGCCGACGTCGTGCACGTCCTTTGCGAGATAGCGACCGCCTGGCTTGAGGTCGGCGATGAGCGGCGTCCGCCGGAACACCGCCGCAACATCGAAGATATCAAAAGGGATACCGGCTTCATTTGCTATCGCCGGCAGATGCAGCGCGGCGTTGGTCGACCCGCCGGTCGCCGCGACAACCGCCGCCGCATTCTCGAGGGCCTTGCGCGTAACAATGTCTCGAGGCCGTAAGCTTTTCTCGAGGAGCGCCATTACTGCGCGACCGGCGGCGTCCGCGAAGCGGTCGCGGGAATCGTACGGGGCCGGCGTGCTGGCGGACCCGGGCAGCGCGAGGCCTATTGCTTCCGATACATAGGCCATGCTGTTGGCGGTGTACTGACCGCCACAGGAGCCTGCAGATGGACAGGCGACCATTTCGAGCTCGGCGAGATCCGCATCGGTTATTGCGCCAGCCGCATGCGCGCCGACGGCCTCAAACACATCAAGGACCGTGACGTCTCTCCCTCGAAACCGCCCCGGAAGGATCGACCCCCCATAGAGAAACACTGATGGGACGTTGAGCCGCAACATGGCCATCATCAGTCCAGGCAGGGTCTTGTCGCATCCAGCGAGTCCAACGAGCGCATCGTAGCAATGACCTCGGACCGATAGTTCAACCGAGTCCGCGATAACCTCCCGGCTAACAAGTGACGCCTTCATGCCGGCATGGCCCATGGCGATGCCGTCGGTCACGGCGATCGTCGTGAACTCGCGCGGCGTGCCACCGGCTGCAGCGACGCCCTTCTTCACTGCCTGCGCTTGGCGAGACAGCGAGATATTGCACGGAGCCGCTTCATTCCAAGTCGTGACAACGCCGACAAAAGGATTGGCGATCTCCCGTGCGGACAGGCCCATGGCGTAAAGAAACGAACGATGTGGCGCGCGCGCCGGACCAACAGTTGTGTGCCGGCTGGGGAGACCCGTCTTTTCTTCAGCGGCCTGTGCAAGGAACGCCCCCGGGCCCGCCGATTGATCGTGATCCTCCATTAAACGCCTCTCAGTTGATCGCGCCACCAGGCCTTCAACTTTCACTTTATCGAGAGAGGGCCTGCCTGATTCCGGCCGTTCGCCCACCGACCGACTCCGCGGACAGATCACGCTTTGGGCGGGCCGTAATAGCCCGGTTTCGCATGCGAGTCGTCACGCAAAAGCTTAGCGCCCGCGATGACATGCGGCGCGAGGCCAGCGCCGCCTGAGGCGATATGCTCCAGCAATTCGTCGCGCATCCGCGGATCCCAATAGGTCCGCAGATGGTTGCGAATCCCCTCGGCGCGCCGCTCCAAAGGATAGGGCGCGAAAAAATCGCCGATTTGATTCGCCATGACAACGATGCGCTCCAGCGCCATCACCTCGCCATTTTGCGCGCCGCTTGTCATTCAGCCGGCTCCAATTCGCGCGGCGTTGAAGCGACGTCCGGCCTTTCCTGCGCGTCGGCGCCAGACGAACTTGGCGCCGAAAAGCGCACCACGTCGACCGCGGTGACCTTATATTCCGGGCAGTTCGTCGCCCAATCGGAGAGGTCCGAGGTGACGGCGTTCGCTTTCGACTTCGCGTGGTGGAACGTCGTATAAGCGACGCCGGGATTGACGCGCTCGGAAATCTTGGCGCGCAGTTCGATCTGACCGAAGCGGCTCGTGACCTTCACCCAGTCGCCATCATTCACCCCGCGCGGCGCCGCGTCATCCGCGTTGATCTCGAGGACATCCTCAGGATGCCACATGGAGTTCGCTGTGCGGCGCGTCTGCGTGCCGACATTGTATTGGGTCAGGATACGGCCCGTGGTCAGCAGCAGCGGATATTGGTCCGAGGTGCGTTCGGCGGTCGGAACATATTCGGTCAGCATGAAGGCGCCGAGCCCGTTGGCGCGGGGGAACTTCACGCGATGCAGCACCTCCGTGCCTTCCGGCGCGTTTTCGTCGCAGGGCCATTGCGCCGAGCCGACGCGGTCGATCAGCGCGAAGCTCATGCCGCGATAGGCGGGCGAGAGCCGCGCGATCTCATCCAGCACCTGGCCGGGATTATCGTACGAGACCTTGTAGCCCATGGCGTTCATGACCCTTACGGTGATCTCCCAGTCCTGATAGCCGGCAAGCGGCTCCACAACCTTGCGCACGCGCGACACGCGTCGCTCCGCGTTGGTGAAGGTGCCGTCCTTCTCCAGTGAAGACGAGCCTGGGAAGAAGACGTGCGCGTATTTCGACGTCTCGTTGAGGAAGAGATCATGGAGCACGACGCACTCCATGTTCTTCATCGCGGCGATGACGTGATGCTGGTTGGGATCACTCTGCACCGGATCCTCGCCCATAACATACATGCCCTTGAAGGCTCCCGCGACCGCCGAGTCGAGCATGTTGGGCAGGCGCAGGCCCGGCTCCGCGTCCAGCGTCACGCCCCATTCGGCCTCGAAACTATGGCGGGTGGCGTCGTCTGTGACGAAACGATAGCCGCTGAACACATGCGGCCAGCTGCCGAGGCAGCTTCCGCCTTGCACATTGCCCTGGCCGCGCAGCGGGTTCACGCCGACGCCCTCGCGTCCGAGCATGCCGCAGGAGAGACCCAGATTGCCAAGGCACATCACGCCGGTCGAGCCCTGCGAATGTTCGGTGACGCCGAGGCCGTAATAGATGGCGCTGTTGGGACCGCCGGCATACATCTGCGCCGCCTTGCGGATGGCCGCCGGATCGACGCCGGCGAGCGGCCCGATGACTTCCGGCGCATATTTGTCGGAGCCGACAAGCGCCTTCCAGTTTTCGAACTCCTTCACCTCGCAGCGGGCGCGCACGAATTCTTCATTGTAGAGCTTCTCGCGCACGACGACATGCGCGATGCTGTCGAGGATCGCGACATTGGTGCCGGGGCGTATGGCGAGATGCACGTCGGCCTTGCAATGGGCCGATTCCACCGTCTCGGTCTTGCGCGGATCGATGACAATCAGCTTCGCGCCCTGGCGGATGCGGCGCTTCATCAGCGAGCCGAAGACCGGATGGCCTTCCGTCGGATTGGCGCCGACGACCATGATGACGTCGGCCTGAAGGATAGAATCGAAGTGCTGGCTCGCCGCGCCCGCGCCGATGGTGTTCGTCAGGCCGAACTGCGTTGGCGAGTGGCAGATGCGGGCGCAGTTGTCGATATTGTTGTTGCCGAGCACCGCGCGCGCGAATTTCTGCGTGAGGAAGATTTCCTCATTCGTGCAGCGCGAGCTGGAGACGGCGCCGACCGACTTAACGCCGTATTTGGCCTGGATGCGCTTGAACTCCTTCGCGGCGTAGGCGAATGCCTCGTCCCACGAGACCGGCGTCCACGGATCGTCGATCGAGGCGCGGATCAGCGGCGTGCGCACACGGTCAGGCGCATTGTAATAGTCGTAGGCGAAGCGGCCTTTGATGCAGCTGTGGCCGTGGTTCGCCTTTCCCTCCTTCCAAGGCATCATGCGCACGATCTTGCCGCCACGCGTCTCGGCCTTGAAGCCGCAGCCGACGCCACAATAGGCGCAGGTCGTGATGACGGACCTGTCAGGCTTTAGCGGGTTCGGCATGACGATATTCTCCTTCGAACAGGCTCTTCTCGACCAGCGCATGGCTGGGACAAGCCTGTACGCACGCGCCACAACTGACGCATTCCGATTCGAAGAACGGCTGGTCCTGGCTCGCTGCGACCTTTGATTCGAAACTCCTTCCAGTGATGGTCAGCGCGAAGGTTCCTTGCACTTCTGCGCAGGCGCGCACGCAGCGGCTGCAGACGATGCACTTGGCGGGGTCGAAGAGGAAATAGGGATTGGATTGATCGATCGTGGCGTCGAAGTGATTGCGGCCATTGCCATAGCGGCTTTCGGTGACGCCTTCCGCCTTGAGCGTCTCGTGGAATTCGCTCCAGCCATCAGGAATTTCGCTCGGGGGAAAGTCCGAAAGGTAAAGCTCCAAGACGCCGTGACGCAGTCTTCGCAGCGCCGGCGTTTGCGTACTGACTTTCATTCCTTCCGCGACGGGCGTCGTGCAGCTCGCTGGATAGCCGTTGCGGTCCTCGATCTCGACGAGGCAGACGCGGCAGCTGCCGAAGGCCTCCAGCATATCTGTCGCGCAAAGCTTCGGGATGGCCCGCCCGGCCGCAGCGGCCGCGAACATCACCGAACTGCCCGCTGGGACCGTGACGGTCACGTCGTCGATATCAAGCGTTACGGGCGATCCATCTCGTGGCGGGGTGCCAAAATCGATCTCGTCTTTCAGTCCGCGCAGTTCAGACCACATGGTCACCTCACAAATCCAAAGCGGCTCTTCTTATATTTTTTAACGAGCGTACCCGTAATCTTGAAGAGCAGGCCAAAGACGCATTTCTCCCATCCATCGGAATCGATGGGCGATGATCTCCATTATGTCGTGCGTCACATCTACTTCCAATCATCGGGCTGGCGCATCGAGTGGTCGACCTTGATCTTGAGATCGCCGTCGAAAACCGAATAGAGCGCAGCGCCTGGACAAGTGAGAATGCTCTGGCCGACGCGATTGATGAGCGCCTTCTCCGCACCCTTCGTCGAAGAGCCGAAGAACAGCATGCGTACGCCGTTGCGAACTAGATTCGACATGCGACCTCCGCAAAGGCGTCCGTATTCGGCAGCGCGGCGTCTGGCAGGTCGAAAATCGTGCGCGGCAAGCCGTAAAGCTCGTCGTAATAGGAATCGAGGCGCTTGACGATCTTTTGATCGTAACGCGGCCGGATATGCAGCGTCTTGCCGCGCGTATAGCGGGAGACCTCCCCGTCGCGCACGACAAGCTCGCCGTCCTTGAAAACATAGGCCGCGCGGCGGAACATGCCGGCGATGTCGCGGCTCGGCTTATAGACCGCGATGTCAGCGATTGCGCCCGGCCCGAGCTGGCCCCGGTCCGTGAAACCGAAAAGCTTCGCCGCGCCGGAGCGGCTCATCTGAGCAATTTCATAGAAGGTGTATTCCCGCGTGATCGACGGCAGCGTCGTATGCTCCAATGCTTCCGCCGGCAGGCGCGAAATATGTTGCGCGCGCAGGTCGGCGCTCATCAGCAGCGCGAAGAGTTCGGGATAGGTCGTGAACGGCCCGCCATTGGGGTGATCGGTGGTGAAATACACCTGCTCGGGATTGTCGATAAGCAGGAACAGCTCCAGCCCCGCCGCCCATTGGACGGCGTTGTAATAGTTCGAGACCTTATAGGCGTAAGGCACGATGCCGCCGCCATTGGCGTCGCCGTCGAAAATCGCGCCCTTCTTGGGACTGGCGCCCGGCAGGCTGTTGAATTGCTTTAAGACGTCGGAGGAGATGGTCACCGTTTGCGAGAACATGACCTGGCCGACATCGACGCTCACATTCTTATTGGCGTTGATCTTCTCGGCGAAGCGCGCGCCGGCGGAGGAGAAGCCGTTCTTGCCCTCGGTGCCATAGGCGTAGAACTGCACATGCGCGAGATGGAGAGGCAGGCCCTGCGCCGCGTCGATCGTCGCGAGCGCCGTCTCGATATTGCCGGCGAGCCCCAGATTATTCATGTGCAGATGCAGCGGATGCGCAATGCCCACCGCCTGCGTCGCCTTCTGAAGCGTCTGGAAAATCTGACGCGAGGTCAGGCCGTAAAAAGGCACCACGTCGTCGAGACCGAAGGCGCGCATATTTTCCTTGAAGGCTTCGACGCCGCCCGGATTGATGCATTTCAATCCGAGCGAACGGGTGTTCTCGACGGTCTGAGCGACATAGTCGTTGATCGCGCCGTCTTTTTCGCCGTCGCGCAACATGCCGAGCAGGAAGTCGTCATTGCCGAGAACGGTGAGCGCGCCCCTATCGATGATGGGCACGTCATTGAGTTCGAGATGGGTCTGCAATGCGTGATGCGGCGCCATCGCCGGCTCGACGACGGTGGTGAAGCCCATCTGCGCATAAAGGCGTCCGGTCTCGAAGGTCGACCATTTGGCGGTGGAGAGCGGCGTGCCGGCGAGCCGGGCGCGAATGGCGCGATGCAACTCGGGGAGCAGCAGCCGCGCCGTATTCACATTGCCGCCGGCGATATGCGAATGAATGTCGATGGCGCCGGCCATCACGATATGGCCGGAAACGTCGATTTCCCGGTCCGGCTTACGGCCGTCTGGAGACGCGACGATGCGGCCGTCCTCGAACCATATGTCGCCGATCGCGTCCTGCCCTGTCGCGGGATCGACGACATGGCCGCCGCGTAAAACTGTCAGCGCCATGCGTCCTCCGAAACTTTCGCCCTAATGGCTTCGACGACCTCGGCGCGCCGTCGCCCGTCTCGCGGGGCGACTGTGTCGCGCGGGACAACGGTTGCCCGACCGCTCGATGCCGCTTCCACAGCGCTTTCTCTCCTATGTTTAACTGCGCGCGTACGTTAGCTAAATTTCTATTTATCGAATACACCGTTCAAAAATAGCGAAACCGTCTTGCGCTAATTGCCATCCGGAAGTCGCTGTCGGCTTAGGTGGCTTATCTTCCAAGGGCTCAAGGCCCGAGTACGCTTGCCGTCGCCCTTGGCCTCGCCAACTGCTCGAAGGAGGCTTGGCTCGAGTTGCGGGGCGCCGCGCATGCCAAGCCAATCGTCAAGGCCTTCCAGCGAGGCTGGGCAGAACGTACATCGCGATCCAGCGCGACAACGGAGGCCATGTTGATCAGGGCGGCGTGGTCGAGCGCCTGCTCGGCAAGCTCAACAGCCTGATCGGCAAGCATGACGGCGCTACCGGGCGCTCAATCAATCACCATAACTCAAACCGCGTGTTTGAAACCTACGACGCCATCATCGACGCCGCTTGTGACACATGGCGAAAGCTCATCGCCGAACCCAAAACAATCACCTCAATCGGAATGCGAGACTGGGCCCATATCGGTCAACATTGTAGCCTTTGGTATAAGCCAAATCCTCGCGCGCCAGTGAGCGCACAGGCGCGAAGATTAAGGCCGACGCCGTTCCACGCCCCGCCGCGATCGAAAAAGCGCGCGGCGCAAAGCGCGAGCGGCTCGATCGCATAGGCACCAAGATGGTCTTCGAGCCGCGCGCGCCAGTCGGCCCACACCGGATTGTCGGGCTGCAGAACCGGCCGCATCGCCCGCGAGCGAACAAAATGGAGTTTTTCGCCTGAACGCGCTGACCTCTGCCGGCCGAATAGAGAAGAGATAATTTTGGACGCCGATCCAGGGTCCCGGTTCAATGCTGATTGACAACGGTAGTGGACATACGGTCTTACTCTGAGGCTACCGCCAGCCGCCGAATAGCGGGCTGCTCCACCGCGCGGTATATTGGCCGCCGTTGATGGCGAACGACGTCCCGTTGCTCAGCCCCCGCGTCCACCGCGCCCGTGACGCCGGCGGTGAAGCCGAGCGGCAGTTGTGCAGCGAAGCCGCACGCACACGGCGGAGGGGCGCGCGGATTGATCGCTATCGGCCGCCCGCGGCGCTCGACCACATTTGGTCAGGCCCCTTCGCGGTCAGAAAGGCGTAGAGCGCGCTACGCGGCCGTCTGCCGCTTCCATCGGCGGCGCCGAAACTGACCGGTCCCGGCAGCTGGATGCTGGCGGATTGGATCGCGTGTGGCCCGTCCATCTCCCTCGTGAATCAGCGTCCCGGGGTGGGCTTGTCACCACAGCGGCGCCTTGTGCTCCTCACGCTTGTCGATCTTGCGGGCGTTGCGGACCAACGCCACCTTGATTCTGTTGGCGAGCATGTGAAGACCGTCGCGAAGCTTAGCCATGCCTTCCGGATCCGGAAAGCCGCCGTCGCCAACATCGAGCGCGTCGATGTGCCCTTGCACGATGTTCTCGAGCGAGACTACTAGCAACGGACCCTGCCAGGCTTCGCCGGTCTTTTCAAAGGGAAGCGTCATGACGAGGTCCGTCGGCCGCGCTTCAATGTCTGGATCGAGAATCGTCGCACCGAACTCGAACAGACAGGCGTTGTCTCTCGTGAATGCGTCGCGCAGGGCATTGGCAATCGCCTCGCCTGTCGCGCCAGCGACGATCGATGCGAGCGGATCAGCTGCGCCAGCGCTCCAGTTGCTCACGTCGAACTGATCCGGCCGGAGCAGCCTTGTCGTCGCTCCGCGTTTGTTGGGATAGCTCCATATGGGCGGCATGCGTTCATCGACGACAATGAGCACGTCGCGTTGCGACTCGGCCAATACGCCGTTCGCAACGCTGCCGAGCAGAAGCTCCTCTGTGACGTGGGATCCGTGCTTGCCCAAGATGACAAGATCGCACTCGAGCTTCTCTTCCTCGGCGACAATTTCCCGCTTTGCTTCACCGCGCACGACAAGCGCCGTGTATTCCGATGGCGGCAGGCCGGCCGACTTGGCTATTTCATGCAGTTCCGCGGTTGCGCGTTCCTTATATTTCGAAGCAATGAAATCGCTGTCTGTGAAATGCTCCATAGTCTCTTCGAACAAGGGGTCGTCGAAGACATGCAGCAAGACGATATGGGCTCCCGGAGCGGCTAGGCGGGCAAGCCCGATCGCCGTCTCCGAAGTGGGTGAAAAATCTACCGCCACGAGCACGCGCTCGTAGGCGTGGCGGGGCCGCTCCTTCACGATAAGAACTGGGCGTCCGCCACTGTTGCTGATAACTCGCGAAGCGGTAGAGCCCAGTGAGAGTCTAGACAGAAAGCCGCGGCCGTGCGCGCCGAGCACGATCAGGTCCGAGCAAAGGGACTCGGCGCAGGCGGGAATCGCCTCCGCAGCGGATCCGGTTTTGACATGCGCGCTGACGCCGATCTCACTGGCGCCACAAGCCTCCGACGCTGCTTTGATCAGCTGTTCTCGAGCCTTTTCGACAAGTCTCCCCGAGATCGCCTCGACATTCTCGCCAAGAAACTCTCGTAACGCCTCCGTCAGTCCCCGGCCAGTCGCATGCACCACGTCGTAGCGCGCTCCGGCCGCCTTTGCGATCAGAGCGCCGCGATCGAGGGCGGCGGCCGAGTTGGAGGAGAGATCGGTCGCCGCCAAAACTGTCTTGAGGCTCGTCATCGACTGCGCTCCAGCTTTCCTGTGCTTCAATTTTCCACATGACCAGCCGCTTTTCCACTACGAACAATGGCGCGCGGCTGTCATGTCACGAGAATCTTTCTAGCGGCGCAAATGGCGCGGTCACGCGTAGCGGCGATTTTTTTACATCGAGTCCATCATCGCGCGCCGATGATCGCCGCCTCAACTTGAACTGCGTTGCCTACGTGCCAAGAGCCGCTCGCCGCGCGCGGAACGTCAGCGGCTTGGCCCAGCGGCGCGCGCTGCGATTTCGAACGCGCGGGCGCCCAGTTCCTCGTTGAGAAACACGGGGCACGGCCCCTCGGCATTGACGCAAATATTTGGCGCGTAAGCCTGAGCCATGGTGCGCGTCGCGGTCCAGAGCGCGGATTTGGCGAGCGTATAGCTGAAATAGCGCGCCGTCAGGCACCAGACGCGCTGGTCGATGATGTTGACGAGCGCGCCTTCCTCATCCGCGGGCAGTTGCTCGGCGACCCGATGTTCTCCGCCTCGCAGCGCATCTGGGGTTATGAGACGCCGGACGGCTCCTTCGCCCAATTCTGCCGCGTGCAGGACCGCCAGCTGATGGAGCGGCCCAAGCACCTCACCTGGGAGGAAGCGGCCTGCTACACGCTCACTCTCGCCACCGCCTATCGCATGCTGTTCGGTCATGCGCCGCATCAGCTTAAGCCCGGCGACAATGTGCTCGTCTGGGGGGCCTCGGGCGGGCTCGGCGTCTTCGGCGTGCAGCTCTGCGCCGCCGCGGGCGCCAACGCCATCGGCGTCATCTCGGATGAGAGCAAGCGCGATTATGTGCTCTCGCTCGGCGCCAAGGGCGTCATCAATCGCAAGGACTTCAAATGCTGGGGGCAGTTGCCCAAGGTCAACACGCCCGAATTCAACGAATGGACCAAGACCGCCCGCGCCTTCGGCAAGGCGATCTGGGACATCACCGGCAAGAAGGACGTGGACATCGTCTTTGAACATCCCGGCGAATCGACCTTCCCCGTCTCCTGCCTCGTCGTGAAGCGCGGCGGCATGGTGGTGTTCTGCGCCGGCACGACGGGCTTCAATCTCACCTTTGACGCGCGCTATGTGTGGATGCGCCAGAAGCGGATCCAGGGCTCGCATTTCGCGCATCTGAAACAGGCCTCGGCCGCCAACCGCTTCGTGCTCGACCGCCGCGTCGATCCCTGCATGTCGGAAGTCTTCCCTTGGGAGAAGATTCCGCTCGCCCACACCAAAATGTGGAAGAACGAACATGCGCCGGGCAATATGGCGGTTCTGGTCATGTCGCCGGAGCCCGGCCTGCGCACCGTCGAGGATGTGATCAGGGCGGAAAAGGCGTGATCCGCCGCCGCGTGCGGCAATACGCGCTTCCTACCGTTGTTGTCTTCGCGATCGCGGCCAAATAGTCTGAGTGGCGGTCGCAGATCGCCAAAAATGTTCAACAACGGCGCATGCCGCTGTTCGCATGGTGGCGCCTGCGGGCCTCGTTCGGAAACGGAGGCGCCGCTGTCCGATAACGCTGCCCGCTATGCGACGATCCACAAGGATCCCTCTTCCCTCGCGGTTCCGCCCAATCTCGCCGACTACGACGCTGCCTGCGCCGGGTTCAGTTGGAAGGTGGCGCACAGAGCCTTGAGCGGCCTGCCGAATGGCGAGGGCCTCAACATCGCTTATGAAGCGGTGGATCGGCATGCGTGCGGACCCCGCGCAAGCCGTGTGGCGCTACGCTGCATCAGCAAGGCAGGAGAGCGCCGCGATTATACGTATGGCGAGTTGGCCGCGTCTACCAATCGTTTCGCCAACGGCTTGCGATCGCTCGGCATGGACGCGGGAGACGGCGTTTTCGTTCTGCTCGGCCGCGTTCCGGAGCTTTACGTCGCCATGCTGGGCGCGTTGAAGATGAAATGCGTCGTCACGCCGCTCTTCTCCGCCTTCGGGCCAGAGCCGATCGCGACCCGCATGGAAATCGGCGACGCGCGCGTCTTGGTTACGACCGAAACGCTTTATCGGCGCAAGGTCGAAGCGCTGCGAGGGCGATTGCCCAGGCTTGAGCATGTCATTCTCGTCGACGCCGAGGAGCCCGGCGAAGGCGTCCATTCCTGGCGCAAGCTCACGCAAACAGCCTCAGACGCCTTTGAGATCGCGCCCACAGATGCGCAGGAGACGGCGCTGCTGCATTTCACCAGCGGCACGACCGGCCGCCCCAAGGGCGTCATACATGTGCACGAGGCCGTAGTAACGCATTTCGCGACAGGACTCTATGCGCTCGATCTTCATGACGACGATCGCTTCTGGTGCACAGCGGACCCGGGCTGGGTGACTGGAACGAGCTATGGGGTCATCGCGCCGCTCACGCATGGCGTGACCAATATTGTCGTCGAGGCGGAATTCGATGCGCCCACATGGTACGGCGTGCTCGCGCAGGAACGGGTCACCGTATGGTACACCGCTCCCACCGCCATCCGCATGATGATGAAGCTCGGCGCGGACGCCTTGAAGGATTACGATCTTTCCGCCTTGCGTTTCGCCGCCAGCGTTGGAGAGCCGCTGAACGCCGAGGCGGTGGTGTGGGGCGCAGAGGCCTTTGGCCTGCCGTTCCATGATAATTGGTGGCAGACCGAAACGGGCGGCATCATGATCGCTAATTTCGCGTCGATGGACATCAAGCCCGGCTCGATGGGCCGGCCCTTGCCGGGCATCGAAGCGGCAATCGTCAGGCGGAAGCCCGACGGCGGAGTTGAAACGGCCGACGTTGGCCAAGAAGGCGAGCTCGCGCTCAAAAGCGGCTGGCCATCGATGATGCGGGGCTACCTTCACGAGGAAGCGCGCTATCGTAAATGCTTCGCTGGCGAATGGTATCTAACTGGCGATCTCGCGCGTTGCGACGGTGACGGCTATTTCTGGTTCGTTGGACGCGCCGACGACGTGATCAAGTCGTCGGGCCATCTCATCGGCCCCTTTGAAGTCGAAAGCGCGCTGATGGAGCATCCGGCCGTCGCCGAGGCGGCGGTCATCGGCAAGCCGGATCCAGTCGCCGGCGAGATCGTCAAGGCTTTCGTCGCCCTGAAGCTCGGCTTCGCGGCGGACGAAGCCATGCGTAAGGAGCTGCTCGGAAACGCCCGCAAAAGGCTCGGCGCCGCCGTGGCGCCCAAGGAAATCGAGTTTCGCGCCAATCTGCCGAAAACCCGCAGCGGCAAGATCATGCGGCGCTTACTCAAGGCGCGCGAGCTCGGCCTGCCGGAAGGCGATCTATCGACGCTGGAGAGTGATGAGCGATGACCAAGAAGGTGCATCTCGATCACGCTCATCTGCTTCATCTCTTGAAGGCGATGATCCGCATCCGGCATTTCGAGGCCAAATGCGTCGAGCTCTATCAGGCGCAAAAGATTCTCGGCTTTCTTCACCTCTATGACGGCGAGGAGGCGGTCTCGGTCGGCGTGATGGAGGCACTGACGCAAGATGACGCCGTTATCGCGACCTATCGCGAACATGGCCAGGCGCTCTCTCGCGGCGTCGATCCGAAGTGCCTGATGGCCGAAATGATGGGCAAACTCAACGGATGCTGCCGTGGACGCGGCGGCTCCATGCATTTTTTCGATCGCGCGCGCCGTTTCTATGGCGGCAACGCCATCGTCGGTGGAGGCCTGCCGCTGGCGCTCGGTGTTGCGCTCGCCGACAAGATGCAGCGACGATCCGCCGTGACGGCCTGCTTCTTTGGTGAAGGAGCGGTGGACGAGGGCGAGTTCCACGAGACGCTCAACCTGGCCAAGCTCTGGCGGCTTCCGATCCTGTTCGTCTGCGAGAATAATCTTTACTCCATGGGCATGGCGGTCGAGCGCGCGGAGGCAGATATTGACTTCGTGCACAAAGCATCAGGCTACAGAGTCGCCGGCGAGAAGGTGGACGGCATGGACGTGGTCGCCGTCGAAAGCGCGGCGAGAAACGCCGTCGACAGAATTCGCAGCGAAAGCGACCCCTATTTTCTCGAGTGCCGAACCTATCGGCTTCGGGCGCATTCCATGTTTGACGCGCAACTCTACCGCTCGAAGGACGAGGTAGAAGCATGGCGTAAGAAAGGGCCGATCGTCCGCTTCCAGACCTGGCTGGAAGCCAATCGCTTGATCAAGCCAGAAGAGCTTGCGACGATCGAACAGGATGTCGACAAGGAAATCGCGGCGGCGGTTGCTTTCGCCGAGGCTGGCCCCCTTGAGCCAGTTTCAGAACTCGAACGTTTCGTCACGATGGAGGAGGTTCCATCGTGAACGCGCCGCAAGCGACTGCCGCTTCCACGCGGCTGACTTATCGTGAGGCCTGCAAGCAAGCGCTTCGTGAGGCGCTGCTCTCCGATCCGCGCGTCTTTTTGATGGGGGAGGACATCGGCCGCTACGGCGGCTGCTATGCCGTGACGAAGGGGCTTTTAGAGGAGTTTGGCGAAGAACGCATTCGCGACACGCCGCTCTCCGAGAGCGCTTTCGTCGGCGCGGGCGTCGGCGCCGCCATGGCGGGGATGCGGCCGATCGTCGAGATTATGACGGTGAACTTCAGCTTGTTGGCGCTGGATCAGATTCTCAACAACGCCGTCACCATTCCGCATATGTCGGGCGGCCAGTTCGCGATCCCCCTCGTCATTCGCATGGCCACCGGCGGCGGGCGACGCGTCGCCGCGCAGCATTCGCGCAGCCTTGAAGGCTGGTATGCGCATATCCCTGGACTGCGCGTCCTGACCCCCGCCACAGTCGAGGACGCGCGCTTCATGTTGAAGGGTGCGCTCGCCGACCCCAATCCCGTGATCATTTTCGAGCATGTCATGCTCTACAATATGGAGGGCGATTTTCCATCGGACATGAAGGAGGTCGATATCGCGCGCGCGAAAGTGCGTCGCGCCGGACGAGACGTCAGCCTCATTACCTATGGCGGCAGTCTGTTCAAGGCGTTGCAGGCGGCCGACGCCCTTGCGGCCGAGGGAATCGACGCGGAAGTCGTCGATTTGCGCGTGCTTAGGCCACTCGACACGAAAACGATACTCAACTCTGTCGCAAGGACGAGGCGCTGCGTCATCATTGACGAAGGCTGGCGCAGCGGTTCGATTTCCGCTGAAGTGGGCATGCGCCTCGCCGAGGAAGCTTTCTTTGAACTCGACGCGCCATTGCGGCGCGTCTGTTCGCGCGAGGCGCCGATACCTTATGCGGCGCATCTCGAGGACGCATGCCTGCCACAGGCGGCTACGATCGTCATCGTGGCGCGTGAACTTGTCCGCCCGTCATGAGCGATTTCAAAATGCCCGCGCTTGGCGCCGACATGGAGGCCGGCACGCTCGTCGAGTGGCTTGTGAGGCCCGGCGATCGCGTCAAATCCGGCGACGTCGTCGCGGTGGTCGAGACGCAAAAGGGCGCGATAGAAGTCGAAATCTTCCAACAGGGCGTCGTCTCGAACATCCTCGTTCCAGTCGGCGAGCGCGTTCCAGTCGGGACGGTTCTTGCGCAGATCGACGGCGCGCGGGGCGCCGCCCCGCCGCCCTCCATTGAACCCGCCATCGCTGCGCTGAAGCCGGCGCCGCTAAGGCCGATCGTCGCGGCGCCGAGCTCGCGACTAAAGATTACGCCCGCGGCGCGGCGCCGAGCTACGGCGTTGAGCCTCGACCCCACTATGATCGTGAAAGGAACCGGTGTCGAGGGATCGATCCGGCTCGCCGATGTCGAAACCTACGCGAGCGGAGCAAAGCTCGCGCAGCGCCCAGCGAAAAAAGGCCTCGATCTTTCTCAGATGCGCCAGGCGATCGCCGCCGCTATGAGTCACTCGAAGCGAGAAATCCCGCACTACTACCTCACCGAAATGGTTGACCTTCACGCCGCTTCGACCTGGATCGAGCAATACAACGCCGAGAAATCCCCAGTCGAACGCATTCTGCCGGCCGTACTCTTTCTCAAGGCTGCGGCCTTGGCCCTGCGCGAACAACCGCAGCTTAACGGCGCTTATGAAAACGGCGCCTTTACTCCTGCGTCTGACGTTCACGTGGGTTGGGCGATCGCCTTGCGCGGCGGCGGGCTGATCGCGCCGGCGATACGCGACACCGACAGAAAATCGCTGGCCGAACTGATGGCGGCCATGCGGGACCTGGTGGAGCGCGCGCGACGCGGGAATTTGCGCAGCTCCGAACTCACTTCTCCCACCATTACCGTCACGAGCGTCGGTGATCGCGGCGCGGAGTCGGTGACCGGCATTATCTATCCTCCGCAAGTCGCGATCGTCGGATTTGGCCGTGCGGTCGCGCGCCCCTGGGTCGTCGATGGGCGCATCGAGAGTTGTCCGCTCGTCACCGTCAGCCTCGCGGCGGACCATAGGGTCACCGACGGCCATGTCGGCGGCTTGTATCTCGCCGCGGTCGCGCGTCTCTTACAGGAGCCGGAAAAACTATGACGGACGCCGAAATCAAAGCGCTCATCCTGGAGCTGATTGGCGAAATCGCGCCCGAGGCCGATCTCGCGTCGGCTCGCGATCAAGACGATTTACGTGAAGTGTTCGACCTCGATTCAATGGATTTTGCCAATCTCATTGTGGCGATCCACGACCGCACAAAAATCGCTATTCCGGAGGTTGACTACAACAAGCTTTTCACCTTGGGCGGAGCCACCGCCTATCTACGGGACGCGCTCAGCCAATTAAATGCGGGCGATGCTTAGTCTACTGTCTTTGCGTCGTTTACGACGCGTCCGCGTGGCATCAAGGACGTGAAGTCGATGCGGTTTGACCGGTCGCAGGACCGCCAGAATTCTCTCACGTCGAAAAGAGACCGGCAAAAAGCAGGGGGTCAGGCAGCTTGTCGAAACGCGTTGTCATTGGGCCATGTGCATTCAACCGGTTGTGGCAAACCGCAGTGGCGTTCGAGGATTCCATTGAGATGAGCAGTCCGGACGTGAAGCATTAGCTGAGCGCCTAGCCGTGACCATCGCATCTGGCGCTTCTTGCACATGCGTTGATTGACCAATTGGTTCACCGTAGACTCGATGTTGGCGGTTGCGATCCGTTCGCCTTGACGCCAAGCTCTTCCGTAGTCCGTCAGCGAGCGGATGTTCGAATAGAGATAGCCTTCAAGTT
This sequence comes from Methylocystis rosea, assembly GCF_003855495.1. NCBI lineage: Bacteria > Pseudomonadati > Pseudomonadota > Alphaproteobacteria > Hyphomicrobiales > Methylocystaceae > Methylocystis > Methylocystis rosea. Next base: position 267,512 of record NZ_CP034087.1, on the reverse strand, counting down.
CGTTGAAGCGCTTGCAAGCGGCTTCAATTTTCGAAAGATCACCGCCAGCCGCGTCAATTTCATTGCGATGAGAAAGCAGCTGCGCGCCCAATCGAGACAGTGCTATGATCCATCGCGCATGGCGCGATTTGCCATAATGCCAGACATTCCAGCGAACGCTACGCAGATTGCGTCGATAACGAGCGAGCCTTTCCTTGAAGGCAGGCTCGTCATAATCGACCGCCCAATTGTCAACGGCGGCGACAATTTGTGCCAGATGGCGGCGTAAAAGTGTACCGGTCTGGTTGAGAGAAGAGGGCCGTGAAGCCCTTGTGAGTTGGGTTGTCGCGCGCATTGAGGCGCGCGGAGCGTAGCGAAGCGCGCTTCAATGCGCGCGGCGGCGGTTAAATGTCTGCGTCGGCTTCTCCCTTGGTTCTTGGGTTTACGCTGGGCTCGTCGGCATTGCGCCGTTGCGCCTTCCTGGCTGTCGCGAGACGATAGCTGTCGCCGTTCATCTCCAGAATGTGGACATGATGGGTGAGCCGATCGAGCAGCGCGCCGGTGAGCCGTTCCGACCCGAACACCGACGTCCATTCATCGAATGGCAGATTGCTGGTCACCAGCGTGGCGCCACGTTCATAGCGCTGGCTGAAGACCTCGAAGAGCAGTTCAGAACCAACCGCCGTGAACGGCACGTAGCCCAGCTCATCGACGATCAGCAATTTGACGGTGTGGAGATGCTCCAGTCGGCGCTCTCCAACAACAATAAGAATGACGGCGCGGGGCGCGTGCGCGATGGCGAGGAAGCGCTGCTCGTGCGCGCCGAAGGCCGCCTGCGATCTCTCGATGAGATCCGATCCGTCGTCATCGCCGCGCGGGACACCGGCATCGTGCGCGTCGGCGACGTCGCCGAAGTGCGCAACGGCGCGTTGCCGCGTAACGGCGTCGTCGTGCGCAACGGCGAAGGCGAGGCGGTGTGGGGACTTGTTCTCGGGCTGCGCGGCGCGGACGCGCGCATGGTGGTCAATGGCGTGAAGGAGCGCCTGGCCGAAATCGAGCCGACGCTGCCGAACGGGGCGAAAATCGAAATCTTCTACGATCGCAGCGAATTGATCGGCAAAGCGGTCTGGACCGTGCAGAAGGTGCTGATCGAGGCGATCGTCCTCGTCGTCATCCTGCTCGTCTTGTTTCTTGGCGATCTTCGCGCCGCGGTCGTCGTGTCGGTCATTTTGCCGCTCGCCGCGCTCTCGACATTTGGCATCATGCGCTGGTGGGGCCTCTCGGCGAATATCATGTCGCTCGGCGGTCTGGCGATCGCGATCGGACTTTTGGTCGACTGCGCGGTCGTCGTCGTCGAGAACGTCGAACATCGCATGGCGCATGCGCATGACGTCAGTCTCTCCGACCGCATTTTCATGACGCTCGAAGCGACTCGCGAGGTCGCCGTCCCGCTCACGTCCGGCGTCATCATCATCGTCACGGTGTTCCTGCCGCTGCTGTCTCTCGAAGGGCTCGAAGGTCGTCTGTTCGCGCCGGTGGCGCTGACGATCGCCTTTGCGCTCGGATCGGCGCTCGTGCTGTCCCTCACCGTCGTGCCGGCGCTTAGCGCGACGTTGCTGAAGCCGGGCCATGCCGACGAGCCCTGGCTGGTGCGCAAGGTCGCCGCGGTCTACGAGCCCTTGCTCAAGCGCTCGCTCGACAAGCCCTTAATTGTCGGCGCCGCCGCCGTCATCGGCCTCGTCGTCGCCTTCACCGCCTATGCGGGGATCGGCCAGACCTTTATGCCGGTGATGAACGAGGGCACGCCCGTCATCACCATCCGCAAACATCCGACGATCAGCGTCAATATGGCCGCGGAGACCGACATGCGCATTCAGCGCGCAATCATGGAGCGCGTGCCGGAGGTCAAGGGAATGATGGCCCGGGCCGGCGCTGACGAGCTCGGAATCGATCCCGTCGGCCTCAACGACACTGATAATTTTCTGAAGCTTGCGCCTCAGAGTGAATGGCGCGGCAAGGATATAGATTGGCTGATGGGCGAGATTCGCGCCGTGCTCGATAGCATGCCCGGCATTTCCTACGCTTTTTCGCAGCCGATCGACATGCGCGTTCAGGAAATGATTATCGGCGCGCGCGGCGACGTCGTCGTCAAGATTTTCGGCGACGACATCGACGAGCTCAACCGCCTCACCCGCGAGGTTACCGCGACCTTGCGCAAGATCAGGGGTGCGCGCGACGTGTTCGGCCTGCAGAATGACGGCATGCGCTATCTGACGGCGCGCGTCGACCGACTCGCGGCCGGCCGCTTCGGCCTTAACGCCGGCGATATTCAGGACGCGCTGCGCGTCTGGGTCGACGGTCAGCCGGTCGGCATCGTGCTGGAAGGGCCGATCCGCACGCCGCTTGTCATTCGCGGCTCGGAAATCTCGCGCCGCTCGTCCGTCGACTTCGCGCGGCTGCCGATGGTGTCGTCCGAAGGCAAGGTCGTCGAACTGTCGCAACTCGCCGACGTGCGCGTGGAGAACGGGCCGATCCAGATCATTCGCGAGGAAGGCCGTCGCTTCGCCACCGTCCTCGCCAATGTGACGGGACGCGATCTTGTCGGATTCGTCGACGACGCCAAGAAAGCCGTCGCCAAAAACGTAAAGACGCCGCCGGGATATCGCTATCAATGGGGCGGCCAGTTCGAAAACCAGCAACGCGCTTCGGCCCGACTCGCGATCGTCGTGCCGATCGCGCTGGCGCTGATTTTTCTGTTGCTTTATCTAACCTTCAACTCGGTGCTACAGGCGACGCTGGTGTTCTGCAATGTGCCTTTCGCGGCGATCGGCGGCATTTTGGGCCTGTGGTTTTCGGGAGAATTCATGTCCGTGCCCTCGTCGGTCGGCTTTATTGCGCTTATCGGAATCGCGGTTCTCAATGGCGTCGTGCTCATCTCCTACATCAACAAGCTTGTGGCTGAAGGCACGCGCAGCACGCGCGAAGCGGTGTTAGAGGGCGCGCGTCGGCGCATGCGGCCCGTTATGCTCACCGCCACCATCGCGGCCTTCGGCTTGATCCCGTTCCTGTTCGCGCATGGGCCCGGCGCCGAGATCCAGCGCCCGCTCGCCATCGTCGTCATCGGAGGGTTGATCTCGGCCACGGTGCTGACCTTGATCCTGCTGCCGATTCTTTACGATCGCACCGCCAATCTCGGCTTGGCCATTCGTCAGAAGTTCCGCGCACGAGCGATGCGGCAACCCGCGCCAATGCATGCGCGCGAGGACGCTCGCGCATGAGGATGGGCGCGGTCTACACGGCATTTTTGTTGTTTGCGTTCGCTTTGCCTTTCGAGACGGGAGTCTTTGCACAGGAGCAGGGCGAACCGGCGGAGATGCAGATCAAAGCGTCTGTCAAAGCTGCACCCAAGAAACCGCCTGGGACATCGCCCAAGAAAGCCCGTGTTCGGGCGCCGACCAGGCGAAGCGGCGGCGTGTTGGCGAAACATCTTGAGATGGCCGTCTTGGTTGATGCGCAGAGCCGTTCGCTCGAGGCGCAGTTTCGCGCCATATCGGCGCGCTACGCGACGGCCAATTCGATCACCCCCGGTTCGCCTTATTTCGCGGGCTATCAGCGTAACGCGGCCGCCGGCAATTTACGCAACTACAATGAAACCGAAATTGAGGCCGGCATGCCGTTGTGGTTGCCCGGACAGCGGGACGCCTTCGCGGGCACGGTGACCACCGGTCTCTTCGAGGTTGAAGAGCGGCTGGCGCTGCGTCGACTGGAAGTCGCCGGGGTCCTGCGCGACGCATGGTGGAACGCGCAGCGTGCGGCGCGGGAAGTTTCCGTCGCGCGCAATCGCGTCGCCACCGCGCGCGACATCGGTGCCGATATGACTCGCCGCGTGGAGCTTGGCGACGCCGCCCAGACTGATGCGCTGCTTGCGAAGAACGAAACGCTTGCCGCCGAAACGGAGCTGGCGCAGTCCGAGGGCGCGGTAAAAGTCGCGCGGATCACCTACGCGGCCTTGACCGGCGGCGCGCCGCCTGATGGCGCGCTGGAGTCGGTGCGGCCGCCCATCGACATTGAGGATCACCCAGCGTTGCGCACGCCCCTCGCGGCGTTTGCGCGCGCTCGCGCCCAGGTGGAACTTGTCGATGCGACGCCGATCGACAGCCCCGATATCGGTATTTTCGCTCGGCAGGAACATAATGATCAATATTCGACCGACCGTTCGCTCGATCCTTCTGAGCGTGTCACCAACCAACGCACGGATGCGACCACCCTGGGCGTCCGCATACGCATTCCGCTGCCGACGGCCGGACGAAATGAGCCGAGACGCGCCGAGGCGCTCGCCGAGATGGATCGCGCCACGGCCGAATATGAGCGCGCCAAGCGAATCATCACGGCGGAAATAAGGGCGGCGCGCGAAGCGCTGGCGGCGGCGCAGCGCGCCGCGAAACTGGCCAACAGCCGTCTCACCGTCGCCAATGATCAGTTCGAACTGTCGCGCAAGGCCTTCAAGCTCGGCGAGATCAGCGCCTTCGATCTTTATCGCGTGCGCCAGATTCAACTCGAGGCGCAGCGCATGGAGGCGAACGCCGAGATCAATGTCGGCGTCGCGATCTCACGGCTCAATCAAGCGCAAGGCTACGCTCCCTAGCGATCGGCTGTGCGCGCTTTATGGACATTGGCGCACGAAGTCCGCGATGCGCGAAATCGTCGGCTGATCGAGCAGCAGCGGCGCATGGCCCTGGCCTTCGACCCAGGCCCGCTCGAGGCGCGGCGCGCGCCGGGCCATCTCGTCAAAGACTTCGGGCGAGAGAATGTCGGAGTTCGCGCCGGGTCGGATCGTCTTCGAAATAGACATAGGCGAGCGCGACGCCGACCGCATCTTCGACGACAAAGGACTCGCCGCTCTTGTGGATCCTTAAAGGCAAGGTATAGGCCGCGCACCGGCGTTATACATGACCGATACCTGAACGAACTTCCGCCCGTAAATTCGGCGCATCGCAGCGATTTCTTCCGGCCGCTTAAATTGCCGCACGACGTAGGCCCTACCGAAACTGGGCAGCGGCCTCGTCCCCGGGATAATTTGAGCGTGTTTGTCTAACCTTTAATACAGCAAGACCCGCCCGGTGATCCCGAAATTTGTCAGAACTCGTTAGCATATTTTATTAGTGACATGTATTTCTTATAATATGATGTATCATCAATACTGAACGTTAATTTTGGATGCTCATGTGCTTGGTCAGATGTACGATCTCGCTATCGTAATCCACTTCCTTTAGAGTTCGCGCGAGGGCGTCGATGATAGTTTCGATATCGACGCCAATCGGTCCAAGCCCGAAAAAAAATTAGGGGACATATATACTAGTTTGACCTAACCAAAAAAGTAGGCTAGTATCTCCACATCGACGGAGATGAGCCGTGCTTACGAATTTCGATAGCCTCTACAGCCTCTTTGAAGCCTTCCCGGACGAGCAGTCCTGCATCGACCATCTGCAGGCGATCCGCTGGCGCGACGGCGAGTTTTGCCCCTACTGCGGCGACACGAAAATCTATCATTTCAGCGACCGCAAAACGCATAAGTGCGGAGAGTGCAGAGAGCGCTTTTCGATCAAAGTCGGCACGATCTTCGAAAACACTAAACTGCCGCTACGCAAGTGGTTTGCGGCTATTTGGATGATCACCAATCATCCGAAAGGCATTGCATCTGTCACGCTCGCCAAGGATCTGAAAATCACGCAAAAGTCGGCGTGGTTTATGCTGCATCGCCTCCGCCATGCAGCCCGCACGCCTTCGTTCAATGCGCCACTTAAGGGCGATGTTGAAGCCGACACTACGTTTGTCGGCGGCAAGGAAAAGAACAAGCACGCCAAGGACCGCAAGGGCGGCAAACAGGGCGGCGCCGGCAAGGCGGTTGTGCTCGGCATTGTCGAGTGCGACGGCGAGCTACGCGCCGAGCACGTCGCCGATCACAAGGCGAAGACGCTTCAGGGGAAGGTCCGCCAGAATGTCGCCAAATGCTCGGCGGTTCTGACTGACGAAGACATGGCTTTTGTCGGACTCGACAAGGATTTCACCCACCTCGCCGTCAATCACTCGGCTGGCGAATATGTGCGCCTCGGCGGCTTCGTTCATACGAACAACATCGAAGGCGTCTGGGCGCTCCTTAAGCGCCAGATCGTCGGCATTCATCATTGGGTATCGCCGAAGCATCTTCAGCGCTATGTGGACGAGATGACATGGCGTTATAACCGCCGCGACATGAAACCGTCGCCACGCATGAATGACATTTTCGCCTGCGTCGAGGGGCGGCTGCGCTACCGCGAGTTGATCGCATGACAGAGAAGGGGCGGAAGCAAGAACCGCCGCTCACGCTCGACGTGAGCTTTGGAGAGGCCATGACTCGTTTTGTCGCGGTCAAGCCAAAAGAAGTGGAGGAAAGTATAGAGCGATCAAAAACGAAAAAGCCGCCGCAGGACGATCCCCCGCGACGGCCAAACGCTCTAAGCGCCGGTTAGGTAAGGCTTAGCCGCAGCAGCGCGAATGGGCGCAGACATGCTCAAGGCGGCCGAAGCGGCGCGTTGCCGTAGTCCTCCGGCTCTTCGCCCGCGGCGATGCGCATGACTTTGACGGCACGGGCTATGTCGTCGGCGGGACGCTTCTCGCCTTTAGGTCCTGTTGGCATCTTCGTCTTTTTTCTCAGTGGCGCAGGAAAGGTCTCCACACGGGAGATCATCAAAATCCGGCTTGTATCCTTTGTCACGATATTCCTGCTCAGAGATTTCAAACCCCAACGTCCCGGATTCGATCAAAGCAGTATTTGGCTTTCCCCTTACGCCTTCCGTCCGATAAACGCCGCGCGGTTCCTCTGCCACATTATCGCTCCAGTGCTTTTGCGAAGCATAACATGGGAACTGGCAATGGCGCGAAGCCGCGTCAAGGGCCTCAAATTTCAAACTGAGACACTACCCAATGAGGAGTCTCGTTCAGCGGCCATTCAGTGGATTGATGGGATTGAATTGCACGGGGAAGAAGGAGATTAGCATGCTGCGCAAATTGTCTCTCGTAACGGCTTTGGCTGCCGCTTTGGCTCTTCCGACTGCCGCTATGGCGTGGGATGGACATGGTGGCGGCCATTACGGCGGCTGGGGCGGCCATCACGGCGGCTGGGGCGGCCATCACGGCGGCTGGGGCGGCCATCATGGGGGCTGGGGCGGCCATCATGGGGGCTGGGGCGGCCATCATGGGGGGGGCTGGGGCGGCGGATATGGCGGTCATCGTGGCGGCTGCTGGCGCTGGTGGTATGGCCAGTGGCATTGGGTCTGCTAACGGGCGGCCATCGAAGATCAGACCTTCGAAAGGTGCGATGGGCTCACGCAGTCCATTCGACCGCCACAAACGAAAATGCCCCGACGTTACATCCACGATCGGAGCGTTTTCTTTGCAGTGGGGAGGAATTCTAGCGCTTGGCGCGATGTAAGGGTCAGAGCCTATGCCGCAAATCCTCGGGCAGGAGCCGCTCGGCGAGATCGTCGAAGGCCCGCGAGCCGCGCATAGCCCAACGCGCGAGCCGGATGCGCCAGATGCGGACGAAGAGCGCTGAGACGGGTGCGGTCATGACTGCTTCTCCGCGCGGCGCAGTTCAAACTCCGCACCGAACGCCGCATGAACGGCTTCCATCTGGTCATGTAGATCAAGAGAGAGTTGAGTAAGCGCGTCGGCAGAGCAGTCGCTGATTTCGTCTCGAACGCCGCAGATGGCGAGATGCAGCGCACAGATTCGGCTTTTGCATAGATTCGGCTTTTCATGTCCGACAATTGGTCGCAATGGGTGTTCTCATGAGGCGATCTTGCACGGGCTCGACGAGCTTCAATTTCCTTTTCTTCTTGCTCATGCCAGCGCCTCCCTTTTGATTGCGTCGAGCCGCGCTTGGCCATCTTGGCGTAAATCATACACGATGGCGTCAACCTCGCGGGCGATGTCGCTCAACAAGTAGCCGAGGCCGTTCTGCGCCTCTTCGCCGAGTGCATCCTCGGGCGTCGTGGCGCCGAGGTATCGAAGTTTCACCGCAATTTGCTCAAGTTGGTCGCGCTGTGGGAACGGGAATTTTTCCATTTCTTCAACCATGCGATTGATCTCGTCATAGTTCAGCATCTTCATGACAGCGCCTCCGCTTGAAGGACCGGCGAACGCAGCAGCGTCGCAAGATCGGGATCGAGCGAGGGACGGCCAATGCCGCTGTAGAAAGGCGCGAGTTCGCGCCGGACGCCGCTCAAATCCAGCACGGCGTCGACCTGGCGCAGCAGATGATCTGGGCGGACGTAATCGTCGAGGCAGAAATCATAAAACAGCGACGATTGCCGAGCTTCGAGCCGCCCCATCATGTCGCGCTCTCCATCGAATGAGCACGTCCATGGAATAACGAAAATCTAGTAATTACAACGACATTAATGCAGAAATCACCGGCTCTGCGCGTCATTCCAACGCGCGCCGCACGCCGACTTTTTCACCGGAATTTAAGATTTTTGCACCGTGTGCTATGCGCCAAAAATACTGGAGACAGCGGGATTTCGGTCCCCATCGTCGGCATCATCCTTTGCATTCAAATTCTGGCGCAGCGCTAACATCACCCGGTGGGCGGTTTCGATGTCTTTGGCCGTCAGGCCATCTGCAAGACTGTCGCTCCAAGGAGCCTGCAAGCGCATCGCCGCGTTGAAAATCTGCTTTCCCTTTTTTGTGAGGACAACAAGCTGCGCCCTTCGGTGATGCGGGTTGGTTTCAAAGCCGACTAACCCCTCTTTGGCGAGGTCGTTGATGATGCGCTGCACGTTCTGGCGATGCGCGCCGAGGTTTCGTGCCAGCCACGCGACCGGTTGCGGGTAATCGGCGGCGACAATCGCACCGAGGATTTGCCAGCGTGCGCTCGTCAATCCGAGTGGCGCGATCAGCCTATCTCCTGCGGACAAAAGCTGATTGTTCAGCCTGAACAGGTCGAGCACGAGGTCGGTCACAGCATCACCGCCGGGCGTTCGTTTCGGTTGGGGCATTTCACACCATAGTTTGATATTGACATCATAGTGTCAATAACGATATGACATCATAGTGCTATATCGGCGCTGACTATTCAAACTGAATGGAGCCGTCATGTCGCTGTTGCGCCCCCTCGACCCGAGCTTCCCGATTGAGCGTCAGCTCGGAATCGACGCCAGCCCGGTCGTTCTTGTAAACATCTTCACCCTCGATAAGGCGGACGAGCCGGGCTTCCTCAAAACCTGGCAGGACGATGCGGCGTTCATGAAACGCCAGCCGGGCTTCATCTCGACCCAGTTGCATCGTGCTCTTGGCGAGAACCCTACCTATTTGAACTATGCCGTTTGGGAATCGAACGCTGCATTCCGCGCTGCATTCTCGAACCCGGACTTCCAAGTCAAGCTCGCCGCCTATCCCTCCTCCGCCATCGCATCCCCGCATCTTTTTCAGAAAGTTGCGGTGCCTGACATCTGCGTCGCCTAACGGTCGCGCTTCAAAGGGAGGGAGCTATGCTCAAGATGATTCATCCCGTCGCAGGCGCTATCGCATTACTGACGATTTCGACCTTTTGGCTATCGACGCTTTTCGCCGAACTCTTTGGCTCAGAGGCGTTCGTTGTCAGCGTGAAGACTTCAATCCCGTGGGGATTTTTCGTGCTCGTTCCGGCGCTGATGACGGTGGGCGGCACGGGCTTCGTGCTGTCGAAAGGAGGCCGCGCCGGTGTGATCGGCGGGAAGCTCAAGCGCATGGCGTTCATTGCCGCTAACGGCCTCCTTGTGCTCATTCCCGCTGCGCTTTTTCTCGCCTCAAAGGCGCGAGCGGGCGAATTCGACAAGGCCTTTTACGCGGTGCAGGCGCTCGAACTCCTCGCCGGTGTGACGAACATCACGCTGCTTGGCCTGAACGTGCGCGACGGCTTGCGGCTGCGTCGCCACGCTTAACGCTCTGCATTTTTACTGCCGGTTGTCCGGCCAAATGGCAGGAGACGAGCGATGACATATGAGCTTCTAAAGTTTGCGCATCTCGTCGGTTTGACGCTGATTTCTGGCGGATTAATTGGCGTATGGATATTCGATTTGCGGTCGCGCCAATTGACCGACTTGGCGCATTTTTTCGGAAGCGGTGCGCAACATCGCCGTTTTCTACGATGGCGTCGTCGTGCCGGGAGCACTGTTGCTGCTCGCATCCGGCACATGGCTCATTGTTTCATTCTATGGCGGCTGGGGCTTTCTCGAAACGCCGTGGCTGGCGGGGATGGTCGTGCTCTTTGCGCTTGAATTCATCGAGGGCAACACCATCACCCGCCTCTACTTTATGCGGCTGCGACGACTCAGCAGGGACGCCTTGGAACGCGGCTGCGTGACGCTGGATCTGGCGCGGGCGCGGAAGGCGGAGATGGTCCCAACATTCACGCACTTTCTCGACATCCCGCTTCTGATGGTCATTGTCTCACTTGGAGCCATACGCCCAGATACTTGGACGCAGTTCATTGTCGGCGTAGCCGCCGCGTTGCTTGTTGCAACGTTCCTTACGGTCGTGATCCCGCGCCTTTATCCGTGGATACCCAACTCAAGTGCGGCTCCGCCCCAGAGCGGCATTTAAGGTATTTTGAGCGAGTCGGCTCTCCGACCCGCTCTGATGTGCATAAGTCAAGCAGACCGTGTGGAAAGTCCGAATGACGGGATTCCGTTGGGGGCTGCGCCCGGTTAGAATCGGGCATGACGCACATATCCGGCTTCGAACGCTCGCAACTCCTGCTTTTGCCGGAGGCGATTGACGATTATGTCGGTGGCTGCAACCCCGTGCGGTTCATCGACGCCTTCGTCGACGGGCTCGATTTGAAGGCCGTTGGTTTCGAGCGGGTCGAGGCGAAGGCGACGGGTCGTCCGGGTTACGCGCCGGCCGATCTCTTGAAGCTCTACATCTACGGCTATCTCAACCGGGTGCGGTCGAGCCGGCGTCTCGAGGCGGAATGCCACCGCAACATCGAAGTCATCTGGCTGTTGCGCAGCCTAAAACCGGATTTCAAGACCATCGCCGATTTCAGGAGCGCCAATCGCGCCGCGTTCAAGAAGGTCTTCCGAGAGTTCGTGATCTTGTGCCGGCGGCTCGATTTGTTCGGGCGCGAACTGCTGGCGGTGGACGGCACGCGCATCAAGGCGGTCAACAACAAGGATCGGAACTTCACCACGGGATCGCTGCAAAAATTCATCGCGGCCGCCGACAAGAAGCTGGAAGATTATCTGAAACGGCTCGATGCGGGCGACGCCGAGGACCGCGCGACGACAGGTTCGCGGGTCAAGAATCTGGCGGAGAAGATCGAGGCGCTGAACAAGAAGCGCGGCGAATATGCGGCGCATCTTGCCGCGCTGGAAAAGAGCGGCGAAAGCCAAGTGTCGCTCACCGATCCCGACAGCCGCGCCATGGCGGCCTATACGAAGGTTGGCGTCGGCTACAACATTCAGATCGCCGTCGACGCCAAGCACAAGATGATCGTCGAACAGGCGGTGTCGAACGACGTTCTGGACATGGGCCTTTTGCAACGAACGGCGGAGCCGGCGCGAGAGATTCTCGACGTCGAAAAAATCGACGTGGTCGCCGACAAGGGTTACTTCAGAACCGAAGACATCGCTTCTTGCGAAGAAGCCGGCCTGACGCCCTATGTGCCGCGCCCGCAACGCGGGCCGGCGGTGAACAACGGCTTCTTTCGCAAGGACGAGTTTCGTTACGACGCGGCGCGCAACGCTTATGTTTGTCCCGCCGGGCAGGAACTGACGCCGATCCGCGAAGGCAAGCTGCGCGACTTGAAGAAAGTCGATTATGGCAATGCGCAAGCCTGTCGCGCCTGCGCGCTGCGTCCACGCTGCACGAAGGACGTTCGTTCCGTCTCGCGCCTCGAAAACGAGGACGCGCTCGATCGCATGGCGGCTCGACTGAAGGCGAGGCCGGAGGTTCTCGACCGGCGGCGCGAGACCGTCGAGCATCCCTTCGGCGCGATCAAGCAATGGATGAACCAGGGGGCCTTCCTCATGCGCGGCCTCGAAAAGGTGCGCGCCGAGTTCAGCCTGACGGCGCTCGCCTACAATCTGCGTCGGGCGCTCAACATTCTCGGCATGGAAGGGCTGATGGCGGCGGTGGCGGCGTGAAAACGCCTCAAATCACGCCGGACCGGGCGGCAAGGGCTGCTTCAGGGCGTTCCAGGAAGCTCAAGCGAGATCAGAAACCGATCCTGGCGGGAAATGGCGAACGCCGCTCATCCCCACCACCACGTCACTGCCGATCTTCAATCCGCCGCTGTTTTCACACGGTCTGCAAGACTTTCGCGTCGGGCGCGGCCCGCTGAATCTTAAGCGATTTTTCGTTGCGAAAGTCGCGCGCGAAACGCGCTTCAATTCCTCTGTTTCAGAGCCTCGAGGACGACCGAGAAAGGCAGCACGAGGGAGAGCGGCGCATCGAGGAGACGCAGCGCGCCATAGCTCTCGTACCATTTGGCCGCACCGTCGCTCTTCGCGTCGATCAACAGCGCCACGCCGCCTACTTCTTGCGCGACCGTCACGCAACGTTCGGCGGCGCGCAGCAAGAGCCGTCCGCCGAGGCCGAGTCCTTGCACGCTGCGATCAACGGCGAGACGGCCGACGCGATAAACCGGAATTTCATAGCGGCCGAGGCCGTGCGTTACGATGGCGGGCGCGCGGCTGAATTCGATCGAGGCGGGGCTGAGCGTGTAGAAGCCGAGGATGCGCGCGGGCGCGTCGCGCGGCGTGGCGACGAAGCATTTCGCGCCGCCGCTCTCGTGATTCTGGCGCGCGTAGCGTTTCAGATAGACGTTGAGGTCGTCCTCGCCGCAATCGAAAGCGTTACGGTCGTGGTTCTTGCCGAGCGGCGCTTCCTCCCAAAGGAGGGCGGTCATTCGAGCACGAAGCCCGCCTTGGCGGCGCGGACGAGGCGCGCCGGCGGCTCCGGCGGATTTTCCAAGAGATCGAGCACGCGCAAAGAATCGCGTTCCGATAGCCGCAGCTTTTCGGCTTCCGTGATGACGGCCTTGGCGCGCGGCAGGGCGGCGCGCAGGATGAAGCTGGTGAGGTCGAGACGTTCGAGCGCGGCGGCGCGCGCCAGCACGGCCTTGTCCTCGGGTTTGAGCCGCAGCTCGACCCGGCCGCTTTCGACATGTTCGCGGGGCATGGTTCACCTCTTGGCTCAGCATACGGATTCAATCCGTACAGAGCAAGGAAAAACCCGTCTGGCTCGACCGTGGCCCTTACAGCTTCGGCTTATGTATAATAATGTCCTTTATCTTAATATTCTGAGGAGAGCCTTATGGCCTATGGCAAGCTGAGCGAAAATGGACTGAAAACGGCGATCGACCAGACCAAGGAAGCCATCCAACGCGGCCATGACCTCTTAAAGACGGTCGCCGAGAAACCGACGACAAAAGGGCTCGAGCTGGTCGCGGCTTCGACGCCGCTTCTCATCGAGAAGCTGGAGCAGGATCTGGCGAAACTCGAAAAGGCGCTGGAGAAGAAGTCGAAAGCATGAACAACCTTGTTTCCATCGGCGCGCACATTCCCGCCTTGGTGCGTTCCAGCGGCGAACGTGCGCAGACGCGCTTTTGGGAGTGCTTCGGTTCTAACATTCGCAACGCGCACACGCGCCGCGCCTATGGCCGCGCGATCGGGGAGTTCCTCGCCTGGTGCGAGCGGCAGGGTGTCGCGTCGATCGTTGAGGTGCAGCAGCTGCATGTCGGCGCCTATGTCGAATTGCTCACCCGCAGCCACAGCGCGCCGACCGCCAAGCAGCGGTTGGCGGCGATCCGCATGCTGTTCGATTGGCTTGTGACTGGCCAGATTGTCCAGACCAATCCGGCCGCGAGCGTGCGCGGGCCGAAGCACGTCGTCAAAATTGGCAAGACGCCCGTCCTCGACCCCCAGGAGGCGCGGACGTTGCTCGACAGTATCGACATATCGACGCCGGTCGGCTTGCGCGACCGCGCCTTGATCGCGCTGATGGTCTATTCCTTCGCGCGCGTCGGCGCGGCGCTCGCCATGAAGGTCGAAGACGTTTATGTGCAGAACCGCCGCCTTTGGGCGCGCTTGCATGAGAAGAGATGCCCTGCCATCACGACTTGGAGGCCTATCTGCACGCCTATATCGATGGCTGCGGGCTCGCGGGCGATCCGAAGGCGCCTCTCTTTCGGACGATCGGACGCGGCGCCAGCGCGCTGACCGCGACCCCCCTGCCCCAGGCCAACGCTTACGCAATGGTCCGCCGACGCGCCTTGGCGGCCGGCATCGCCATGAAGATTGGCGATCACAACTTCCGCGCCACGGGCATCACCGCCTATTTGAAGAACGGCGGCACGTTGGAAAAAGCCGCCGCCATGGCGAACCATGCCTCGACGCGCACGACGCAGCTCTACGATCGGCGGCGCGACGAAATGAGCCACGACGAGGTGGAACGGGTGGTGATTTGAGCCTATATCCTCAACCTGATTGAGCATTTGATATCAACAAAAGGATTGTGAAAAATGTCCGGGCAAGAACGCATTGCGTTGTTTATCGACGGAGCCAATCTCTATCAGGCCACCAAGGCGCTGGGTTTCGATATCGACTACAGGAAGCTGCTGTGCGAATTCGAGCAGCGAGGTCGCCTTGTCCGCGCACTTTATTACACGGCGGTGATCGAAGATGAGGAGTTCTCGTCGATCCGGCCGCTGATCGATTGGCTCGACTACAACGGTTATGCGGTCGTCACTAAACCTGCCAAGGCATTTGTGGACGCCATGGGCCACCGCAAGATCAAGGGCAACATGGACGTCGAACTCGCGATCGACGCCATGGGGATGGCGGACCACATTGATCACATGTGGCTGTTCTCTGGAGACGGCGATTTTTGCTCGCTCGTCGCGGCGGTCCAGCGCAAAGGTGTGCGGGTCTCGGTGGTTTCTACCAACACGACGCGGCCGTCAATCGTCGCCGACGAGCTGAGACGTCAGGCAGATGAGGTCATCGATCTTGCCGATCTTGCCGACAGGATCGGTCGCGATCCAAATGAGCGCGCGGACCGCATGCCGCGCTCGCAGGAACGATCCTTGATCGCGGCTCCGGCGCGGACCGGCCGGGATGCCGAGAAAGAAAACTGATTTGCAACGCCGCCGATTGAGAGGGCAGCATAATAAGGGCATTCTGGGCGTAGAATATCGGACATATCTTTCGACACGCGCAACCGCTTGAACGACAACGATCAAGAAAACTTCTCGAAAGTATTGACTTCTGCACAATCACGCCCTTCCGCCCCTCAGAGTCGGACTCAAAATTAACATCTTGATTGTGGTGTTCTAGCGATGCGTCGGGAGAGCTGCCTGATGGAGGCGATGAGCAACCATGCTTCGGATGAGGCGATGGAGGCTTCCCAATCCTTCGCGAGCCTTCTGCAGCGATTGAGCCAGGCGAGTGTTCGTTCGACGACCCAACGCCGTGCGACGAGGACGAAGCCCTTTGCGCCGTCCGGGCGTTTGACGATTTCGATGACGGGGCCGTTCAATCTCGCCAGAGCGGCTTCGAGTTTCTCGCCGGCGTAGCCGCTGTCGGCGAAGACATGCGTGACGGTCGGGAAACTTTCGCAGGCGAAGCCGATGACGCGCGGCGCGCCGTCCCTGTCCTGAATGCTCGCTTCATGTACGATCCCGGTGAGCATATGGCCTTGCGTGTCCGTCACGATGTGGCGCTTGCGGCCCTTGATCTTCTTGCCGGCGTCGAAGCCGCGCGGGGCGCCGGCCTCCGGGTCTTGACGCTTTGGCTATCGATGATGGCAGCCGTGGGCTCCTTCGCGCGACCGCCGAGTGCGCGCGCAGCGTCAACTAGCGCTTCGTTGAGGAGATCGAGCGCGCCGCTGTCGCGGAGCTGATAGAAGTAGTGCTGGACGGTGGTGAAGGGCGGAAAATCCTTCGGCAACATCGCCCATTGGCAGCCGGTCGCGGCGATGTATTGGATGGCGTTCCAGACATCGCGCAGCAAGGTTGTGCGCGGACGCCCGACGCGCGAGGGCGGCGGCATGAACGGCTCGACGATCGCCCACTCCGCATCGGTGCAATCACTTGCATACCGCATCCCGCCACGGACATATTGTGCGCGAGTGGTTTCGGTCCAGGCCATCCGATTCTCCGTCGATTCGCAACCAACAGAGAATCACAACCAACTGAAACCACTCAACTTAGTTTTCGTTCCGGCTCTCAGGCCAAGATAAACAGCCTCAGCGCTTCCCGTACCTCATCGAGGGTTTGCTGGGTCACGATTCGTGACGTCTTTTTGTCCCTTGCCGGAGAACGTCAATCGCATCGTCCGGGCGCCGGGCCAGTTCAGATCGCCGCTCGCGGATAGGCGCGATCAAAGTCTCAAGCACTCGCTCCAACCTATGCTTGATTGCGGTATCGCCCAAGCCACCTCGTCGGTACCTCGCCTTCAAATCGGCCACCGCGTCTACGTCGGGGTCGAAAGCGTCGAGATAGGTGAAAACGACGTTGCCCTCGACTTGGCCGGGGTCAGATACGCGCAGATGGCCGGGGTCAGTATTCATTCGGCGCACCGCCGTGCCGATCTCGTCGCGGGAGGCCGAAAGGTAGATGGCGTTGTCTTGCGACTTACTCATCTTTCCCTCCCCATCGATACTCGGCAGGCGGCCAATCTTGGGTACCACCGCCTGTGCTTCCGGCAAGACCCCGCGATCGGCCTGCCTGTTGATGCGCCGGACGATTTCATTGGTTTGTTCGATAATCGGGACTTGGTCGTCGCCCACCGGCACAACAGCCGCCTTAAAGGCCGTAATGTCGGCAGCTTGCGCGACGGGATAACACAAGAATCCGGCCGGGATGTCGCGGCCGAAACCACGCGCTCGAATTTCATCCTTGATTGTGGGGTTCCGTTCCAAACGGGCAACGGTGACGTAATTCAGGTAAAGCAGCGTCAGCTCGCTCAACGCGGGGAGCGACGATTGCAGGCAGATGGTCGTGTGGGCAGGATCAATGCCGACGGCGAGATAGTCGAGACAAACCTCGACAACGTTACGCCGAACGCGGTCTGGATTGTCGGCATTGTCTGTGAGACCTTGCGCGTCAGCGATCAGCACAAACTGCCGATGGCTTCTCTGCATCACAACGCGGTTTTTGAGAGTGCCGACATAGTGACCTAAATGCAGAGGCCCGGTCGGGCGATCGCCGGTCAAGATGATTGGGGCAATGTTTTTGTAATGAGGCACAGCGGTCTCGTCTCATTAGAGCCGCCAGTGCGAAGTGGGAGTTTGGTGACGAACGAACCCGCCCTCGACCGGCGGCTTGGCTCGTCTTTGAACAAACGTTCCGTGCCGCTCCTAGAAGGAGCGCCACCAAAGGGTGCGGAAAGGCGTCGGAGCGCTTGCCATGATCCGCAAAGTAACATTTACGTTCAACAACTGCAACGAATTTGCTTACCCCAGCAATGCAGCGTGTTGGCGTTACCACTGGCGGCTTCTCAAAACTTTTCCCGATTTTGGCTGCAAAATCGCGGTGCGAATTTCGTGATTTTTTACGCGCTCATCAGCCGTTGTCTGGATTGATGCTCTGCTTTCCGTGCCGCTGTTGTAGTAAGAAGCCTCTATGAACCCTTTCCAGTCTTGGCAGGTATGGGCGATTCTATCGGCCACTTTCGCTGCGCTAACCGCGATCTTCGCGAAGATCGGCATCGAGAACGTCAATTCTGACTTCGCTACATTTGTCCGCACAATCGTCATTCTGTGCGCGCTTGGGACAATCTTGATCGCCACGGGCCAATGGCAGTCATTGGGCTCGGTTTCCAGCCGGAGCTATGCTTTTCTCGTGCTTTCCGGGCTCGCTACTGGCGGTTCGTGGATTTGCTACTTCCGTGCGCTCAAGATCGGCGACGCCGCGCGGGTCGCGCCAATCGACAAGTTGAGCGTTGTTCTAGTCGCGTTATTTGGCGTCGCGTTTTTGGGCGAACGACTGTCGCTCCCCAATTGGCTCGGGGTCGCATTGATCGGGTTCGGAGCGATCCTCGTGGCTTACAAGGGCTAGCAGCCATTGGTGTGAAATCGGCACGACGTAGTGACCCCTCCCGAATACGTCGGGGCAGAAACTTACCGCGCTAATCAACGGTGAGACTCCACTCCGATACATCTCCGCTTCGCCCCATTCCCCGACGAAACTGCCCGGCAGGGAGACCCATTCGAATGCGCGTCCTACTCGTTGAAGACGACCCGATGATTGGACGCGGGGTGTCGCAGGCCCTCGGCGCGGAAGGCATGTCTGTCGACTGGGTGCGCGACGGCGCCGACGCATCGGCCGCTTTAGCTGACGGCGCGCACTCCATCGTGCTCCTCGACCTTGGCTTGCCTGGCGCCGAGGGCCTCGACCTTCTGAAATCCGCGCGGCGGAACGGACTGAATGCGCCCGTTCTGGTCATCACAGCCCGCGACAGTGTGGACGACCGGGTGTCCGGCCTCGACCTCGGGGCGGATGATTACCTCGCCAAGCCCTTCGAACTTCGTGAACTGCTCGCACGGATGCGCGCGGTCCTGCGGCGGCATCAGGGCCGGGCAATATCCCGTATGATCTCAGGCGAGACTGAACTCGACGCCGAGACGCACGAGTTGTCATATCGCGACGTGGTCCAGGTGCTGCCAGCCCGCGAATACGCATTAATGCACGCCCTGATGGAGCGCCCGGGGCGCATTTTGTCGCGGGCGCAGATCGAGGAACGCATTTATGGCTGGGGGGAAGAAGTCGAAAGCAATGCCGTCGCCGTGCTGATCCACTCGATCCGCCACAAGTTCGGAAAGGACGTGATCTTCAATGTGCGCGGCGCCGGCTGGATGTCGCCCAAGGCGCGGCCATGAATTCGCTGCGCCGCGCCGCCCTCGTCTGGATGACGCTTCTTTTGGCTCTGATAGGGACGGCGGCCGTGCTGATCGCCTATCGTTTTGCCTACGACGAGGCTTCGGAATTCCTGGACGGTCAGTTACGCCAAATCGCGCTCAATGCCGGCGAAGGCATCTCGAGCAGCGCGGCGGCGCCTATCGACCAAGATCCCGAAGACGAGTTCTCAGTGACCATTTGGGACGCGGTCGGCCGCAAAATCCATGCGTCGCCGCCAAACGTCGAGATTCCCCGCCAGTCTCAGCCAGGTTTGACGGACCTTTCAGCCGCTGGCGACCATTGGCGCGTCTACATGACGAGCGACGGCGCGAGAACCGTGCAGGTCGCGCAGCGCAATTCGGTGCGCGAAGAGATCGCGCGCAGCGCCGCCATTGGGGCCGCTGCGCCGATCCTGATCGTCATTCCACTCTCATGGATCGTCGTCGGCTGGGCCATGAACCGGCTTCTGGGACGACTGAACGCCCTTGCGCAGGAACTCGCCGAGCGCAGCGCCCGCGCGGCCGAGCCGATTTCGCTGCGCGGCATCCCCGTGGAGGTCGTCCCTCTGGTCGAGGGGATGAACAGCCTCATCGCGCGCCTTCGCGCCGCCTTCGAGCAACAAAAGCAATTTCTGTCCGACGCCGCGCATGAATTGCGCACGCCGCTCGCGGCGATTCAGATACAAGCCGACGGGCTCGCCTCCGGGTCGCCAGATGCGCTTGAGGAACGCAAGGCGGCGATTGCGCAAGGCGTCCAGAGGGCGAGCGGACTTGTGAAGCAGCTGCTGCGTTTGGCGCGCCTCGACGAGCCCCCGCCTCCTCGGCTTAACGAACCCGTCGAGGTTGCGCCGCTGCTGCTGGCCTGCGTGGCCGACCATGTCGAAATCGCCGAGCGCAAAGGCGTAGACCTCGGCGTAATCGAACAGCAGCCGGCATTGTTTCTTGGACCAACCGAGGAATTACGTGTCCTCCTGGAGAACCTGATCGACAATGCGGTGCGTTACACGCCATCGGGGGGAAAGGTGGACGTCTCCGTGCGGCGCATCGGAGAACAGGCCGTTATCGAAATCGTCGACTCCGGCCCTGGGATTCCGCAAGGCGCCGAGGAGCGCATTTTCGATCGCTTCTTTCGCGCCGCGCCCGCCGACGCGGAAGGGACGGGCCTCGGCTTGGCCATCGCGCGGCGGATCGCGGAACGCAATGAAATTTCCGTGGATGTCGGCAACCGGACCGATGGCCAACGGGGCGTGCGGGCGCGGGTGGCGCTGTCCCAGGCCGCCGGGCGACATGAAACATGAGCCTCTGAAGTCCAGGACGTTGCGCGTCGATCCGAACCGCTCGGCCGTTTGTTGCTAATTCGCTCCTAAGTCTGACCGTCCAATGTCCCCCTCGAAACCGCGATGCGGTCGTCCCACATCGCGGTTCCGAGGCGCGGGGGGCAATTGGAGAAACTCAATGGTTATGAAGAATCTCGGTCACTACGGCGTCCGCTGCGGAGTGGTGAGCCTGGCTCTCTTATGCGCTTGGCCGGCAATGGCTTACACCGGCGAAAAACTGGCCAAGGACGCAAAAGTAAGCATCGACCAGGCTCGCGCGATCGCTCTGAGAGCGCACCCGGGCAAGATTACGGATGAAGAACTGGAACGCGAGGCCGGCGGCAGCGGCCTTCGCTATTCATTCGATATCCGGAACGGCCATGTTACGCAGGAGGTCGGCGTCGACGCCAACACCGGGCGCGTTTTGGAAAATGCCCGAGAAGGCAAGAACCCGGACTGAGCCGTCGTCGAAGCAGCGAAATGCGGACTCGGATCGAGTTTTGACTCGAATCGGGTTCGCAACTCCAAAAGGGTCGCCGCATGAATGACGTTCAAACGATCGCGTTGAGCGAAGGTCTGGACGTCGCGCCGGGCTTCCGGATCATCAAGATTCTCCCGACGACGACTTTCAATGCCTGTGCGCCTCGGTTTTGCATCGAAGCGCACGGAGGCGGGCGGCCTTCATAAACTGACAATCTCACAGGCAAACAAGCCCGCCGCAAGGCCGCCTGTTTTTCGTGAGAAACTTGTTGAGACAACCGGGGTCGGCTCTCGTGTACAAACAGCAATTCCGCTCAACTCACATAATTTCAACGGCTCAACATGTAATTCATAAATATTTTATATGGGTAATTATTACATCATACATTATAGCTGCGATTTACCCAAGTCTAGGAGTTCACGTACGTAGCATAGAGGTAGGAAGCATTGATATATGGCGAACAAAGATCACCTTCTCGTTGCCACCCGCGATGCTTGCGTTTTTGTTGTTTAACGCGGGCTTGGGTGTGAGGACAAGGGAACTGGCCAGTCTGCTGCGCAATCCGTCCCTTCTTCTGGGCGGAGCGCTAGGAAATCTCTTCGTGCCCCTCGCCTTCGTCATCGGCGTTAGCATCACGATGAAGCTTTGGCACAATTCGGACGAGACTCAGCAAATCCTTACCGGACTGGCCTTGGTTGCGGCAATGCCGATCGCTGGAGCGTCGACCGCCTGGGCGCAAAACGCCAACGGCAATCTTGCAGTGAGCCTGGGTCTGATCCTGCTCACCACGCTCTGCAGCCCGGTTCTCACGCCGATCGTGCTTCACTCTGTCGGCTTTGTAACGACGGGCGACTATTCCGAAGATTTACATGAACTCGCGGCGAACGGCGCTGGAGGCTTCCTGGCGGCATGGGTCATCTCGCCCTCCTTGTTCGGCATGCTGACGCGTTGGATTTTGGGAGAAAAACGCGCGGCGCTGATTTCGCCTTATCTGAAACTGTGCAATTTTGGCGTTCTGGCGCTGCTCAATTATTCCAACGCCTCGATCAGCCTGCCGGGCGTTGTGTCTCAGACCGATCCCGATTTCGTCGTGATTATGCTGATCGTCGTGATTCTGTTGTGTTTCGTGATGTTCGGGGCCGGCTATCTGGTGTCGCGCGCCTTCGGGGCCGATCGCGCCGGCACGGCGTCGCTGATGTTCGGCCTTGGCATGAACAACAATGGGGCGGGCCTCGTGCTCGCGTCTATGACGCTATCCGATCACCCCGGCGTCATGCTGCCGATTATCTTTTACAACCTCATCCAACACTTCGTGGCGTCGCTGGTCGATAAGGCTCTTTCTCGCCGTGCGGCTGAAAGCTGAGGTATCCCGCGTTTGCGGGAGGTCGCTTTGCTTTATGTGAGTCATATCACGCCGTTAAGGCGGGCTCCCCGATTTGCGCGTAGTAGCGGCCTTGGGCCTCGGCCGGCGGTCGAATTCGGTGTAATCGACCGTCTCGTAACGCCCGTCGCACATGCTGGCGCGCAGGAAAAAGCCCAGACTCGGCATGAGCTGCTGTTGAACATTGATGCCGCCGCCGACCTTCACGGCCCTCTTGCGCCGCGCGTTGTTCGTGATGTCAGGCGGAAAACTCCCCGTCAGAAAAGCGAAATTGACGACATTGTCGACCTTATTGAGATAGCCATTGTCGCCAAAGGCGAGAAATTTGACGACGCCCGAAGAGATCGTAGCGCGCCTCGAATTCGGCGACGCCCATAAACTCGCGCAGCAACACGGATTCGATTTTCTCGCTGTTGGGTACGTCCGAAAGCTGGAAGAGGCCGGCTCGCGCCGTCCACCAGTTCCGCTTCCATTCGATCGCTGCGCGCCAACGCCATTTCCAGTTCCGGCCGTACAACCTGCGGTCATGTCGCGCAGACGGCAGCCGAGAGCGTTTGCTGGGCGATCGCTGTTGGCGTGAGCGTTTTCGCTCTTCACTGCGGGCCTCTAGATCCTGAGCGCGGCAAAAGGGGCGTCGCGGCGTCGGCGGGCGCGTCTTCGCGCACGATCTCGATCTTCGCCGTAACGGTCGAGCCGACGCTGAAGCTACCGTCGCTCTTTGGCGCTTCGACGATCACTCGCCCCGAGAGCGAGGCGCCGTCTCCGGCTGCTTCGCGGCCAATAATTTCCGCGATCTTGCCGTTCAAAACGCGGCCGGGAGCGGCTTCGGAGACGATTTTCGCCGCATCCCCCACGCGGAAACGCTTCAGCTCGTCTTGCGGCGCTTCAAGTTGAACCGCGACGTCGGGTGATTCCCGAGTGAAGAGAAACAGCGGCGCGAATGGCGCAATCCTTTTTCCGGTCGATGCATAGCTTGCAATAACGATTACGTCGAACGGCGCGCGGATTTCGATCGGCTTCGCGCGTTTCTCCTCTTCCCGCAAGGCTGCGTGCAGCCTTTCAATTTCGTCCTGCCGCTCGTGCGCCCGGGCCAGCAGCAGCCTGCGCCGCAGCGCAGTTGAGCGCGCATAACGTCCGCCGCGTCCAGAACCCAGTGAAGTCAGTAGCCGTTCCTCATTGTTGCGATTGCGCTCCGCAGTTTCGAGCCTTTTAAACGCGCGCCAATAGGGATCACTAACGATCATGGCGCAGAGTTGTCCTTCCTCAACTCTTTCGCCCGCGTGGCACCTCAGCGCGCCGATCGTTCCCTCGCTTTGCGCGACGACGAATCGCTCGCGCGCCGCCTCGACTTTGCCTTGGAGGGTCGCGAATTGCGCAGCGCGAGCAGGCCGCGTGCTTTCCGCGACGTGTTGCGGCGGTCCAAATGGCAAAGGCCAGAGCCCCGCCGCTGCAGCGACGAGCACGATCAGGACGGTGGCGCCGGAGGGAAGTATCCAGGGAGCAAGCTTGCGCTTCGCCTCGGCTTCGGCGCCGGCTAAGAAGCCGACGCTTGCAAAAACGAATGATTTCAGCAGATCGAGAAAGAAAGCGAAAAGGAGCGTCGCGAGAAACAATTCTCCGACGATCCAGGCGGGCAGCGGCGCCATCAGCCATCCAGCGAGCGCCAGCACAATGGCGATTGCGATATTGAACGACGAAGAGGCTAACAGCCATCCGGAGGGGGCCGAGCTCCAAAGACGCTGGCGCTCACGCAGAATGTAAACGGTCGCCTGACCGAAAAAAACGAGGGAAAGAAAGGCGACGGTGCGCAGTTCGTCGATGCTCAAGCCGAGCACCCGCTCGCCGACGAGCATGATCGCCGAAAGAAACAGCAGCCCCGCAAAGGCAAACGATCCTGCCGCGCCGGTGATCGGGCCGAGCCGCCAGGCGTCGGGTTGCGAGGAAGGCGTCGCCCGGTCCGTGGCGATGGCCATGGTCAGAAAGTCGCCGGTGATGAGCAGCAGCGCCATTTGCATCGGCGTCACAATCGCGTGGCCCGTCGCCAGCAGGCCGATGCCAAGAAAGGGGACGAGCAGGAATTTCTTGACGAGCGCATTCAATGTATAGGTCAGAATGCGTTGAAAGGCGGCGCGCCCCTCCTCGATCGCCGCGACGATTCCCTTGAGACCGGGCTCGGTGAGGACAATGCTGGCGGCGGATTTCGCGACGTCCGTCGCCGTGGAGACGGCGACGCCCATCTGCGCTTGGCGCAGAGCTGGTGCGTCATTGGCGCCGTCCCCGCACATGCCGACAATGTGCCCCCGGTGCTGGAACGCTTGCACCAACTTGAATTTGTCTTCTGGAAACACGCTTGCGTAAATGGCGTAATCCTCGGGATTCGCATTCTCGGAAATTTTCGCCGCAGGACATACGGGGCCCGTGAGACCGACGGCGTGGCCAACCGACGAAGCCGTCGCCGCCGCGTCGCCCGTCACCATGACGGTCTTTACGCCCTCCGCCCGCAATGCGGCGATGAGTGGTTTCGATTCCGGCCGCGGCGGGTCGCTCAGAGCAATCAGCCCCACGAGCTTCTCAGCCCCACGCGGACCGAGGGCCACGGCGATGACGCGGCCGGCGGAACGACTCAGGACGTCGATGTCCTGTTCGGCCCGGGAGTCGAAAGGCGACAGTCGGCCGACCGCAATGGGCGCCCCTTTAACGATGCGGCTTTCCCTGCCTGCTTCATCCGCGACGATGGCCTCGGCGAGCTTCGTCGCCGGATCGAATGGCGTAAAGCTGCGGACCTGCAGCGGCGGCAAGCTGTTTACGCCATTTTGTGGGGCCGCGATGCGGATGGCTGCGTCTACGGGATCGAAACCGGCGGCGGAACTTGCGAGCGCCGCGAGGCGAAGAACGTCCGCTTCCTCGAACGCCTCCGACAGCGATTTCACTGCCGCGACGCCGAGCTGGTTGGACGTCAGCGTGCCGGTCTTGTCCGCGCAGACCACGTCGACCATCGCCGCCTCATGCACTGCGTCGAGCCTTGTGAGCAGCACGCCTTTCCGGGCGAGCGCCTGCGCGCCAAGCGCGGCTGCGAGTGTGAAGGTCGCGGGAAGGGCTACGGGAATGGACGCGAGCACCGCCGTCAGCGCCAGGGCGACGAGACGCCCCGGGGACATCGAAAGACTATGTCCGTAAGCGATCAGGAACACCGTAACGGCGCCGTTGAACACCGCGAGATTGCGCACGACGCCGAGAACGGCCTCCTGTTGCGCGCTTTTCGCGCCAGCGACTCTCACGAGCTCCGCAGTCTTGCCATAGTAGGACCGGGCGCCGGTGGCGACGACCTCGGCGACTGCTTCTCCTCGCCGCCCAATGGCGCCAGAGTAGGCCACCGCGCCGGCGCCGACTTCTACGGGCGCCGACTCGCCAGTTAGCATGGATTGATCGAGGAGGACCGATCCTTCAATAATGCGCGCGTCAGCAGGAACGAGGGACCCGAGCTCGAGTTTCACAATGTCTCCCGGCACAAGCTCCGGCGCGGGAATTTCCTTCCAGACGCCGTCGCGCTTCACCGTCGCCCGGACGGAAAGCCTTGACTTCAAAATGGAGAGCGCGGCCTGCGCTTTGTCTTGCTGAAAATAGCTCAGCGCGACGTTAAAGAGCAGAAGCGCCGCGATGACTGCGGCCTCCAGCCGCTCGCCAATGGCGATCTGCAAAATGATCGCGGCTTCAAGCATCCATGGAACGGGCTGCCATAGCTCGGCGGCGATCTTGAGCGGGAAGGGCTTCTCGCGCTCGACGACTTCATTTCTGCCAAATTGCGACAGAAGTCGTTCCGCATCCTGCGAGGTAAGGCCATTAGCGTCCATGAAACTCATAATTTGAGGATTCACCAATTGTTGCGCCGGAAACCTGCCGCTGCTGTGGCTAATCACCATCGCCGGGCTGGAGAGATTGGAGCTATGTTGCGGAACGTTCAACAGAACAAAACTATTGGTGCAGTGGAAGCGGCGACGTTCAAGCCGTATATAAGCCGGCGCGCTCGTGGGCCATCTTTCGAGCGCCGCGCGAGTCACGCACTCCAAGACTCGGTCTTAGATCGCGTGAAGCCGGTTTCGAAGTAGCTATTCAGATAGGCGAGTTCGAACGCCCTCTCGCTTTCCGCATATGTCCGGATTTTCGGGCGCGCTGCGCCGGTTTGGATGGCCGTCGGACAACAGCGCCACAGACATAGTAAATTGAACCGCGCGCTTCATGACGCAGTGCGGGAGCCGAATGCAAAAATCAGCGCCAATCCGAGGCTGGTCAAGAACATTCCCTCATGCCAGCGGTTGAGACCATGGCCCTTAGGTTTCTCTCCTGATACGAGAGCCATTCCCACACATCCAACCGCCAGGACAAAACAGAGGGCTCCTGCGGCCCGCGCTGGCGACTCCCCGCGCCAAGCGATCGCGAAAAGAAGTACGATCGCGAAGCGAAAGGCCAAGCGAACCAGCGTGGCGGTGGAATGATCATCGCCCGCACGCATTTGCTCCTCCAAAAGGCTCAAATCCCCCATCTGCCTATGAACCAAACTTTCACAAGATGGGTGAGCACCGCGTATGTCAGCAGCGTGGCTGCGACCAGCGGCCAGTAGAGCGCGGGCAGCGGCGTGAAGCCGAGCACCGATCCTACCCAGGTAAAAGGCAGGAGAATCCCGACAGCACAGATGACGATAGTCGTCGTGATGAGCGCCGCGCTCGCGCGGCTCTGCACGAATGGGATTCGTGCGGTCCTGATGATGTGGATGATCAGCGTTTGCGTCAGAAGGGACTCGACAAACCATCCGGTTTGGAACAGTGGCGGATTATTCCAGGCATTGAAAACAAAAATCATTACTCCGTAGGTGACATAGTCGAATATGGAGCTGATCGGGCCGATAAACAGCATGAATTTGAAAATGTTGCTGATGTCCCATTTTCGCGGCGACGCCAGATATTCCTCGTCGACGTTGTCGGTCGGTATTGTCGTTTGCGAAAAGTCATAGAGCAGATTGTTGGTCAGAACCTGGATAGGCGCCATCGGAAGAAACGGCAGGAATATGCTCGCTCCAAGCACGCTAAACATGTTTCCGAAATTGGAGCTCGCGCCCATCTTGATGTATTTCGTGATATTCGCAAAGGTTCGGCGGCCCTCCATGACTCCTTCGTCAAGGACAAGGAGATTTTTTTCGAGCAGGATGATGTCCGCCGATTCCTTGGCGATGTCGACGGCAGTATCAACGGAAATGCCGACATCGGCGGTTTTCAACGCTGGCCCGTCGTTGATGCCGTCGCCAAGATAGCCGACGACATGTCCGCCGCGGTGCAGGGCTTCGATCACTTTGGCTTTCTGCGGCGGCGACATTTTCGCGAAGACGATCGTCGTTTTGGCGACCTTCGATAACGCTTCGTCGCTCATGAGTTCGACCTCCGACCCGAGCACGATGCGATCGACTTTGAGGCCGACGTCCTTGCATATCTTGCGGGTGATAATCTCATTGTCACCGGTGAGAATCTTGACGGAAACGCCCGCCCTGGCGAGATCCGCGATCGCTTCCGCCGCGCTCTCCTTCGGCGGGTCGAGAAAGGCAATATAGCCGAGTAGCGTCAGATCATTCTCGTCGGCGACTGTGTAGACAATTTGCGTTGGCGGCATCTCCTTGTAGGCGACGGCGACGACGCGGAATCCGTCGGCGTTGAGTTCGGCTGTTTCGCGTTTTGCGGCCTCGAGATGCGATGGGTCGAGCGCGCCGCAGGCGTTGGCGGTCTCAAAGCGCGTTGCGGCGGCGAAAATTTCCTCGACTGCGCCCTTGCAGATCAAGAGGTGCTGACCATCGTCACGCTGCACGACGACCGAAAGCCGACGGCGCTCAAAATCGAATGGGATCTCATCGATCTTCGTAAAACTATGTTGGGGACGCAGACGTTCCTCAATTTCCGCATGCTCAAGCACGGCAATGTCGAGAAGGTTTTTCAGCCCGGATTGGAAATGGCTGTTGAGATAAGCGAATTCCAGAACGCGGTCGGAGTCATTCCCGTAAATATCAAGATGACGCTTCAATATAATGCGGTCCTGGGTCAACGTCCCGGTTTTGTCGGTGCATAGAACATCCATAGCGCCGAAATTCTGGATGGCGTTGAGGCGCTTCACGATCACCTTTTTGTGCGACATGGCGATAGCGCCTTTGGCGAGATTCACCGTCACGATCATGGGCAGCATCTCCGGCGTAAGGCCGACGGCGACCGCCACCGCGAAGAGAAGCGCTTCCAGCCAATCGTGTTTTGTCAGGCCATTTATGAGAAAGACGGTTGGAACCATCACCAGAATAAAGCAAATCATCAACCAGGTGAATCTGTTGACGCCTTGATCGAATGCGGTCGGAACGCGTTGCCCAGCGATCTGATGAGCGAGCTGGCCAAAAAACGTTCTTGGACCTGTTCGAAGAATTACGCCTACCGCAAAACCCGATACGACATTGGCGCCCATAAAGCACAGGTTCAACAAATCGAACGGATCGTCGTGATCCTCCTTGCTCGCTTGCGCATGCTTTTCGGCCGGCATTGCCTCGCCGGTAAGCGCCGCCTGGTTGACGAAAAGATCCTTGGATTCGAGGAGACGCAGATCGCCGGGAATGATGTCGCCAGCGGACAACCGCACAATATCGCCGGGCACGAGTTTCTCGATCGGGATTTCCGAGAAGGGGTTGTCCCTTTCGCCCGGAGCTCGTCTAACGCTCGCGGTGGTATGAACCATCGCCCGCAGCTGCGCCGCCGCTTCATTCGATCTGTGTTCCTGGATAAAGGCGGTCGCGATCGCAAGCACCACCATCGAGGCGATGACGATGGCGGCGCGAATGTCCCCCAAAAAATAGGAAACGGTCGCCAGCGTCAGCAGCAACGCGTTGAGCGGATTCTTAGCGCGGTTCCACAATTCTTGGACGACAGTTGGTTTGGCTTCGCGAGCGACGAGATTGGGACCAAATTTCTGTAGGCGCTCGTCGGCCGCCGCCTGGGATAGGCCTTCAAGATGGGATTCCGTCTTTGCGTAGACTTCCTCAGGTTGGAGCCGACTGATTGTCGCAAGATATTCGTCGCGTGCGCTGGTGGGCTGAGCAGCCGTGAAACGACGAGCCTTTCTGACCTGCCGGAAGTGCATAATCGCGATCGCAATCAATCCAATCAACGTCGTCGCTGCCAGAAACGCGAGCAACGACGGACTTGGCCCAAGCCGTCGAGCGACCGGCGGAGGAGCGGTCGAAATGGGCGCGGCGACGGGGGGCGCAATTCGTTTTGCGATGAGTTGGCTTATTTCGTCGAGCGCATCTTTCGCGTCGGTAAGGTTTGGGTCGACCTTCAGCGCGGAATCGAAATCCTGCCGGGCGTGATCAAGATCATCCTTGCCACGATAGGTCTTCCCCCGACCCAGGAGAGCGCTTGCTGAGCGTGGGTCAATCTTTATGGCCTCGTTGTAGTCGGCGATCGCCGGATCGAAATCCCCCTGCGCCCGATAAAGATCGCCCCGTTCAAGGCGTGCTAAGGCCGAGTTTGGATCGAGTCGAACAGCTTCGTCGAAATCGAGGCGCGCCTTTTGCAGATCGCCCTTCTCACGATATACCTCGGCGCGACCGAGAAAGGCGATCGCCAAATTTTTGTCGATCGATAGCGCTTTGTCGTATTCCGAAATAGACCGCTTTAAGTCGCCTGTCGCGTGATAAATGGACGCACGCTCCGTCAGCGTAGCCACCGCCTTTGGATCGAGTTGCAGGGCGCGGTCGAGATCAGCGAGGGCGCGATCAAAGTTGCCCTTAGCGCGATAGGCTGCGCCGCGATTGATGTATGCCTCAACCTTATGCCGTTTGCTTTCCCTGCTCGCGCGAGCGATGATTCGCGTGCAGCCGATGATCCGCGCGTCAAGATTGACGCCGAAACACTCTGTCCAGTCGTCGGCTCTGGCAAAAGCTGTTTCGCTAAAGAAGCCGACGCTGATCGCGGAAACCAATAGATAAACCAGGATGGCGAATGACGTACGCATAGCGAACGAAAGAGAGGTTGAGAGCCGCAGCATTTCAGTGTTCCTAAAATGCGCATCGGTCTCTTGTGCGTTAAGCGCGGCGCTTGGTTCAACCGCTCGCCGCAACAATCTTGATGACAAGCAGCGCCCGCGGATCTCTTTGACCGCCGGGTGCGGATACGCTTTCTGGTCAAGATGGCTCATTGCATTCCGTCCGCGCAGTAGACATCCCAATCTTACTATTAAGCCGACGCTCCCTCGGATATCGGCGAAGCTAGCTCCCGATGGCTTTTCCCAAGCGAACTCAATCCCTCGCGTCCTTGATGACGATGAAGGCTGCCGAAAAAGCCAGAAATACATCGAATAGGTTGACAGCAACATTTGCCCAGGGGGCCCGAAAAAGCGTCAGAGCGAGTTGCACAATTCCAGCAATGCTGACAAGAGCCGTATTGCGAGCGGAAAGCCATCGCCGGTAATGAATTGTTAAGGTGGTGACTGTTTTACAACAGGTCGTCGAGCGCCGCACCTCTTGATTCTTGATGATGTAGATGCGCCTATTCCGCAGTCTTGGGGTCGGCGGCGCCAACACAAGCTGCCCATAAGCGCGCGCGAAGCTTGCCCGACCATTGCCGGCGAAATGTCGTTTCTTCTACAGCTTCAATTCGCCTTCGGCCTCTTGCAGAGGCTGATCCTCGATTTGGATCGTCGCGTGCGTTATGCGAAATTCGTTCTTCATCGCGCTGCTGGCCGCGAGAAGCACCGCTCTTGCCTGCGCCATGTCAGTCACTACGAGATGACAGCTCATCGCGTCTATGCCGGAGGTGATCGTCCAGACATGCAGATCGTGGACGGCGGTGACGCCTGCAATTTCCACGAGCTTTCGCTCAAGCAGCGCAATGTCGACATTAGGCGGCGTGCCCTCCATCAAAATATGGACCGCCTGTTTCAACAAGATCCAGGTGCGGGGAATGATGAAGAGCCCAATGCCCGCTCCGATGATTGGATCGGCTAGAGGCCAGCCCGTAAACATGACAATCACCGCGGCGATAATGACTCCGAGCGAACCAAGCATGTCGCTCAGGACTTCAAAATATGCCCCTTTTACGTTGAGGCTTTCCGACGAGCCGGCGGAAAGGAGCTTCATGCTAATTAAATTGACCGCAAGGCCGACAACGGCCACTCCTAGCATTGGGGCGCCTAGAATTTCAGGGGGGTTCAGGAAACGCTGATAAGCTTCGTATAAAATGTAGGTGGTCAGCAGCAAGAGGACCACGGCGTTTGTAAGGGCTGATAAAACCTCCATCCGGACGTAGCCATAAGTGTTCTGAGGCGTCGCCGGACGTTCGGCAAAGCGAATGGCGAATAGCGCAAGAGCCAAGCCGCCAGCATCGGTCAGCATATGCGCCGCATCCGCGAGCAGCGCGAGGCTGCCGGTCCACAAACTGCCAATCACCTCGACCGCCATGAACGGCACGGCGAGAGCGAGAGCGCTGACGAGCGCTCGTTTATGCCGCCCCGCGGCGCTTCCCGATGGCATTGCCGCTCTGTGCGTATGTCCCGCCTCCATGACTATCCTTTTCGAGTTCGATAAGAGGGCTTCGGGGCGGCGCCATGACGCTGCATGTGGCAAGCTGCAAACCTCACGGACGTGAGCCTGCGTCACGGACACGAGCCGGCCGCAAGAGCCGCAGCGCGTTGGCGATGACCACTAGCGACGCGCCGACGTCGGCGGCGATGGCGCCCCAAAGGGTGGCCAAGCCGGCGAAAGTGAGCGCCATGAAGAGCGCCTTGACGCCGAGCGAGAAGGCAATGTTCTGCCGGATAATAGCAAGTGTCCGCTTCGCGTGACGAACCAGCCAGGGCAACTTCGAGATGTCGTCAGTCATCAGCGCGACGTCGGCTGTTTCGATCGCGGCGTCGGAGCCAATCGCGCCCATGGCGATGCCGAGACTGGCGCGTGCTAGCGCCGGCGCATCATTTACGCCATCGCCAACCATTGCGACGACGCCATAACGTCCTACCAGTTCGTCAATCTTCTTAACTTTGTCCTCTGGCAACAATTCCGCATATACCTCGTCGACGCCAACTTCACGCGCAATAGCTTCGGCGGTGACCCGGTTGTCTCCCGTTAGCATGACGATATGCAAGATGCCGGCGGCATGCAGCTGCCGGACCATTTCGCCCGCCTCGGGCCGAATTGTGTCGGCCACGGCGATGAGTCCGCAGACATGCCTCGCATTGCCGACAACGATCACGGTGTTGCCATCCCCCTCCAATGCTTCCGCCAGTTCTGCAGACTGGGGCGTATCCTGGCCGCGCTCGACGACATAACGATGGGAGCCGAGCCAGAACGGCTCGCCGTCAAACATACCTGTCAGGCCCTTTCCTTTGAGCGCCTGGACTTCCGTCGCTGGCGCGATGACGTCCATCCGCTCTTGCGCCTTGTGCAAAATGGCGCGCGCCAGCGGGTGCGTGGAACGGGCCTCGAGCGCCGCCGCACGCGCCAACAATTCAGCGTCCGTATGCGTTCCGAACGGCACCACACGGACGACCTCCGGCTCGCCGCGCGTGATCGTTCCTGTCTTGTCCATGGCTATCGCTTTCAGCCGGGCGGGGAGCTCGAGATAGGCCCCGCCCTTGACCAGCACGCCGGCACGAGCCGACGAAGCGAGCGCCGCGACAATGGACACGGGCGTGGAGATCACTAAGGCGCAGGGACAGGCGATCACCAGCAGGACAAGCGCGCGATAGAACCAATCATCCCATGCTCCCCCGAACGCCAGCGGCGGCCCGAGAAAAACGACGAGCGCGAACGCCATGACCGACGGCGTGTAAACGCGGGCAAATTGTTCCACCCATTGCTCCGAGGGAGCGCGCCGAGCATGCGCCTCTTCCACCATGCGGATAATGCGGGCGAGCATGGTGTCCTCGGCCGTGCGTGTCGCTTCCACCGTTAGCGCGCCGTCACCATTTATCGTGCCGGCAAAGACTTCGGCGCCCGGTTCCTTCTCCACAGGCACGCTTTCACCAGTGATCGGCGCCTGATTTACGGCGCTGACGCCCATCACTACACGGCCGTCGAGCGCAATACGTTCGCCGGCACGAACGACGAAGCGTTCGCCCGGCCGAATTTCCGCCGCTGGCGCGTCCGCTTCCGATCCATCTGAACGCAAGAGCCGGACCGTGGGCGGCGCAAGATCGAGAAGGGCGGAAATGGCGTGGCGCGCCCGCGCGACGCTCCAGCTTTCCAATGTCAGCGAGAGTGCGAACAAGAACGCCACGGTCGCCGCTTCAAACCATTCGCCGATGGCGACAGCGCCGGCCACGGCGATCACCATCAAGAGGTTCATATCAGGTCGCAAGCCAAGCGCCGCATACCACGCTTTGACAATAACGAACCGCACGCCGAAGATGACCGCCAGCGCGTAGGCAGCCGCTTCTGGCAATGGCATGGACTTTCCGTCATGGCCCCCCAGAAGCCTCAGCGCTTCGCCAAAACCGCCGGCGAGCCATATGTGAATGACGAATCCGGCTGCTACGAACAATCCACTGAGGCTCGTGAACCAGACTTGCTGACGGCGGCGCCGGTCGCTGGCGTCGGAGGGCTCCCGGCCTTCGAGACGCCACTCGTCGGCGGTCATGCCTGTGCGGCGAACGGCGTTGATGATCGTGTCGGGCGAGATTGGCAGGGCGGTGTCCAGCACAATCATGCGGCCGTTCAACACATCGAACGCGAGATGTTCCTCTCCCCCGACCACCGGACCTACCTCCCGGCGCAGAACCGCCACCTCCTCGGCGCAATCCAAAGCTGTGACCTTGAAAGTGCGCCGCCCGGCGTGAGAGGGTTCCTTGCTCGCTGACTCTACACGGTTGCCCCTCGCGCCTTTAAACCAAAAGCCCCCGACGACGAAGGCCATCAGAGCGAGGCCTGCGGCAACCAGGATCAGACGTCTTGCGATTGGAGGCGCTGCGGGAGCGGGAGCCGGGGGAGTTGCATCGCCTGGATGGGCGCCGCCTGCGGCTAGAAGTCTATTCAGCTCGTCGAGCGCGACTTTTGCTGGGCCGAGTCGAGGGTTGAGTTTTAACGCGGCTTCGAGGTCTTGTTTCGCGCGCTCGAGCTCGTGCTTGCCCCGAAAGGCGTTTGCCCGCTCTACGAAGGCGCTCGTATAGCGCGGGTCGAGCTCAATGGCTTTGTCGAAGTCCGCAATAGCTCGGTCGAGATTGCCCTTGGAATGATAGATGGCGCCGCGCAAGACGTGCGTGGGGGCGGATTTTGGATCGAGCGTCAGCGCTGCGTCAAAGTCGGCTAGCGCCCTGTCTAGGTCACCCTTGTATCGATAGGCGTTCGCGCGGCCGCTGTGAGCCATCGCCAGGTTTTTATCGAGCTGCAGCACGACGTCGTAATCGGCAATGGCGCTGTCAAGGTTGTTCTTCGCACGGTAAGATTCGGCCCGGCCAAAGAAGGCCGTTGCGGATTTGGGCTGCGCTGAGATCGCCGCGCTGTAATCGGCGATGGCGCGATCAAAATCGCCTCGATCATGATAAATCGATCCACGTTCCAAAAGGGCGGGAGCCGATTTCGGGCTGAGCCGCAGCGCCTTGTCGAGATCGGCGAGGGCACGGTCGAAATCGCCTTTAGCTCGATAAGCGGCCGCCCGACTGATATAGGCGAAGAGCTGATTTCGCTTTGTCTCCCGCTTTCCATGCGCAATAATTTCGGTGCACTTGGCAATCCGCGTCTCGATCTCGGCGGCGCGGCACGCCGCCGAGAGATCGCTTCCTGCAAAAGTAGGCCCGCCGAGCGAAGCCCAGAAGAATACGGCCAAGACCAATGAAGTTGGCGGAAACATCACAGACTTCGTCGAAAATGAGAAAAAATTTCGGGAGCCGCAGCGGTTATCCACTAGCCTATCCTGCTCAATTGAAGACGTATGCTCGACCCGTTGCCTTTGCTTGGCCTCATCGCGTAAGCTGGCCGTCGTCGTCCTAAACGCGCTTCTCGACGCGCTCCGAAGTAAAAC
Source organism: Methylocystis rosea (assembly GCF_003855495.1). Lineage (NCBI taxonomy): Bacteria > Pseudomonadati > Pseudomonadota > Alphaproteobacteria > Hyphomicrobiales > Methylocystaceae > Methylocystis > Methylocystis rosea. The sequence continues at coordinate 232,400 of NZ_CP034087.1, read as the reverse complement.
GGCGCTCTCGATTCTTGTGCCTTTTGACGCGCTTCTGCCTTGGTGCCCATGCCGATATCGGTGTCGGCCGATCGGTTTTCTCGGTCAAACCCGAGGTAGGCTCCAATATCGCGCGTTCGGCTAATACGTAATACGTGTTTCATACCCCCCGATTCAGTCGCGCTCACTGCCTCGAGACATTTTTGAAATTTTTTTTGCGAGCCCTGGCAAAAGGACCGTCACTTGAAACCCGTGTGGCGCGCGAACTCCAAAATCCATCTGACCTCCGTAGGCTTCGACGATATCGGCGGCGATGGAGAGGCCGAGCCCCCAACCTTCGGTGGCTTCATCGAGCCTGACGCCACGCTGCCCGAGTTTCTCGATCTGATCTGGAGAAACCCCAGGACCGTCGTCTTCGATGACGATGCGCAAGCCGTTCTCGCCTTGCGCGGCGATGCGAACTTCCATGTTCGACCATTTGACGGCATTGTCCAGGAGAACGCCAAGCAGCTCGGTCGCGTCCTCTGGGGAAATGTAGGCAACTGCTTCCGTCGAGACCTCGACGCGCCAAGAGATCCTCGATCCCTTCGGGCTGCGCGAGAGCGTCCTGATTATGCTTTCGATTACGTTGCGGATTGCAATCCCTTCCTTTGCCATCCCGGGGGCAGATTGCAAGCGCGCCCTGGAAAGCTCATGGTTGATGAGGCGACGCATGCCGAATGCGAGGTCTTGCAGTTCGTCGGCGATCTCTGTTTCGCCTTTTCGCCGCAACCTTTCCGCGTCTGTCGCTAAGACTGTCAGCGGCGTCTTGAGGCCATGCGCCAAATCGGCGGCGCGGGCTTTTGCGGTTTCGATGGCCTTGGCTTTGGCATCGAGAAGAGAATTGACTTCGGCGACGAGAGGCATGATTTCTTCCGGCTCATCGACTGCGATAGCCTTCTGCTCCCCCGCACGAACGGCGTTTACGCTTCGACGGAGAGCTTCCAGCGGTCTAAGCCCAATAGCAATCTGTCCCCACGCTGCAAGCAACAGAACCACGGCCAGGATTGCGAGAGATAGGCCGACGTCGCCGGCGAACTCGCTTCGGGCTGCGATGATTTCTTTGCGATCAAGCGCCGCCGTCATCCGTAGCCGCCGCGTTACGCCGGCAACCGTGTAAATCACCCGGCGCTCGCTGACAAACAGCGTTTCCCCGCTCGGTCCGGGCAAATCGTGATGGTGTACGATCCCAGGCTCCAAGACATCCTGGGGGAGGTCGATGACGTGATCCCACAGCGAGCGCGACCGCAGCTTGACGCCGCTGGCGTCGTCAACGATTTGCCAATAGAGGCCGCTCAACGGCTGATCAAAGCGCGGATCGGCCAACGGTCGATTGAGCTGAAGCGATCCGTCGGGATTTACAGAAACGTTTGCGGCAAGCTGTCGAATATAAGTATCGAGTTCGATCCCGACGCGACGGACCACGTAACGCTCAAAGACGCTAACCAGCCCCGTCCCGGCAACAAAAAGAGCGATGATCAGCGATATGGCCGCCGCAACAAACAGGCGCAAACGTAAGGACTTGGCCCTCATTCGTCCCTGCCAATGAAGTAGCCGAAGCCGCGGCGTGTCTCGATACAGTCGAGGCCAATTTTCTTGCGTACGCGCCCAATAAGAACTTCGATTGCGTTGCTGTCCTTGTCAAAATCATGAGAAAAGAGTTGTTCTAGGAGCTCGGAATGCGGCACGACTCGGCCGGAATGGTGCATCAAATAACTAAGCAGCCGATATTCTTGCGGAGTGAGATTGAGATGTGCGCCGTCGCGCGTCACTCGCATTTGCCGGGTGTCGAGGCTCAAAGCGCCAATCGTAATGATCGGCACGGAAAGTCCGGCCGATCGACGCACAATGGCGCGAAGACGCGCCAGCACTTCCTCCATTTTGAAAGGTTTGGGCAAATAATCGTCGGCGCCGCAATTGATGCCTTCCACCCTTTCCATCCAGGTGTCTCGCGAGGTGAGGATGAGGATGGGCATGGCGCGGCCGTTGGCGCGCCATCTCTTCAATATCGTGAGGCCATCTATGCGGGGTAGGCCGAGATCGAGAATGACCGCCGCGTAATCCTCGGTGTCGCCTTTGAACCAAGCTTCTTCTCCATCGCATTCGCGGTCGACCAAATAGCCTGCATCGGTGAGCGCCTCCTCAACGTTGCGGGCGATCCTATCGTCATCTTCCACCAGCAGAATACGCATTATTTGCCTCTGGTTTCGAGAACCTTGGCTGTTCGTGCGTCGACATGTACCTCGATCATGGAATTTCCAGGCGCAATGATCTTGATTTGGTATAGCCAAGTTTCGCGCTCTCGCTCCAGTTCAATACCGACGATTTCGCCATGAATTGTCTTGCGCACCTCGGACAGCACGGTTTCCAGCGGCAAAATTTCGCCACGCTCGAGCGCCCCGAGCGCGATGTCGTGGTCATCGCGGCGCTCGCCGACCTCATTGCCGAACGTGACGCTCGCGGCAAGGCTCGCGGAAAGCGCGAAGACCACGCCGACAGACGTTCCTCGAAATATTTTACGCATGGGCGACATATCCGCGACTGTTGCTGTCAAATCGCTAACAAGCTCGGATAGCAAATCGACAGGCGCGGGTTGTTACGGTCGCCCCGTCGCCCTGGATATTTTGGGCTGCCCGATCAACGGAAGATTACAACAATGCTCCACACCCTGAAAATATTGGGCTTTATCGCGACGTTCGGCGCTGACTAGTGTGCACTCGTCGGTGAAAATCGTCCCCAGTAAAATGGTCCTTGCGGTGATGCGGCGCGCACAAATGACTACCTGAGGCCGCGATCAAGGCCAGAATGGACGACTTAGGATATGACCCGCGCAAGACTTGCATATCGCATGAGGATTGTTCGGGCTTCGGCGCATCGGCATTTTCCGGCTGACGCCGACGCTCTCTCAAATTACTCAACCCCCTTTGCTTTCTCATCAACGCAGGTTGGGGACATGCACATGACAAAACCAAACAGCGATGGGGCTACGGGGCCCCAGTCCGACGCCTTCGCCACGCGTCTGCGGAAAAGCACTGCGAAACTGTCGTCTCGCAGTTTCCTGCTCGTTATTATCATCGTTGCAAGCGCGGTGATCGGTTCATGGTTCCCGCAAATATCGGCGCCACTGCGATTCTTGTTCTCGTCCAAGACAGAAGTCGTGCAACCGGCGGAGCAACAGAGCGCTGAGGGCCTCGTCAAGCTTACACTTGAGCAGATCGAAGCGGCCAAGATCGAAACGGCGCCGGCCGGTCCTGGAACGCTCACGAAACGCCTTGTGGCTCCCGCTTCCATGACGCCGGATCCCGACCGAATCGGCCGCGTCGCCGCGAAGGTGGCGGGCACAATCGCCGAATTGCGCAAGAGGCTCGGCGACAATGTCGCGTTGAACGAGGTGATCGCCGTTGTCGACAGCCGCGAGGTGGCCGACGCCAAAAGCGGCTATCTCGCCGCCGCCGTGCAATATGATTTGCAGAACCAGCTCTTCCTGCGCGAGAAAGGCCTGTTCGAAAAGAAGATCACCGCCGAACAACTGTTTCTGAAGGCGAAGACGAGCTTCGCCGAGGCGAAGCTGCGCCTCGATCTCGCACGGCAAAAGCTCGCCGCGCTCGATCTTTCCGAATCGGAAATCACCGATCTTCCCTCACAGCCGATCTCCAGCCTGCGGCGCAAAGAAATCCGCGCGCCGATCGCCGGCCGCGTCATCGAGCGACTCGTCAGCCTGGGTCAGCCGGTGGGCGGCGAGGGGCAGGCGAAGGAGCTCTATGTGCTCTCAGATCTCTCGGTCGTGCAGGCGGATATTTCCGTTCCGATCAGTGATCTCGCCGCCATACGCGAAGGGCAGCTCGTCCTGGTGAAAACGCCGGACGAGCGCGTCTTCGAGGGGAAGGTCGTCGTCGTCAACGCCATAATCACGCAAGAGACGCGCTCAGGTCATGTGATCGCCAGTTTCGGCAATCCCGATTTCGCCCTGCATCCGGGCGTTCTGCTCAACGCCGAGATCGCGCTGGCGCGCACGCCAGTGAAGGTCAGAATTCCGCGCGCGGCGATGCAGATGATTGACAATGAGCCGACCGTCTTCGTGCGCGCGCCAAACGGCTTTGTGAAACGGAAGATCGTCATTGGTGCGACCGACGACGTGTCGGCCGAGGTGACGGCGGGATTATCGCCGGGCGAGGCAATCGCCGTGTCCAACACATTCGTGCTCAAGGCCGAGGCAGCTAAGAGCAATATTCCCGAGGAATGAAGGCGCCGGCCCATGATGAAGCGGATCATCGCCTTTTCGGTCCATCAGCGCTGGCTGATCGTGCTGCTCGTGGCCTTGGCCGGCGCGTTCGGCGCATGGTCCATGACGCGTCTACCGATCGACGCCGTCCCCGACATCACCAACGTTCAGGTACAGGTCAACGCGCTGGCGCCGGCGCTTTCCCCCATTGAGATGGAGAAACAGGTCGCCTATCCGATCGAGAACGCGCTCGCCGGCATTCCCGGGCTCGAATATACCCGCTCCCTGTCGCGCAACGGCTTTGCACAGGTGACGGCGGTGTTCAGCGACGGGATCGACATTTATTTCGCGCGGCAGCAGATCAATGAGCGGCTGACGCAGGTGAAGGAGGATTTTCCGCCGCGGGTCGAGGTCCGCATGGGGCCGATCGCCACTGGCCTCTCCGAAATCTATATGTGGATCGTTCGCTATAAGGAAAACAGCGGCGGCGTTGCGCCGCTGGACGGCGAGCCGGGCTGGCAGCAGGACGGAAGCTATCTGACGCCCGAGGGCGCGTTGCTGCGCACCGACCTGGAAAAAACCGCCTATCTGCGCACGGTGCAGGACTGGATCATCAGGCCGCAACTGCGCACTGTCCCGGGCGTCGCCGGCGTCGACTCGCTCGGCGGCTATGTCAAGCAATATCATGTGCAGCCCGACCCCGCGAAGCTCATGGCGCTCGGCCTCTCCTTCGGCAACCTTGCCGCCGTCATCGAGAGCAACAATGTCAGCCGCGGCGCCGGCTATGTTGAACGCAATGGCGATGGGCTCGTCGTCAGAAGCGGCGGGCGGCTGGAGACGATCGACGACATCCGCAATGTGGTGGCGACGACGCGCAGCGGCGTGCCGGTGAAGATCGGCGAGATCGCCACGGTCGGCGTCGGCCGCGAATTGCGCATGGGCAGCGCCAGCATGAACGGCGAAGAAGTCGTCACCGGCACCGCGTTCATGCTGATCGGCGCCAACAGCCGCACAGTGTCGGCCGCAGTCGACCAGAAGATGAAGGAGATCTCCAAATCATTGCCGTCGGGGGTCGAAGCGCGCACCGTGCTCAACCGCACGGTCTTGGTCGACGCGACGATCAGGACCGTCGCCAAGAATCTTTCCGAAGGCGCGGCTTTGGTCATTCTCGTGCTTTTCCTGCTGCTCGGCAATTTCCGCGCGGCGTTCATCACGGCGCTGGTCATTCCCGTCACCATGCTGCTGCTGGCGATCGGCATGCTCTACGGCAAGATCAGCGCCAATCTGATGAGTCTCGGCGCCCTCGACTTCGGTCTCATCGCCGACGGCGCGATCATCGTCGTCGAGAACTGCCTGCGCCATCTCGCCGAGCGCCGGCATTTCCTCGGCCGCGATTTGTCGCAAGAGGAGCGGCTGAGCACGATTGTCGAATCCGCCGTCGAGATGCGAAAGCCCACGGTCTACGGCCAGGCGATCATCATCCTGGTCTATGTCCCGGTGCTCACCTTCACGGGAGTCGAGGGCAAAATGTTCCACCCCATGGCGATGACGGTCATCATCGCCCTGGCGTCGGAGTTCGTTCTTTCGCTCACTTTCTTTCCGGCGATGGTCGCGATTTTTATTTCGAGCCCCGTGCAGGAAAAGGAGAACGCGATCATCGCAGCGATGAAGCGCATCTATCGGCCTTTGCTCATGTGGGCGATGGACGCTCCGGCGAAGACGATCGCGATCGGAGCCGGCGTGTTCGCGCTCGCAATCCTGCTGTTCATGAGTTTGGGCGAGGAGTTCATTCCGACGCTCGACGAGCAGAACATTCTCATGCAAGCCAATCGCATTCCGAGTGCGTCCCTGACCCAGTCCCAGGCCATGCAGTCCCAGGTGGAGAACGTCGTTCGCGCGGTCCCCGAAGTCGCTTATGTCTTTTCCAAGACCGGAACCTCCGACGTGGCGACCGATCCGATGCCGCCCAATTTGGCCGACACTTTCATTATGCTCAAACCTCGGAGCGAATGGTCCGATCCATATTTGCCGAAGCCGGCCTTTATTAGCGCCATTCAGCGGCAGGTCGATCGGCTTGCCGGCAATGTTTATGATTTCAGTCAACCGATTCAGGTTCGGTTCAATGAGTTGCTCGCCGGCGTGCGCGGCGACGTCGCCGTCAAAGTGTTCGGCGAAGACTTCGACAAGATGCTCAAGGCCGCCAATCACATCGCCGCCATCCTGCGGGGCGTGCCCGGCGCAGAGGACGTGAAGGTGGAGCAGGTCGAAGGCCTGCCGCTGCTCGATATCAAGATCGACAAGGGCGCCATCGCGCGGCTGGGCCTCTCCCTCGCCTCAGTGCAGGATGTGATCGGCGCGGCGATCGGCGGCCAGCGGGCGGGCGTCATATTCGAGGGTGACCGCCGATTTCCGATTTTCGTGCGACTGGGCGATAATTTGCGCGAAGATACGGGAGCGCTCGAGACCCTTCCGGTGTCGCTGCCCTCGAGCAGCGCCACGCCCGGTCCCGTGATTCAACTCAAGCAGGTCGCGAGATTTTCGATCGTCGAGGGGCAGAACCAGATTTCGCGCGAGAATGGCAAGCGCCGGGTCGTGGTGAGCGCCAATGTGCGCGGGCGCGACATCGCCTCGGTCGTCGCCGAGGCGCAGGCGAAGGTCGAGGCGAAGGTTGCGATTCCGCCGGGCTATTGGATCACCTGGGGCGGGCAGTTCGAAAATCTGATGGCCGCGCGCGCGCGTCTGATGCTCGTCGTGCCGGTGTGTTTCTTCATGATCTTCTTGCTGCTCTATTCGGCGCTCGGCAGCGCGCGCGACGCGCTGCTGGTGTTTTCCGCCGTGCCGCTGGGACTCTCGGGCGGCGTCGCCGCGCTGTGGCTGCGCGGCATGCCGATGTCGGTATCGGCCGCCGTCGGGTTCATCGCCCTCTCCGGCGTCGCGGTGCTCAACGGCCTCGTCATGCGCACTTACATTCAGCAGCTCATCATGAGTGGCATTCCCGAGCGTCAGGCGATCTTTCAAGGCGCCATGACACGGCTGCGTCCCGTGGCGATGACCGCGCTTGTCGCCTCGCTCGGCTTCGTTCCGATGGCGCTCGCGACCAGCACCGGCGCGGAAGTGCAAAGGCCGATCGCGACAGTGGTCATCGGCGGCCTCATCAGCGCCACGCTACTCACGCTAATGGTGCTGCCGGCGCTTTACACGCTGTTCGGCGGTTCCCCTTCGCCAACGGCGGAACAAGGCGGGGGCTAGGACGTGAGCGCGCGCGGCAGCACCTTAGTTTTCATCTGCATCCTTGCGAACTCTGCGTCCTGCGCCGAAACGCTGACGGGCGCGATGCGCCGCGCTTACGGGGCTAGTCCGGTCCTCAACGCCAGCCGGGCGCAGCTGCGGGCGATCGACGAAACCGTGCCGCAGGCGCAAGCCGGCCTGCGGCCGCGCGTTTCGGCCGACGCCTATATCGGCGCGCAGAGAAATCGCCTCATTACGCAGCAACGCGACGTCTATTTAGACGATCCCACCAAGACAGACCATTCGAAGAGCATTCAATCGGGCGCCAGCGCACCGCGCAGCGCGATTCTTTCGGTTGAGCAGCCGATCTTCGACGGCTTCAGGACGCAAAACCAGACGCGCGCGGCGGAGTCAGGCGTCTTCGCCGGCCGTGAGCGGCTGCGCCTTACCGAGCAGCGCGTGCTCTTCGACGCCGTTTCCGCCTATATGAATGTGTTGCGCGACACGGCCGTGCTGAAATTGCAGGAAAACAATGTCGCCGTTCTAGCCGAACAATTGCGCCAGACGCACGAACGCTATCTCGCCGGACAGATCACGCTCACCGACATATCCCAGGCCGAAGCGCGGCTCGCCGGCGGCAAATCGCTCGCGAGCGCCGCGCGCGCGACGCTCGACGCGAGCATCGGCGTCTATCGCCGGACAATCGGCGTCGGGCCGACGAAGCTCGCGCCCGGCGCGCCCATCGACAGGCGTTTGCCGAAAACGCGCGAAGAGGCGGAGCGCATCGCACTCGGCGAACATCCCTTCATCCTCGCCGCGCTGCATGACGCCGACGCCGCCGATCTCGACATCAAGGCGCTGGAGGCCGAATTCTTGCCGAGATTGTCCATCGTCGGCGATATTTTCACGCAGACGGATTTCACTGGAATCGGCAACCGCAACATCGGCGCGAGGGTCGGCGGTCGTTTGAATGTGCCCCTTTACGAAGGCGGCGTCACTTCCTCGCGCGTGCGGCAGGCCAAGGAAACCGCCGGACAACGCCGGCTCGACGCCGATGTGGCGCGCGCCGAGGTTCTGGCGCTGGTGCGCGCCAACTGGGGCGCTCTGCAAGCGGCGAAGACTCAGATCGCGTCGGCGCAAACGCAGATCGCCGCGGCCGAGCGCGCGCTCTATGGCGTGCGCGAGGAAGCGAAGGCGGGCCAACGGACGACGCTCGACATTCTTAACGCGCAGCAGGAGCTGCTCAATGCGCGCATCGGCCTCATCCTCGCGCAACGCGACCGCGTCATCGCCTCTTACGCCGTGCTCGCGGCGATCGGACGCCTGTCGACTCGCAATTTGAACCTCAATGCGACGAATTACGATCCTTCTCTCCATTTCGAACAAGTGAAGGATTTGTGGGGCGGCGCGCAAACGCCTAGCGGTCGATAGGCCGAAGGAGAGAAATGGCTCAACTACACCTAGCAGACATTTGGCGAGCCCGAAGCGCTGCGCCGCCGCGTCTAACAAAATGTCCGGCGCCACCTTGCGTGGCGGCCCAAGAGGCAGATTCAGGCCGTTGATCAACCAAATGCGTACGACGCATCGAAGAGAGCATCGACGACAGGGCATTCAGGCACGCGTTCTCCGCTGCATTGCGCCGCCATCTCCGCCATCACCCGTTCGAGTCGTCTCAAATCCTTAATCTTCCGCCGAATCTCCGCAACGTGGCTCAACGTCAGTGCGCGAACTTCCGCGCATGTGTAAGCGTGCCCGTCGACAAGGCGGAGCAGGCCGCGGATTTCGTCGAGACTGAATCCGAGTTGCCGACTGCGTCGCACGAAGCTCAGCCGTTTGAGGTGATCCGCGCCGTAGATGCGATAGCCGCCGGCGCTGCGGCCGGTTACCGGCATGACCCCGATCTTCTCGTAGTAGCGGATCGTCTCGATGTTGACGCCGCTTTGCTTCGACAATTCGCCAATCGAGAGCCCATCCTTTTGCTTCATGTCGGGCCTCCTCGCGCTCGCTAAAAATCCTCTTGACCCTGTAGCGGCTACAGGCCCTAGGGTCTGATTACTCCGGCCGAACGGCGCTGGCAAGCAACACGATGGGGGTAGCGGCAATGTGTGACGGCGAAGGTCTTGGTCTCATCCAGATGGCGATGACGCCGATGGGGCTCGCGGCGACGGCAGGCATTGCCGCCCTGTTTTTCCTTTTCATACGTTGGGTTCGCGCCTGAGGTTGGCGCGGGCCAAACCCGAAGGGGCTTCCGGAACGAAACGAGGAAAACCTCCATGTCCGAACAGATCATGTCCGAGACAGCATCCGACCGATCAGCATCCGGCCAACGGGCGGCAGATCGAGCGTCCGGCCGCAAGGCGCTGGCCGCCGGCGGCGTCGCCGCCATCCTGGCGTCGGCCTGCTGCCTTGGGCCGCTGGTGCTGGTGAGCCTCGGATTCAGCGGCGCCTGGCTCGGCAATTTTAAAGTGTTCGAGCCATTTCGGCCGCTGTTCCTTAGCGCGGCGTTCGTCGCGCTGTTCTTCGCCTGGCGTCGAATCTATCGCCCCGCCGCAGCCTGCAAACCAGGAGAGGCCTGCGCCGCGCCGCGGGTGAGGTCGGCCTACAAAATGATCTTCTGGGGCATCGCGGCGCTGATCGGGGCGTCGACCGTCTTCCCCTATGCGCTTCCGCTGTTCTACTGAAAGAGGACCCCGAACATGAAAAAGCTCGCCGCAGTCATCGCTATGGCCGCCGTTTTCAGCATGTCGGCCTTTGCCGCAACGAAGACGGTCACTTTGTCAGTGGCTAACATGACCTGCGCCGCCTGCCCGATCACGGTCAAGAAGGCGTTGAGCAAGGTCGAGGGCGTGCAATCAGCCGAAGTGAGCTACGAGAAGAAGGAAGCGGTGGTGACCTACGACGACGCGAAAACAAACGTCGAAGCGCTCACTAAGGCGACCGAAGGGGCCGGTTATCCTTCCGAACTGAAGAAGTGAGCCATGGACGAAACACCTTCGATCAAGACAGCGCTCGCACATTCGTTTGGCGCCGCGATGGGCTACGCCATGCCGCTTCTCGCGCACCTGCGCCATGTCCTCGGGCAACGAATCGGTTCTGAGGAATCCCCCGCCTCATCCGATCGAAGGCGCGAAGGGAATAGTGTGGTCTTGCAGATCACCGGCATGACCTGCGGCAGCTGCGCGAGTCATATCGAAAAGGTCTTGCTCAAAGCCCCCGGCGTGCATGAGGCGAAGGTGTCCTACGCCGAAGGGACGGCGCGAGTCAGCGGCGACGGGGCGCTCGACCCCGCGGCGCTTTCCGCCGCTGTGCAGGCCGCAGGCTATCAAGCAGTGGTCGCAAAGCGCGCCCGCGCCGCCAGCCCTCCAGAGAGTGGGCCCGGTAAAATACTCGATCGCGAAGCCAAGCAAGAGCGCGGGGGCGCGCCGTTGCGTGTGGCGATCATCGGCAGCGGCGGAGCAGCGATGGCGGCGGCGCTGCGCGCCGCGGAAGACGGCGCGCGGGTCACGCTCATTGAGCGTGGGACGATCGGGGGGACATGCGTCAATGTCGGCTGCGTGCCCTCCAAGATCATGATCCGCGCCGCTCATATCGCGCATCTGCGCCGGCAGAGCCCCTTCGACGAGGGCCTTGGGGCAAGCGAGCCAACAATTGACCGCGGAAAACTGCTCGCCCAACAACAGGCGCTCGTCGATGAGCTGCGGCACGCTAAATACGAGGGCATTCTTGAAGGCAATACCGCCATCGCCGTGCTGCGTGGCGAAGCCAAGTTCCAAGACGGTCGCAGCCTGATCGCCCGGCTGAACGAAGGCGGCGAAAGCGAAATCAGTTTCGACCGCTGCCTCATCGCCACGGGCGCGAGCCCGGCCGTCCCGCCCATTCCCGGACTGAAAGAGACGCCCTACTGGACCTCGACCGAGGCGCTGGCGAGCGACACAATCCCTGCGCGCCTAGCGGTGATCGGCTCGTCGGTGGTGGCCGTCGAACTGGCGCAAGCCTTTGCGAGGCTTGGGAGCAAGGTGACGATCCTCGCGCGCAGCACGCTGTTCTTCCGCGAAGACCCAGCGATCGGCGAGGCGGTCACGGCCGCTTTCCGGGCGGAGGGCGTCGAAGTGCTGGAGCACACGCAAGCGAGCAACGTGGCGTTCGCGGACGGTGAATTCGTGCTCACGACCGGTAACGGCGAATTGCGCGCCGACAAGCTGCTGATCGCCACAGGCCGCGCGCCGAACACATGCGGCCTGGCGCTGGAAGCCGCCCGCGTCGCCGTCAACCCACAGGGCGCAATCATCGTCGACACGCGCATGCGCACCAGCGCGCCCCATATTTTCGCCGCCGGCGACTGCACCAATCAGCCACAATTCGTCTATGTGGCGGCGGCGGCCGGCACCCGCGCGGCCATTAATATGAGCGGCGGCGACGCCGCCCTCGATCTGGCCGCCATGCCGGCGGTGGTGTTTACGGATCCACAAGTCGCCACCGTAGGCTACAGCGAGGCGGAAGCGCACCATGAGGGCATCGAGACCGACAGCCGCACACTGACGCTCGACAATGTGCCGCGCGCCTTAGTGAATTTCGACACGCGCGGCTTCATCAAGCTTGTCACGGAGGCCGGCTCGGGCCGCCTCATTGGCGCGCAAGCGGTCGCGCCCGAAGCCGGCGAACTCATTCAAACCGCGGCGCTCGCCATCCGGGCGCGAATGACTGCGCAGGAACTGGCCGACCAGTTGTTTCCATACCTGACGATGGTCGAGGGGCTGAAGCTCGCGGCGCAGACCTTCAACAAGGACGTGAAGCAACTGTCCTGCTGCGCGGGGTAAGCGATGAAAGAACGCATGGCGCCCTGTTGCGTCGACAGCTCTGCCGACTGGCGTCCGCTGAACGCCGCGCAGCGCTGGGCGCGATTGATCGTTGGAGTCGCGCTACTCTCGCTGGCATTGGCGTTACCGTCGTCAGCCTGGATCGCGCTGGCTATCGTCGCAGGTTGGCTCGGCGCGACCCATGTCCTCGCGGCGGCGATGGCCTATCCGGGCTGCCCAGAACTGGGGACGGCGCCCAGTCTTCTGCTCGGCCGCTGGGTGAAGATCAGCTGCAGCCCTTGGCGATGGTTGGATGCGCGATTTCGCCTGACGGCGCAATGAGCGCCGCGCGCAGGTGTTCAACGCCTTGATGTTCCCTTCTTTGATTGGTCAAACGGCTTGGTCAGAGCGCGGTATTTCCGCGAAAAACCGCGACCGCACTGGCTCCTTGGTGGTGATCGGGAGCAATATCAGAATATCGTCGGTGTCGGGTCGCGGGATGCGAAAGCCAACAGCGGGGGGCGCGCCTTGCGGCCTTCGGTCTCGCTTACGTCAGCCTCGCGCGCCGACACGGGTACCGAATGACGGTGCCAGTCATGAGGTCGTCGTAGCTTATGGCGTTTCTGTTTGTTGCTCGTAAGGGTCAAGAGCCGCTTTCGCGCCTTCGAAAAGGTCGTCAGGCATGGTGTCGAGTGTGTGAGCCTGGCGTGGATCAGCGCCCCTTTTGAGGCGCTGGTAATCTTCGATGCTCAAGAGCACGAGGCGACGCTTGTTCCGCTGGGTGATCGTCACCGGTTGGCGCAATGCCTCGGCGAGGAGGTCGCCGGATTTAGCGACAGGTCGCTTGTTGAAAATTGGGGCATTGGTGGTGGCCTCTTATGATTGCTGCAATATACAGCAAATACAAGAATGATGAGAATGCTCTTTTTGATGTACGGCCCCTCTTGGCGGAGAGAGGCGCGCCGCAGGCGGCATTGCCAGCTGTGTAATCTTGGCCTGCGCTTGGCAGAGCGTCTGTTCAACGTCCTCAAGCGGCTGGACGCCTTACTTGTCGCACCCCTCCCGCTCGCTAGCGGTGAGAGCGGCGACCTCATGCACGGCATGCACGAGAACCTAGCCTCACTCAGCGAGGCAGAACTGTCGGCGGGTGATCCAGAGAAATTGTTGAAGGCCAGTTCGCCCTCAAGCCCTTCTGCGATACCAGCAAGCACGGCTCGACGATCCGCTTGCCGAACTGCCGGTGGACACCGAATACATGTCGGATGAGCATACTTATGTAGAGACCAGGTCCGCTTGAATAAATACGCCAACCACCATCGACCGCGATGGCGCCGGTTTTGACCCGTTCCCATTCTGCGCTGGACTGATACCGATCCCGGAATGCGGCATCGCTGCTGCTGAAGTAGGCGTTGCGCTGCCGCAACGATGCATGGGCGAGCCGATCCGTGACGGCAATGGGATTGACGACGATAAGGGCGTCCCAAAGCGCTTGGGATTCGCCGAGCGCGGCCATGGCTTCTGCATGGCGCAGATGCGAGTGCACGTACATGAGCCCGATTTCGCGGCCAAAGAACGCGGCCGATTCGGCTCGTTGGAAAATCCTTTCCGGCCCGCCATGATAAGCGATTGGCTTGTCCATCAGGCGCACGCCGTCGGAAAACGCAAGATGCTTTTGGATGAGGCCGAGGTGGTGGCCCGCCTGTTCCGGCGTGAAAAGACCCCCGACGATGGCCTGCGTCATGGGAAGCAGGGAATAGGAAACGCCAGTCTGGTTGTCGCTTGGGTGAAGCAGCAGTTCGGGCAAGCCGCCCTCGGGCCTGAACACGCCGTAGCCGGCCACTGCGCCATCACGAATGAGAAAATGATTGAAGTCCTCGCGCATCGCGGAGGCAAGGGAGTCCTGCTCTTTAGCCTTGTCGAAACGCCCAGAACGACGCAGAATTTCGGAGTACCGACGAAGTTGCTGATACAGAAGCGCCACGGTCCAGCTGCTCACCATCCAGTCACGGGCTGACGGGTTGACCGGCTGAAGAGAATCGTTCCAGTCCCCGCTGCCATAGCGGATTAGACATGTGCCGGCGATGAAACGCTGGCGCACGGTCGCGATCAGCGTGTCGACGTGGGTCGCGATCAGATTGGCATGGGCTGTCTTCTCCAGGTTATCCTCGCGCCGCCAGGCGACGGGTTCGTCGAGGAAACCGAAATCGCCGGTCGCTTCCAAGTAGTCGCACAAGGCCTTCAGCGGCCAGATGATGACGTCGCCATGCGCCTGCCTGTCCTGCACGGCGGAGTAAGGCTCCAGCATGAACCATTGGGGCCAGTCGCCTCGTTTCTCGTACTGCTGGGCAAAAATGATACGAAGAATGGCCTTGGCTGCCTCGTCGTGCTCCAGCGACAGAAGCAATTCCATGGGGCCTTGGCACACGTCGCGGGTTCCCCAAGCGGCGCCCATATATTGTTCAAGGCCGTGTGGAACCGTGAGATGCACAATCGCATTGTGCGCCAGCCACGGGAACATCGTGTCGATAGCCTCGGCATCAGCGTCGGCGCTCGAGCTCTTGATGCGTATGCCGCGGGTGACATTGCGCCAATAGCGAACCGAATGTGCTAGCATCGCCGCATCGTCGACGCCGTGAGTGTATTTGGCCGCCAGCACCTCCGCTCGCTTCGCATCGCTCATTGAACCGACCACAGCGAAGACGAATTCGTTCGTCAGGCATGTCCGGAGTGAGGCGAAACCACCAGCGCGGCGCTTGCCGTCAGCATAAAGCAGCTCATCGGCGCCCACGATCTCGACGCTCTCAGGCGTGCTTGTCACTAGGTGATAGACGGCCTGCGGATAACGTTGGCCCCACTGACCATCGAGATCCGGCCGATAGGTCAATCGCTTTTGTGGAGCATCGATCTCTACCCAGCCGGCATGGGCGAATTCGTTCTCACCGAGGGTGAGATGGCCAAAAACGAGGAAGCGGCATCGTTCGCCTTCAACGGTGACGCGCCACTGCACGACGGGTTCGTCTCCAGAAACAATCGCTGAGATTATAATGGTTCTGTCGCCAACCTTATAGACCCAGCGGCAGTCGTTGAGGCCTATCTCGAACACCGACGGAACCGTCAGCAACCGCCATCCATCGCCTGTGTCCATGAGCATGCGCAGCCCGCTGCCACGAGTGATATTGTAAGGGTCGCGAGAGACAGAAAAGAGCTGGTGAAAGGACGTATTGCCGACAGTGAGCTGCGCGCCGAACACGCCATGCATCCAGCAGGTCACGCACAACGTAGCCTCGTTGGGCAACATCTCTTTTCCGCTGCGCAACAATGCTCCGTGCCGGCGCAAAATAAGGCGTTCTTTGTCGCGCAAAACAATATGACGGCTGTAGATTTCTCCTGGCGTGAAAAAAGACAGAATCTGACCACCCGCCCGCTCGATGTGCGTGCGCCGCGGATAGCGCGCCTCTATCGTCGTCTCGTCCAAGGAATCGGCGACGACCGAGGGCGCTTCCTGAAGAAGGCTCCGTTCCGGGGTAGACAGGGGAATCGTACACGGCGCCCATTCTTTGCTGGCGCGCTCGACTTCGTCTATCAGCGCAAGGTCGGCATCTGTCGACGCTGCCGGATGATCGGATGTGTAAAGACCGAAAAACGTCCAAGCCCCGGTCGTATCCGGCTGCAGCGTTATTGCTTGAGACTGCAAAGCCGCGCACGCTGTCTCATGCTGTAGTCGATACGACGGCAGGCTCGTCCCAAAAGGATAGTCGAGTCGATAGGCATCGCGGTAAGCGGGGCCCATAAGCTGCCGATAATCGGTTGCGAAGCCGGTGGCGCCTTCAACACAGCCATGCGCGACCCAAGGATGCATGCCATTTTGCGATAGGTTTTGCCGACTCATCAGGATATGATGCATACGCGGGTGCCGAGCGACATAGTGATCGAGATATTGGCATGCGTAGGCTTCGTTACTCATTAAGAAGCTCTCTTCGCCAAGACCGAGATCCTGAATGAACACGACATCGCAAGGCAGCGTCCCGCGGCGGCGCCCGTTGATGAGTTCGACCCGCCAGAGCCATAAGTTCACGCTGGGATGCAACCAAAGTGTGACCCGGTGGCGTATGGCGGACGTCTTGCCCTCCCAAGCAAAACGATCGGACGCCATGCCGATGCGGCATCGAGCGTCGGGGCCGATGACGGGCAAAAGCATCGGTTCGAGGCCGCCGAGGCGCAGATAAAGACGCGTCATTCCGCCGGCGATGGGCGAGGCGAGCGACCGGTTGATCATGTTCCGCCCATGCCGCATAGCGAAGATCGCGCTGTTGGGCAGGACGCTGATCGAGAACCCAAGCTCGTTTGCAATTCGCAAGAGACCGAGATCGTCTTGACGCGGGGTTCTCAAGCTCTCTGTCGGCAAATGCGGCACCTTTTTTTATTCGGCCCTTTTTAAACCGACCTTGATTCTGGCATCGCCAAGGAAGGCGTATTCGGGCATTTCAAGCTTCGTCGGCGCGGGTCGCGGGGGTCGTTAAAAGCTTCTCAAATACTATCTTGATATCAGTCGCGATCAACAAAAGAAACGACTGAAAGACCGCCGCGAAGATCCGCTCAAGCAATGGAAAGTGAGTCCGATCGACGCATAAGCCATCAAGCACTGGGACGGCTACAGCGTCGCGCGAAATGAGATGTTCGCGCGTACGCACAATCCAGTCACGCCTTGGACTGTTGTAGGGGCCGACGTAAAGCGGTTGGCGCGTTTGAACCTAATCAAGGATCTGCTGTCGCTATTGCATTACTGCGATAAGGATGCGGCGGCGCTTCTGGTAAATCCCCAAATCGTTTTCCAATATGAGGAAACATATATCCGAAACCGCATGATCTCTGTCTGAACCGGAAATTTCGTCGGAAGAGCGCCCGAAATGAGCAGATGACAGCTCGATATGGAGGAACTCCCCGGCCGCGCCGGCCGCTGGGAGTAATACTTCGGGCGACGGCCGCGTCCGGCGATGAGTCTATCGGCAAAGCGCCCACGCAACGTTTTGATTTGCGCAGAGGTGATGATCTGCGGCCAATATGCTCTGATATCGAATAGGCCCTGACGAAGTCAGAGAGCGCACAACCTTCGAGCGGGAGGACCCAATGGCTGCTGACGCCCAACACGTCGTATGGTTCGAAGAGATTACGCGTCACGACGTTGCGCGCGTTGGCGGCAAGAACGCCTCGCTTGGCGAAATGGTCGCCAATCTCGCCGCAAAGGGCGTCAAGGTCCCGCCCGGGTTTGCGACGACGGCTGACGCCTATTGGCGCTTCATCGACAGCAACGGATTGAGGGCTGTCATAGCCGAGACGCTCGCCGAACTCGAAGCGGGCCGCCTATCTCTTGCCGAAGCAGGCCAAACCATCCGCCGCGCCGTCTTGCGCGGCAGTTGGTCGCCCGAAATGGCTGTTGCGATCACGAGCGCCTACCGCGACCTCTGCCGACGCATGGGCAAGGCGGAAGCCGACGTCGCCGTCCGCTCGAGCGCGACGGCGGAGGATCTTCCCGACGCCAGTTTCGCGGGGCAACAAGAGACCTATCTCAACATTCGGGGAGAACAGGCCATGCTCGACGCCTGCCGGCGCTGTTACGCCTCGCTCTTCACCGACCGCGCGATCAGCTACCGCAAAGCGAAAGGGTTTGACCATATGAAGGTCGCGCTTTCGGTCGGGGTTCAGAGCATGGCGCGTTCCGACATGGGCGGCGCGGGCGTGATGTTTTCGATCGACACTGAAACCGGCTTCGACCAGGTGGTTTTGATCAATGCGGCCTGGGGTCTTGGCGAGAATGTCGTTCAGGGCGCCGTCGACCCCGACGAATATCTGACGTTCAAGCCGTTCCTCTCCGACTCCGCGCTGTCGCCGATCGTCGAGAAAAAGCGCGGCGACAAGGCCGTCAAGATGATCTACGCCAGCGACGGCGACCTTCCGACGCGCAACGTTCCGACCTCCAAGGCCGAACGCGCCGCCTTTGTCCTCAGCGACCAGGATATCCTGACCTTGTCGCGCTGGGCCTGCGTCATCGAGAACCATTACGGCCAACCCATGGACATGGAATGGGCCAAGGACGGCGAGACCGGCGAACTTTTCATCGTGCAGGCGCGCCCTGAAACGGTGCAGTCGCGACGCGAAGCGAGCGCCCTGATGACCTATCGGATCAAGAACAAAGGCCGAAAGATCGTTTCAGGACTCGCCATCGGCGACGCCGTGGTGGCGGGCAAGGTTTGCGTGATCGAAAGCGCTCGCGACATCGCGCGCTTCGTAGACGGCGCCATTCTGGTCACGCAAACGACCGATCCGGATTGGGTGCCGATCATGAAACGGGCCGCAGCCATCATTACCGATCACGGCGGTCGGACGTCGCATGCGGCCATCGTCAGTCGCGAGCTTGGTCTGCCGGCGATTGTCGGGGCCGGCGACGCGACCCATGTCCTGCATGATGAACAGGTCGTAACCGTGTCCTGCGCAGAGGGCGATCAGGGATTCGTCTATGAAGGCGTGGCCGATTATGAAACCGAAGGTCTCGACCTCGCCGCTATACCAACGACGCACACGAAGATCATGCTCAATCTTGCCGATCCAGCGGCGGCGTTTCGCTGGTGGCGCATACCTGCCGATGGCGTCGGGCTGGCGCGCATGGAGTTCGTCATCAACAACCACATCAAGATTCATCCGATGGCCCTTGTCCATTTCGACACGCTGAAGAACGAAGACGCCAAAAGAAGCATCGCGCAATTGACCGCCGGATATGACGATAAGACCGAATATTTTGTGGATCGGCTCGCCCAGGCGCTCGCGCGCATCGCAGCCTCGCGCCATCCGGCTCCCGTGATTGTGCGGATGAGCGACCTCAAAACCAACGAATACGCCAATCTGATCGGCGGCGGCGAGTTCGAGCCTAAGGAAGAAAATCCGATGCTCGGCTTTCGCGGCGCCTCCCGCTATTATTCTCCGCGCTACCGTGAGGGGTTCGCGCTCGAATGCCGCGCCATCCGCCGCGTGCGGGAGCAGATGGGATTCAAGAATGTCGTCGTGATGATTCCCTTCTGCCGTTCAACGAAGGAAGCCGACCGCGTCCTCGAGGTCATGGCGGCCAATGGTTTGAAGCGTGGCGACGACGGCCTTCAGGTCTATGTGATGTGCGAAATCCCTTCCAACGTGATCTTGGCGAAAGCCTTCGCCGAGCGTTTTGACGGCTTCTCGATCGGCAGCAACGACCTGACCCAACTCACGCTCGGCGTCGACCGCGATTCGACAGATTTGGCAAATCTCTTCGACGAGCAGGATGAGGCGGTGAAATGGATGATTCAAACGGTCATTGTCGAAGCCCGCAAGGCCGGCGCAAAGGTCGGGCTATGCGGACAAGCGCCCAGCGACCATCCCGAGTTCGCCGAGTTTCTCGTCGCATGTGGAATCGACTCCATGTCGGTCACGCCGGACAGTTTTATTGCGGTGAAGCGCCACGTGGCGGCGGCGGAGGACGCAGAGTTAGAGATGAAGATCAGTTAGGCGTTATGGACCGAAGGCTGAATCCTATTGGCCCTGTCAATGAACTGACGGAGCGTTGACGCGCGAATGTCGACAAGGCGACGAAAGTGAAGCCGGGGTTTTTCGCGGTTCGCGAGACGATCTCAATCGCCGCGTCTCTCAGCTGTCACGATAAAGGGGGCGGAACATGAAAATCGTGATCTTCGAAGCCGAATCGCGCGAACGAGCAGCATTCAGTAGCTTGGCCTCCGCCGCTGAACTGCGGCTCGTCGCGGAGCCGCTCGGCGCCGCCAATGTGCATGGCTTCTTGGATGCAGAATTGATTTCAACATTCATCTATTCGGAGCTCAGCCGCGGGATCCTCGAACAGCTCCCATCCCTGAAGCTGATCTCGACTCGATCGACCGGATACGATCACATTGACATGGCCTATTGCGCGGAGCGTGGAATCACGGTCTGCAACGTCCCAAGTTACGGCGAAAACACGGTTGCCGAGCACGTTTTCGCGCTGCTGCTTGCTCTCAGCCATCGCCTCTTAGAGGCCGTGGAACGCGCGCGTTCCGGCCGATTCTCGCCTGAAGGCCTGCAAGGCTTCGATCTCGCGAGCAAGACGATCGGCATCGTTGGCGCAGGAAGCATTGGCCGCCACGTGATCCGCATCGCCAAAGGATTCGGAATGAACGTGCTCGCTTACGACGTGACGACCGATTCGCAGCTCGCCGAACATCTCGGATTCCGCTACGCGACCTTTGATGAGCTGCTCACGCACTCGGACGTGATCACGTTCCACGCTCCGGCGACACCCGCGACTTATCATCTGCTCTCGGCCCAAACGTTCGCGCGGATGAAGAACGGCGTCATCATCGTCAACACGGCGCGCGGAAGCCTGATCGATTCTCTTGCGCTGATCCAAGCGCTCCGCTCGGGCAAGGTGGCTGGCGCCGGACTCGACGTCTTGCCCGACGAGCCTTTGATCCGCGAGGAGGCCGAACTTATCTGTTCGATCTTCTGCAATCAGCACGACCTGCGCGATCTCGTGGCGGATCATGTACTGCTTCGGATGCCAAATGTAATCGTCACTCCGCATAGCGCTTTCAATACAAGGGAAGCCGTAGGCCGAATAGTCGAGACCACGGTCGCAAATATCCGCGCCTTCCTCGAGGGCCATCCGCAGAACATCGTTAGCAGATCGCCATCGCGCATGAACTAAGCGTCAGGGTCTGATCATCGAGATCCGCCGGGCCAATGTCATGGCGAAAGCGGGAAGCTCAAAAGTGGCCAGGTTTTACGCCGCCGCTCCGTGACCGACTATTGCGCCGCGGCATCCACCTCATAAACGTTATGCACCAGTCGCATAAATTTCGAGGCCGTGGAGCGCGCAGCAAAAGAAACAATGAATTGCGCTTGCATCTTTGCTTCCTGCTGTTGTCCTTTGGCGCATTTGTCGAACCCATTTCCGTTGTGACAAAAACAAGCTCGTACTGCATAAAGATGTCGCGGCGGCCGTTCGTCGTTTTTGGTCGAGGTCAAGCTTCGATCGAGAAAGCTCGTCCAGCGACAATCTGATTGAGACGTTCGACAGAATGGTCGCCGAATTGTCTGATCGACTGCGGAAGCCGTCGCCGGTAGCGGCGCTTTTCGGTTAAATCTGAATTGGTAGTGCACGAGTTTACACCTTCGGCGCGCCGGAATGCTCAGTTCCCTTTGCGCCCCGCGTCGCTTCGAGTGTTCGAGGCGCGGATCGCGCCGGGAGCTACCGCAAGGCATACTGTGATTTACGAGATATGACCGTCGAGACGGACGCGCACTTCCTCTGATTCGCTCGAAGCGGCACCAATCGCTACGCCGATCCGGGTGTTGCCTTGCGCTGTCGCAGTGATTTTCTTCGCGCCCGCGTCCCAATAAGCGGGAGCGCCAAGTGAGAGAGCGTCGCTCGTCTTTGGGAAATCGAAGCAACCTTCGAGCGCGATTTCGACTTCCTCGCCCTCGTCAGCCGCGTGCACCGCGACGCCCCCGAGCTTGCCCACAAGAACGAACTCGCCGCGTTTGACACCGCCAGCGGGAGACGGGACGATGATGGCATCGCCCTCTTGGGCGTAGTTCTCTGCCATGCCGGAACTCCTTCGATGTTACGACGTAGACCGCCCACGTTGAAATTCGCTCCCGATTCGCGTCTGACTTCAATGCCGACATCACGGGCCGTTTGGCCGCAAAAAAAGAGCGGTCACTAATTTCCCCAAATTTCCGATTTTTTCTTACCGGCGCTCGTCGACGCCGAGGCAAGAACGCGAATTTGCGCGAGGGTGGGCGTCAATTTGGGCACGCCGGACCTTGACGTCGTCATCGGCGCGCTGGAGCACCTAGCTGCGGCCTTGCCGGAGGAGCTTCGGCTAAAACTCGCTAGTCGTCCGCGAAAAATGCATTTTCAGATCAGGCGGCGCTTGCCATTCACTCCCTTCGTGCAAGCGGTGTCTTCGACGAGTCGATCTCGGTCAGTTCACTTGAAAGGCGTTTCCACGGAGGCGATGGACGACAGAGGCTTCATTGCCCGCCAAAAGGTCAACGACTTTCGCCACTGCCCCTCGACGGTGACGGGTTTTAACCCAGCCTCGCGCAGATAGATCGGTATCTTTCCATCGAAGGTGTCAGCCGAGCTCCCTATATGCGACAGCGGCCACAAAACGATCCGCGACAGCACGCTGTTAGATTGGTCTAAGTCAACCACGATCAACCGCCCGCCCGGCCGAAGGACACGGCCGATTTCCTTGAGACCGCTTCGCTTCACTTCGGCCGGCAGGTGATGGAGGACTAAGCTCAATAGCGCCGCGTCGAAGCTGGCGTCCTCGAAAGGAAGCTCCTCGACAGCGGCCAACTCGAAGGTCGCCCGGCTTCCCTCCCGGGCGGCATTACGGCGAGCGATCGCGATCATCGTCGGACCAGGGTCGAAGCCGATGACTTGACCCGAAGAGCCGACCGCCTCGGCGGCAAGACGGGTCCATACGCCGGTTCCGCAACCGGCATCGAGGACGCGCTCGCCCGCCTTTAGGGCAGCCACCTCGAGAATTTGCCTCCGGAAGGCGCGGCCCAACCCGAGCAACGTGCACAAACGGTCGTAAAAGGGCGCAATCCACTCGATGGTCACGCCATCGGTCTCCGGCGCTAGCTCACTTCCGGGCTCGGGTTGGGACCAACTGAAAATCAGGCCCCACAACACGACGAGCGGACATCCAAGCAGCGCCGTAACGGCCAATGCATGCCACCAGGTGAGTCCGAAAGCGAGCAGAATGCCGACGGCGAGCACCAAGGATAGTATCGGGTAGAGCCAGGCGTGATCGCGTATCGATGTTCTCCGCATGTCGTTCGCCCCATCCCGTTTTGAAAACCTGCTCCAGTTTCAGCGGCCCAATCTCGCTATCATACAAAAGGGGCTTAATGAATGCCGGCAGCGACGATCGGGTTCCTGGACAATCGAGGGCTACGCGCCCACTCACGGCAGCCTGGCTTATCGATGGCTTTCATGACTGTGCTCTCTAGCTTGTGTCGAACCGGCCATCCGGTCCACACGGGGCGCTGGCGATCAGTCAAACTTCACCCGATCCGGCGAGCGGAAGTAGAAAAAGTGGCCCTTGTAACTGGACTGCACCGCTATGATCTCGACGGTCGACGCTTATTCGGCAGCATAACCTCGTGCCGCCGAGAATCGCCGTCATGATAAGTGTGGTGTCTACACCCCATGCGGTGGGATGTGCTCGATTGGCGCTTCTTCAGCGCAGAGTGGCGCGGCAGACGCTTGCTTAGCTCAACAAGCTATATAATGTGACAATGTGCTCAATATAGATGAAAAGAGGATCGCGGTTAGCATTGTCTTCGGTCCCATGGACCTACCGATGGGCATGATGTGAAATCGAGTGCGCCACCGTGCGTTCCAAGCCTGCAGCGCTAATGGCGGCTACGAACCTTTCGCGGGCTTTCATGCCTCAGCGATAGGGAAGAGGAAACCGACCTCGTGACGCCTGAGCGCCTCTTCATTCGCGACCTCGATCACCCGAGCGGGGACTTACTTGACTTTGAGATCGTCGAGCGAAAGGGCCTGGGTCATCCGGATACAATCTGCGATGAAATTGCCGAACAGATGAGTTTAGCGCTATCGCGCCTCTATCTCTTGGAATGCGGCAAGGTGCTTCACCACAATGTCGACAAAGCGTTGCTCGCCGGTGGCGCGTCTTCGCCACGGTTTGGCGGCGGTGAGATCTCGCGCCCTATCGAGCTCTTCGTCGCTGGAAGGGCGACGGGGTCTTTCCAAGGAAAGGATCTGCCTATCGAAGATCTGGCGCATCAAGTTGCCGCCGAATGGTTCGCCAAACATCTCCCCACCATTGATACGGGGCGGGACATCAAAGTGCGTAATTTGGTACGGCCTGGGTCAGCCGACTTGACCGACCTCTTCGCGCGGCGATCCGGACGGGCGCGTCTAGCCAACGATACCTCCTGTGGTGTGGGTTATGCGCCGCTGAGCCGTCTCGAGACAATAGTCTACGCCGTCGAGGCGCATCTCGGCGCTATGGCACAGGGTCGCCATCAGGAGATTGGGAGAGACATCAAGGTAATGGGCATTCGGCAGGGTGAGCATATCCATCTTACGATCGCCTGTGCGATCATCGATCACTTCGTGCATAGCCTTGCGGACTACTTGGACATCAAAAGAATGATTGCCGCCGTTGCGCGTCAGATCGCAAAGGAGCATGGAGTCGAGAACATCAGTCTTGAGGTAAACGCGGCCGACAACCCAACCGCCTGCAGCATTTATCTGACCGTCACAGGAACCTCGGCCGAGGCAGGCGATGATGGGGAAGCCGGCCGCGGCAACCGCATCAACGGACTCATTACTCCATTCAGGCCGATGACCATGGAGTCCGTGGCCGGGAAGAATCCCCTGACGCATGTCGGCAAGCTATATAACATCGCCGCCGGTCTGATTGCGCAGCGTCTGATAGAGGACGTGGCGGACATTGCCGAAGCGCAATGCCTGATCGTTAGCCAAATAGGCAGTCCTGTGGATCAGCCTCAGGCGATCGAGGTATCCGTGCGCGGTTCCGGTCGGGCGAGCGAGTTGGGGAACGAGATCACGGCGATTGTTGCGGATGAGCTTTGCCATCTCGAGTCCGTCGCCGAGGAGCTCACCAGGGGCGCCTTGGCGGTCGGGCGCTGGCCGCTGCGGCAAGACCGCTGACGCTCCACGGCGCGCGGCGCCTATTCGGGTGTCTTGACACCCCTCGCCGAGCTTGCGCGACATCAGCACGCCATCAGACGACGGGCCGCTCTCCTGCTCGCAAACGCAGCGACAAAAGCAGCATAGCTCCAGGCTAAGTTCTTCGCGGACGTTTGCGCGCCAGTCGTCTGATCGAATTGCTCGGACAATTCTCCCGAGGCCGGCGTATGCGCCCGCACCATGGCCATGAACATATCGCCGCGAGCGAGAAACGCTTTGAAGAGCCTTTCTCTGAACGGTGGTTCGACCGACGCAGCCGCGAGCGCCGCGCGAGGCTCGCCGAGCATATCCGCCAACAAGGTCCGGTTTCCTGCCGAAACCGGAATCATTGCCCCTCTGCCGATTGCCTCCGCGAAGCGAAAGTAAAACTGTGCCGCTCCGAACGTCGAAAAATAATAGGCTCCGCCGCTGCAATATGAATCATGGGCATAGCGTCCCATAGCAGGAGCGCAATCTGACGCACGCTCCTGGTTGATGGGATACTTTTTCTCAAAAAACTCCTCGAGCCGCGCCAGCGTGGCAAGCGCCTTCGGATCGAGGACGCTGTGAGGCCCCTCCGCCCGCGCCGCATGAATCACGCCAAGAGGCACAGCCATGTCGAGTCGCCTCGCAGGCGCGGCGCTCGGCCTATCCGCCGCGTTGGCGAAGCGGCAGACATAAACGCCTTCATCAGGATCGAAATGGGCGTCGAGACGCTGACGGATTTCTTGCGCAGCCGCGCGATAGGCTTGCGCACGCGTCACGTCGCCAGCCGCCTCCATCCATGCCGACCCCATCGGCAAGCGCTGCATATTGCACGAGGCGCGTGTGATAATGATGACTAGAAACTTCTTCCCAAAGATCGAAACAGGGCTCTCGTATAGTCGAGGTCGCATCGGAGCAGCGCCTTGACCAACATTTCGTCCGCACGCTCACGAAACGCGTCGAACTGGTAAAAGCGCAAGACGGCGAGTGCGCGCAACGCTTGCCCATCATTTTGCGGACGAGCCCAATTGAGAATGTCGAGCGTCCCGTCCGGATTGTAACGCGCTTCGCCAAGGACGCGGTCCCCATAGACTTGACTAAGATCACGGTCGCTGCGCGCGTGAGGGAGGAAAGCGGGATCAATCGCTCGGCGATAATCCCCACGACGCAAAAAAGCGCGGCCATCGAGCTGGCAAAGGCCAAGGCTAAAATTGACAAAATCGACGAGATAACGAGTTGCATCTGACCCCAGCGTCTGCTCCGCGAGCAATACGCGTAAAGCGTCAATGACGATCGCTGAATCGCACACCCAATGGAAAAAATAGTCCGGATTTGGATCGTAAGAAGCGAGCTCGGGAGAGGCCAGGACGGATCCAGGCGCTGGCCGAATGGTCTGCCCAAAATGACGGCGAACTTTGACGAGTTCGGTTGCTGAAACCGCCCTGAGCATGGCGGCGGCGGAGAGCAGATATTGCCGCTCCATCCATTCCAAAAGTGTGCCCGCATTGCCGCTCATCGCATTTTCTTTGACCGCTGGCTTTTACAGCTCCCTGCGGGGGTCCTATTTGAGATGCGGGCTTTGAAATCCGAGCCGACGCAATCCAACCTGCACATCGGGATCCTTCATGAAAAGATTCCACAACAGACCCGTGCGGTGGTTTTCGATCATCGCGACAATAGGTCCCTGGTCGATTGCAAGATAGGTATGGGAGAACCAATCGGCGTCCTCGCTGAACGCATCGGTAAAACCAAAACGACCCCAAAGCCTGTCGCCGAGCTTATCGTAAAAATGCCGCATGGCGCGAAGCGCCGCTTCCGGCGCATATGGGAAGCTCGACAATGCCGCGGTCGGCGCAATCACGCCATTGTCCTCATCCGGCGCATGCCGCTTGCAACATTGCACACTAACGTGCCCGCTCGCGCACGCACGAGCGCATTTATCGTCTCCCGGCGCGTGAACGTAGTAACCCCCCGGATCGTCGCTCGCCGTGAGGCCCCAGCAGGATGGTCCATATCCCTTGTGATTCCCGGGATTGCGGATGCAATGTTCAATATTGATTCGCACATGATGCGTATTCTGTCGCCAGTAGTTGGCGTAGACATCCTCGAGCCCACGCGGATCGAGGCCGCAGAAGGAATAATGGCAAAAGAACAAGGGCCCGCCATAAGGAGGGCCGAGCGGCAATTCGATGTCGTAATAAAAATGGCCGTTCAAAAAGCTCCGGCTCTGCGCCCAGCCGTCGTGATAGACTGACGAGTCCATTGGAGAGCGCGGCGAGGCGGCGGCAAGGACATAAGTCAATAGGCATTCGTTCCAGCCGCGGATTTCATGAGCAAGGCTGAAGCCGTTGTTGGGGCTCCAATGCCAAGTCAGCACGCTATGTCCTTCGCGGACGTGCCAGTTCCATTCCACATCGAGCCACAGGCAGGTGATGCGGTCGCGCAGGCTTTTCTCGGCGGACGTATCGCGATCGAAATATTGTCGCGCGCACAACAAGCCCTGAAACAAAAGCGCGGTCTCGACGATATCGCCGCCGTCGTCCTTCCGACTGAAGGGTATGGTCGCGCCGCCGGCGCCGCCGCAGCTGTAGCACGACACTCCGGCTCTGGGCGCGCAACAGGCGCCGGTTCGGTCATTCATGAAGTGCGGAAAATGACCGTGATAGCAGGGCGCGCGTTCCAGGAGATTGAGCATGAGCGCAAGACGCGTCAGAGCTTCATCCCGAGTGAGCCATCCCCTTTCCGTCGCGGCGATGATGGCCATGACGCCAAAGCCGGAACCTCCGATCGCGACGCAATCATCCTGTGGCTCTTCAAGGAGGCTGATGTGATCGCGCGCAAGGCCGCTCGCGGGATGCGCGCCCTCCCAAAAATAGAGGAACGTTTGCCGCTGCACGAGATCAAGCAGCGCCGCATCCGATAGGACCGGCCTTTGTTGGGAGATGATCCGGTCGTTTTGAGCGATTGTCATCGGCGAACGATCCTAGGGGGCATGGGCGCCATGCGGGTTTACTTATTGTTTATCTGCAAGGACGGCTCTTCGCCTTCGGGCTTCTGGATCACACGGCACGCAGGGAGCCCTTAGTCGCTGACCTTGAGGATTCATGGTCAAATAAAGAACACGCGTATAGAACTCGTCCTTAGCCTGCGGTCCGCTGATGTGAACGAGGGTTGTTGCCGCCCATTCCTGCTCGAAGATGTTGAAAAGCGTTTTGCGCGCCTGCGGAGCAAGAGACTCGATCGCCTCGTCGACAAAGACCCAACGCGGCTTGTGAAGCAAAACGCGCGCGAAAGCGAGACTTTGTTGTTCCGGCTCGCTCAGTTCCCTGTCCCATCGCGCGACACGATCGAGCCAGCGCGATAGATGTGACAGGCCCATTTTCGTTAAAGCTGCGATGAACTCCTGATCCGAGAAGCTGCGTGGCGGATTCGGATAAGCGAGTGCGCTGCGCAGGGCGCCATCAGGTATATAAGGGCGCTTGGGCATGAACATGACGCTCTGCGCCGGCGGCAGGCAGATCCTGCCGCTTCCCCATGGCCATAAGCCCGCCATCGCGCAGAAAAGAGTCGTTTTTCCTGAACCGGGCTCGCCGACGATCAAGACACGATCTCCCGGCGGGATCTCGACATGCGGTTCATTCAACATGGTACACCCCGAGGGAGAAATGACGCCAAAGTCATCCAGGCGGAGCTTGTCATCCGATGTCGTAACGAGTTCGATACGGCTCGCCTCGTCACCGAGCTTGTCCATTTCGATCAATGCCTGGCGAAAGCCGCCGACACGAAAGAGCGTCGCGCGCCAATCCGCAATCACGCCGAAATTATCGACGAACCACCGTAGCGACTGCTGTACTTGATTGAACGCGCCAACGGCCATGAGCAACCCGCCAAAAGAAAGATCCCCCGCGAAGTAAGCGGGCGCCGCCACGACGATCGGCGCGACGATCGTGAACCATCCATAGCCGGCCGTGATCCAAGTCAGGCCCGTCGTTGCGCCGACGAGCCGACGCAAAATGAGGAGAAGGCGATCAAGCTCTCGATGCAGCCGATCGCTCGCTTCTGCCTCGCCGCGGTAGACGGCGATCGCGTCGCTATGCTCATTGACGTGAACAAGGCCGAAGCGCAGATCGGACTCGCGGGCATAACGTTCGCCGTTAAGGGCGATCAGCGGTCGGCCTACGCGCCAACTCGCCCATGATCCCGCGCCCGCATAGAGAAGCGCGCACCAGACCATATAACCGGGAATAGCGAAGCTTTTTCCCTGGAACTCGAACACCACGCCCGCCGACAGAATCCACAGAACGCCGATGAAGCTCGCTAAGAGTAGCGTCGCTTGGACGAGCCCAACGCCCAGATCAGTGGAAAGTTCGGCCAGATGCTGGGCGTCCGCATGGATGCGCTGGTCCGGATTCTCTCCGACTTCCTTAGCGCCGGCGAGGAGAAAAGCGCGTTTGGGCGCGAGCCATTGCGCGAAAAGGTCCCGTGTCAGCGCTTCCCGCAATTTCATCTTCGTCATCTGGTTGAGCCACGTCTGGGCCACGTTCAGGATCAACAGAGCGCCTGCGATATAGGCGAAAACGATAAGTTGGAAGCCGAAGGCCGGAAGATCTTTGCGGGAGAGAGCATCGTAAAACGGTTGGTTCCAGGCGTTGAGCATGATCTGTCCATAAGCGGTCGCAGCGACCACGGCGACAAGACCCACGCCGAGCCAAAGCAGCATGGCGCGGTCGCGCGAAACGTAGAACGCCTCCAAAAGCATTTTCAGTTGCGGCGCGAATTCGTCGCCTCCCGTTCGCCGTTCGGCGACGGTTTGACACGTCGTGTCGGCCTGCTCCACCATCGAATCTCGCCCTTTTTGCTAAGCTGAATTATAGCATCACTTACGTCCTTGATCGGCAAGATCGATCGCGGGAAGGCATCTCCTAACCGGATGAACCGGGGCGTCAGGGAATCTGGCGTTTAGCGTCTTCGGCGGCGTTCGGAATCTCAAGCTTGGCTGGACGCGATCTAGCGGAGTCGTTTCGGATCACGCGGAATCGCATCGCGACCACCTCATCGTGAAAATCGGCTATGCTCCCGTGAAATATACTGCGGATTTTAGTCATCAAGACGGGTCCTTCCACGCTTCCGCCGCGAGGGTCGCCGCTCTGAGCGCCACGATGACCCTCATTCGATTCGCTTCTTGTAGCTATGACGCTCGAAGAAAAAATTGGCCAACTCAACATGGCGACACTGGACATGCCATTCCCGGGCCCACCCTCGGCGACGACGCGGCCCAAGACATTCGCGCGGGGCGCGTCGGGGGCCCCTTGAACCTCCGGGGGGTCGGGAGACGTTTGCGGGCCTTCAGAAGCTTGCATCAATATTTTCGGTCAGCTGCAAAGATTGCTATTCGACTATGTCCCTCTCTCCATTTTTTCGAGGGGCGCATAGCAGCGGTATGCCGAACATGCTTGCGAACCATGTAATAACGGCGGCGAGCAGGTTGCCCCACCACGGATTGCCAAGTGCGAATCCAGCTGCCAGTACAGTCGCCGCGAGTAGGCTGGTGAACTTCAGAAATTTGCCGGTGAATGCACGTTGGTCGGCAAGCTCATTGGCAAACTCGTGGTTTTGGGGGGTGCTGGGAGTGACCGCGCTCTGGCTCACCGAGACTCTAATCACACCGCCTATGGACCCCGCCACCAACCAAGCAGCAGCAAACCACCAATTGCGATGGATGATGCCAAGGAGAATCCCTACAGCGCAGCTAACGAAGAAGAATCCAAGAAGGTGATTCAATCGTCGATGAGCTTCCAAATACGTGGCGATCATCGGTGCACCCAAGGACCTCCGTCTCCGACGCGACCTCGCCCTCTGGCAAAAATGATGTGTGAGTTCGTGAGAGAGGCTTCCCGGAATCGGATATATTGTTCCCTGTTATTGCGTTTCATCGGGCGCGGGGGGATGTAGCGTCCTCTTTCCCTGAAATTCCTTCTTGAGAGCGAGCCGGCCGAGAAGCCTGACTGCTAAGTGGGTCGGGCCGACTGGGAACTGCGGCTGCGGTCGACTCGAAGGCCTTGCGGCGCACGAACTCGGCCAGGCCGGTGTGCGCTTGTTCGGCTGCCGCACAGCCTCGACCATTGGCGGCGGCCCTGTAGATGCGTCGGCACTGCCCCCAGAAGCGGTCAGGATCGGCCGTGGATCCCTCCTCTGCTCGCGTCCGGCACTCACACCTGTCTCTGCGCGAGGGTCATCTTCGCCGGTCACCCCACGCGCTGGCCGCGCCCCTTGCCCACGCCCGCCCTTCGCTAGCGCATGCACGGGTCTGAACATGCCCCGAGGTCGGACCGGCTGGGCCGGGAAATTCCGGATCAAGTCAGGCTCCACCCCGGCCAGGCCGCCTAGCACGCCGATCATCCGCGGTCCGCGCTTATGGAGGTGTCCGTCCATGGTTCGGCAAAGCTCCAGGACTGTCCCCACTCTCACGATGCGTTTGACGATCGCGAACGACTCGAAAAGTCGAGCGGGCGTTCGATCCTGGTCACCACTGCAGCGTCGCCGGAAGCACGGAACTTGAGAAGCCTCCCCAAATCCTTGCAATCCGCTTTTGCCCCGAAACTTTCTCCCGATGGATGATCGCGCAGCCGGCCGCTCTACCTCGAACGCCGCCACCACGCGGGTGCGGTCCCTATCGATCCACAAGATGGCAATGAGACGGATCGAGTCCGCGCTGGGGGCGTTTTTTATTGAAACAGGAAGCCACTCTAAGCATTCGGCGCGCCCGTTTGTCCTCCGTTATGGATACGGCCGCGATCGTTGGCGGCTAACCAAGCGCCTGAGCCAAGCCTGGACCTCGGTGTGCGTGCGGTCGCTCTCTCGGTCGGCGGCGATGGATGCTGCAGACCTCCTTGCGGTCTCGCAGACCTTTGACAACTCGCCAAGCCAAGCCTCGCGCGCCGCGTCATCGTCAGCGGCGGGGGGCGCCGAGACGCTCGTTACGGCGCTCATATGAAAACATGAGCCGCAACGCCTCGTCGGCGATCACCTCAAGGCGGAGATATCGGTGAAGCAGGCGCGCTCAATCCGATATGACTGTCGCCAAGATGCCCTTTGGCTAGGATGTCGACGACTTTGCATTCGAGGACACGCCGATCGACTTGGGACTGGTGCGCGATCTGGCTGGCGGCTCCTTCATCGCCAATAACGCAACATTGTTCTGGTCGGTGGAACCGGCCTGTCGGCCTTGAGTTCGAAGGCGGCCCCCTAGATGCGCAGCGAATCCCCTGCCCGTCTCTATATTTCTATCCACTCTGAAACACACGGCTCGGCAATGTGTGGATCACGGCGCGACGGACAAAACGAGGATTGTTATCTCGCTTCCCCATGAGGTGCGCTCTGGCCGACCTGTAGCTCAAGCTCAGAACAGTTCGGGCACGTTCGACCGTCTCCCCAGTGGATATGGCCCTAAATAGGGTTAAACGAGTACGGGGGTTGAAAGGCGCAACTTCTTTCGAACGCTCGCCCCGGAGCAATTCGATGCGGGTCGAAATTCACGCCGATGGAAGTTACACCTATTCTTACGATGGCGTCCTAATATTCGTGCCTGCGCTGATACAGGCAGAACGGGGGTGCCCGGACGCGCACATGGAAGCGCAACTCAATGACGCCGCCGTTCAGTTGCGTCATAAGGGTTTTCGAAAAGCTGACTATGTGGGCCGGGGGCGCTATGCGGTTATCTTGGAGCGCTCTCGCGCCAGGGGGAATCGTCGTTCTTCCCGTCTCGCGAAATGAAGGTGTTCAGCATCAGGTCGCAGTCCGACGGCGCCATCGCAATTGGAGGTTCCCGTCCGGACGCAACTGCCCCGTGTCAACTCTCTGGGACGGACGCGCAAATCGACGGCGCGCTCATCGTGGCTCTGCAGAGAGGCGTCGAGCTTCTTAAGCATAATGCGCAAAGCAAACTGTCGGCTGATGGTCTATTCGCCGGTTACCAATGGCGCGTCAAATCGCCCGACACCGATCCTTTCATGATCGTCCGGAAAGTAC
The DNA here is from genome assembly GCF_003855495.1 of Methylocystis rosea. NCBI lineage: Bacteria > Pseudomonadati > Pseudomonadota > Alphaproteobacteria > Hyphomicrobiales > Methylocystaceae > Methylocystis > Methylocystis rosea. The sequence continues at coordinate 199,363 of NZ_CP034087.1, read as the reverse complement.
ATTAGGCGCACGGCTCCACGGCATGCGCTATGCCGCGGCTTCCGCCATGGCCGCCTTAACCCTTGCTGCACCTCCGGCCACGCCTGCGGCAAACGGGGAAGAGCATGCGCGGACAGGCCTCGAGAAGAAAAAATGCCGATGTTCCGCAAGAAACGAGTTATTGGTGACCCTCGCGGTCGCAATGAGCGTTGTTTCGCCGACTGGAAACAGCTTCCAAAGCGACGCTTCGATCGCAGGCGTCGTTGTTCACGACATTCATGTCGCCTTCAAGGAATGGCGCGCGTGCCAACCTCCGGCTCGCTCCCGTACGTTTCTCTCGCAACGAGCGATAGGGCGATCTGGTACACTAGGCAGATGGGCAACCTGCTCGGTCGTCTCGATCCTGAGATCGGGCAGTTTCGCGAATACCGCTTGATCCCGACTCGTTATGTCGCCCGTGATGATTTAAAGTTGCGCGCGTCTGGCGCGCAACGAACAGGACTCACTCGAACGGTTCGGAGATCCCCCTACGGGGTCCGCATGGGCAACATGCAGGCTTTTGTTGGCAAACTGTCCGAAAACGGATTCCGCCAACCTTGAAAATCAGCTTTGAGCTGTTCCGCCTTGGCGGACGCGGTTCTTAAAGGATCACGGCAATGGCTTCCACCAACAAGGTCGGCGACGAGAGCCCAGGTGAGAGCTCGCTCTCTTCCCTCGCGCAAGCGGGCGGCGGCGTGAGCGTCATTTCGGCGGCCTCGGCTGAAGCGAAAAGCGATTCGTTCGCCAGTTTCCTTGCCTACCAGTGTGATGTTATCGAACGGGGTATTCTCTTTTGGGACACGTTGCGCCAGCGCGCAGACAATCTGCTCGAACACGAACGGCTTGGCCTGCCGGCCCTCCTCGACTTCAAATGGGAGCTGCTCCTCGACGCGCGCGCTTTCGAGAAACCGGCCAATTACGCGCTGCTGCGCATCACCGAGGCACAGGGTTGTCGCGCAAGCGACTGCGTCAATGAGGAAAAGGCTCCCGTCATAATTGTCGACCCACGCGCTGGCCACGGGCCAGGCATCGGCGGATTCAAGCGCGAGTCCGAAGTGGGAATGGCGCTGCTCGAAGGGCATCCGGTTTATTTCGTGATCTTCTTTCCCGAGCCTTGCGACGGCCAGACCCTCGCCGACGTGCTGCACGCGCTGCGGCGCTTCGTCGAACAGGTCGCGAGGCGCCATCCCGGCAAACGACCGGTGCTCTACGGCAATTGCCAGGCCGGCTGGGCGATCGCCTTGCTTGCGGCCGACTGCCAGGGCCTCGTTGGACCCGCTGTTCTTAATGGATCGCCGCTGTCCTATTGGTCAGGGGAATCGGGCGTCAACCCGGCGCGACTCGCTGGTGGCCTACTTGGCGGCGCATGGCTCGCGCATCTATTTGCCGATCTGGGCAACGGGCGCTTCGATGGCGCCTGGCTCGCACAGAACTTCGAGACGTTGAATCCCGGAAACGCGCTCTGGGACAAATACGCGCGGCTCTTCACCCACATTGACACCGAGCGCGAGCGCTTTCTTGATTTCGAACGCTGGTGGAGCGGCTTTCATAGCTTGAGTCGCGAGGAGATTCTTGCCATCGTCGAGAACTTGTTCATCGGCAATCAACTCGAACAGGGCTTGTTTCGGATCTGCGAAGGCTGCTTCGCCGATCTACGTAAGATCCGGAACCCCTTGGTGATCTTCGCCTCCTATGGCGATAATATCACGCCGCCGCATCAGGCGCTCGGCTGGATCCCCGCTGTATATGAGGACACGGACGATCTTAAACGCGCTGGGCAGCGGATCGTCTATCTCATCAATCCGCACGTTGGACATCTCGGCATTTTCGTCTCGGCGTCAGTCGCGCGGTTCGAGCATCGCGCGATCCTGGAAAGCCTCGCAGACATCGAAGCGCTGGCGCCGGGGCTCTATGAAATGAAAATCGACAATCCAACGGGCCAGCGGGATTGCCATAAGCCGAACTATTCGGTCCGGTTCGAACCACGCGAGGTCTCCGCCTTGAAATTCGCCCATCCGGTAAAGGCCTTCGAACACGTTCGCGCCGTCTCGGAGATCGCCGATTCGATCTATGCCGCCGTCATTAGCCCGTGGGTGCAGGCGCTTTCAAATCCTTGGACTGCAAACATTCTACACTGGATCCATCCTATGCGCACAAGTCGGTATCTGCTGTCGGAGCGGTTCTGCCCGATGATGCGCGGAATCGAACTGCTGGCTGAGGCGATCCGAGATCATCGCCATCCCGTGGCCGATAACAGCGACTTCATAGTTCGAGAACGGGCGGCTATCGCGCAGGTCTCGCAAATATTCGAAACTGCGCGCGTCTGGCGTGATCAAATGGAAGAAATGAGCTTCGCCGCCATTTTTGAAACGCCGTTTGCAATAGCAACAAGACTTCCGCAGCAGCGGATGGTTGGTCAGAAGGCGCACAAATGTTGGCAGGCGCAAAGGGCCTCGTCATTGGCGACGCGAACGATAGCGCCATCGTTTGATGGTTGCGCGAAGACAGAAGCCCATGTCAGCCCTCTGGCCGAATGAACTCAGCGCGCCAAAATCGCCATGTCGCGCGAGATGCGCGACGACAGCCAGGCGGCCGGAGTTATCTCAGGATGTAATCACGCCTTTTGTCAGGAGAAGCTCATCGAAGAGAAAGACTTGATTGGGATCAGGAAATTCGCCATGGCCGCCTTTGCCGGCGTATTCACAGCGCGATAAGAGATCGCGAATGATATTAAGACGCGCGGATTTTTTGTCGTCGGCTTTCACAAGCGTCCAAGGGGCGAACACGCTGTGCGTTCTCAGGAGCATCTCGTTGCGCGCTTGCGAATAATCCTTCCAGTGGCTTAGCGCCTTTTCATCGACGGGACTAATTTTCCACTGGCGCAACGGGTCTTCTCGTCGGCGCTTGAGCCGCCTTTCCTGTTCGTCACGGCTGATGTCGAGATAATATTTGATGATCGTGACGCCGCAATGGACGAGCAATTGCTCATATATCGGCACTGTGTGCACGAACTGCTCATATTCTTCATTCGTGCAGAAGCCCATGACACGTTCGACGCCAGCACGATTGTACCAGCTGCGGTTGAAGATCACGATCTCGCCGCTACTCGGCAAATGTGGCACATAGCGTTGAAAATACCAGGATTTTCGATCTTGGTCTGAGGGCTTGCCGAGCGCGACGATTCGCGATTCGCGCGGACTGAGATGCTCGGTGATGCGCTTGGCCGTCCCGTCTTTGCCGGCCGCGTCCCGGCCTTCCAAAATGACCAGTATCTTGCGATCGTTTTCGATGACGTGCTTGTGGAATTTGACGAGCTCCACCTGCGCCTTGTGCAACGCCTTTCGGTATGCGTCGTTTCCCGAAGTATTATTCTCAGTCATGCGAATTGTCCCTTTGGCCGAGCCAAACGAGGAGCCGCAACAGGACGTCGCCTAAAATTTAGGCGATCGCCCTTAAATTTCACCGGCCCGCCAAATTCGAGTCGAAAATGCGCGACGCGGCAAGAACGATGGGCTCGGGTTGAATCGGGACGCGGCTCGGATTATATCCTCTCACTCTCTAAGAGTTGGCGAACATGTCTCATCGGGCGCAATCATTTATCATCCTCCTCGCCTTGCTGGCCGTATTGACTAGCGGCATGAGCGGCGCTTGGGCGTCCAAAGCCACCCACCAGTGTGATGGCATGGTTGGCATGATGAATATGGATGATTGCCTCGAAAGCATGAATGGTGACGACGCTGGCGCTCTCGGCTGCGCGACGCTGACGTGCGGGCTGACGCAAACCATCCTGCCGCCGCACGAAACCGTTATTACTTCGATAATTGCGACGTGTGCATCGCCATTGACGCCGCGTGACGACCATGAGCGCTGCGGCCTTTCCGGCCCGCCGGACCTTCGGCCTCCAATCGCCTAACGCCGCAATAGTCGGCCGCAGTAGCGCGACGCCCGGACGTCGGACGCCACCCGTTGGCGCGTCCCGCCAAGCGGCGCGCGAGCTGGGACGCGTTGTGGACAGCCCCGACCCAAAGATCACAAGCCGTCTAATTCATGCTGTCTGCGCAATAATACGCGTCAGGAGAATGAGTATCTGCGCGCGATGTACTTTACATAATACTATGTAATTATTTTTGTTTGACGCCATTGACTCGTTCCATACTCGAACTTACGTCTCTATTATTAGTGGCGTTGCCAATTATCAGCGCGCACTATTGGTCCACGCGTTCCGCCCACGCACGCTCTGCCTTTAGGGCTCAGGCGAGCGACGTCGCCTGAAAAGCCGAGTTTAAGAGGAGTGAAACCGATGATGAAGGTCCTGAAACCTTTGGCGCTCGCGGGCGCCGCCCTGGCGGCGACGACACTAACCGGCCTCGCACAGGAACAAGGGTCAAATCATGGTGGATGCTTTGTGACGCTGAGCCCGACGGAGGCTACGCGCGGCATTCGCCATTGGCGACCGCCGTCTTCATGCGTCGATTGGTACAAACGTATCGCCAACCAGCAGCCAACCCAAGCGAACTCCGAGGGAGCGCCGTGGGTACGCGTCGTTGTCCGGAAAGTCGATCTTCCCGCGAGTCGCATCACGGTTTCACATGGGGCCATTCCGCAGATCCGGATGCCGGCGATGACGATACAAAACATCCCTGTAGCAGATGCTGCCTCTCTCGCGTCGCTCCACGAGGGCGATGAACTCGATATCCAGTGCGAGCATCGCCGCGGCGTAGTGAGAGTCGTCAACTTCCGCATGAAATGGTGAGTTTCGGCGTGCTGAGGCGGTCGTGATTGTGGTCGATTACAGGCAGCTTACCAGCGAAAAAAGCGTTTGAGCGACGCTTCCGACGCTTGTCGTGCTCCGGATCACGGTCGGTGATCATCGCTGGCCCTGGCGCGCCCAACAGCGTTTTACTCGCGTTCCCCCATCATTATTGGCGCGCTTGCGCGTTCGGAGAGACCAAGAGCCAAGGAAAGGCTTGTGTTGACCTCATGCCGTTTGTGAACTCGCCTCACGTCCCTGTCGTCGCCCTGACTGCTCTCGCCTTAATGCTTGGCGGCGTCCCAATGGCGCAAGCCGACATCAAGGATTACGAATTCACGCTTATCGAAAAGGGCATCAAGAAGGGTGACGCAATCGTCTCGGTGCGCCTTATTCACAAGCCAGACGGCAAGCTTGTTCCTGGCGCGGTGATTTTCGCGACGCGGCTCGACATGGCGCCCGACGGCATGGAGATGATGACGGCCAGCATCGAGCCTCTGCCGAGCGCGGAACTTGGCGTCTATCGCTTCAAGCTCGATCTGTCGATGGAGGGGAAGTGGAGAGTTTCGCTGGCGGCGAAAGTCCAGGGCGAGACCGGTACGCTCGAAAATCGGCTCGTCTTAAAGGCGGCGCCATGAGAGTAGTTCGACGCCTTGGCCGCCTCGCCGCGATTGGACCGGTCATGGACTTGCCGTGGACAGTTCCGATCGCGGCGAAGGAGTGCGAAGTTCCCGGCGTGAACGTCGACAGCGTTGGCGCGTTGGCGCGACAGCTTAGCAGCGAATTGGCGGGGTCTGCGCTGGCTGCCAACGCGGCCGCGCAAAAAGTGGGCGCAGTTGGCGTGCTGGCCGATCCGACGGTAACGCTGCAAGCATGGGACGTGAATGGACGCGGCGTCGGCCAACCTTGGATCGGCGTCGAAAAGGAATTTAAGTTCTGGGGCGAGCGCGATCTGGAGCGCGGCGTCGCCGAGGCCGACGCCGAGGCCGCGAGGCATCAGAGTCGCGTCGTCGACACAGACTTAATCTCCCGCGTCAAGACTGCCGCGCGACCACCGGAACGAAAGGAGCTTACGGACCTAACCTGCTACCCAAACGTCACCGTTGGCGCGACCTTTGTGCAGCGTCCCACCGGCGACAACGCCGGGCAATTCATGCTTGGCTTTAAAGTCTCGCTGCAATATGAGGCGAAGGCTGCCGAACAGCGCGCTGCCAGTTCGCGACTCGGCGCCGGGCAGATGCGGTACGACGCCATTCGAATCCGCGTTGATGGCGATGCCGCCGAAACGTGGTTCGCGCTGGAGGCGGCACGCAAGGCGATCCGCATCGTCGAACAACGCCAGCTCAATCCGGCGCGCCCGTCGGTAGAAATGGCGCGAAGTGTTTTTGCGGCTGGAACCGCCGATTTGGCGACGTCTCTGGAAGCCGAGCGGCGACTGCGCGCGATCGAAGTCGAAATCCTCAAGCTCAAAGTCGAAGAGCAAGCCCGATACGCCGAGCTTGAACGTTTGGCTGGAGGCTCTCTATGACGCGGCGTTACGTCATTCTTCTGTTCGGCTTTGCGGTCGTCGCGGCCGCCGTCGCTTGGTTGGTCGAAGGACGTTTCAAATGGGTCACGCCCTCAGGAACCCGGGACGATGCGAGGCCTAACGTCTCGGACAAGGCGCCTGCAACGGCAGGCCCGATCATTTACTACCGCGATCCCGACAGTCGCCGGGCTTATTCGCTCACGCCCAAAAAGACATCGGCTGGCAAGGATTACCTGCCAGTGCGCGCGAGCGAAGATGTGAGCTTCGAAGACAAGCCGCCAGTCGCATCTGCCGCGAGCGGAGAGCGGCGCGTGCGCTTCTATCGCAATCCGATGGGCCTGCCCGACACCTCGCCCGTTCCAAAGAAGGATTCGATGGGAATGGATTACATTCCCGTCTATGAGGACGAATCCGAAGATAGTTCGACCATCACAATCAGCCCCGGCAAGTTGCAAAAGACAGGGGTTCGTTCCGAACCGGTCGAACGTCGGACGCTGAGCGTCCCTGTTCGCGCGACGGGCAGGATCGAGTTCGACCCGCGCCGTATCTCGATCGTCTCCCTGCGCTTCGAGGGCTTCATCGAATCGGTCGAGAAGTTCGTGGAAGGCGATTACGTCCGCAAGGGCCAGCCGCTCATGCGCATCTATGGCCCCAATGTTTCAAGCGCGGCGGCCGAATATGTCGCCGTCCTGAAGACGCGACGGGGCGAAGCAATCGAGGCGGCGGGCATTGAGGCTGCGAGGCTCCGACTCCGCAACCTCGGTCTTGATGACGATGCTATTGCAGCGATAGCGCGCGCGCGTGGCGTCCCGCATCATATTCTATGGCGGGCGCCGCAGGACGGACACATCTTCGAGCGGACCGCGCTCAACGGCATGCGCGCCGCGCCCGGCGACGCGCTATTTCGCATCGTCGACCATTCGGTGGTCTGGGTGTTGGCTGACATCGCCGAGCGCGACATCGCTTTGGTTGCCCCCGGACAAAAGGTCGACGTCCGACCAAGGGCCTACCCAGATCGAACCTTCAAGGGGCAGGTCGCGCTGATTTATCCCCATCTCAATATGGAGACGCGCACGGCGCGTGTCAGGATCGAACTGCCAAACCCCGACGGACTGCTGCGGGGAGATATGTATGCCGACGTCGACATCGCCGCCGGCGGCAACGAGAAGGCGCTTACTGTCCCCGAAAGCGCGGTCATCGACACGGGCAAGCGGCAAGTGGCGATTGTCGACAAGGGCGAAGGGCGTTTCGAGCCGCGCGAAGTCAAAATCGGCCGACGCGGCGAAGGCTTCGTCGAAATCAAGAGCGGCGTAAATGAAAACGAACGCGTCGTCACGGCCGCGAACTTCCTTATCGACGCCGAAAGCAATTTGAAGGCGGCGTTGCGAGCTCTCGATCAAGGGGAGGCTGGCAAGTGATCGCCCGCCTCATCGCATGGTCGGCGCGCAACCTTGTGCTCATTTTCGTCGGCACAGCCTTCGCGGTCGCAGGGGGCGTCTATGCCTTGCGCACGCTGCCACTCGACGCCATTCCCGATCTCTCCGATGTGCAAGCGATCGTCTATACGGAATATCCGGGCCAAGCGCCGCAAGTCGTCGAGGACCAAGTCACTTATCCGCTCACCAGTTCGATGCTGACCGTTCCGCGTTCCAAAGTCGTGCGCGGATTTTCGTTTTTTGGCGTATCCTTCGTCTACGTCATCTTCGACGATGGCGTCGATATTTACTGGGCGCGCTCCCGCGTCCTCGAATATTTGAGCGCGGCGAGTAAGAGATTGCCGGCGGGCGTGACGCCTGTTCTTGGTCCCGATGCGACGGGCGTTGGCTGGGTCTATCAATATGCGCTCATCGCCAAGGATATGACGCTCGCCGAATTGCGCTCGATCCAGGATTGGACGATCCGCTACGGCCTCGCCAAGGCCGAAGGCGTCGCCGAGATCGCGAGCGTCGGCGGCTTCGTCAAGCAGTATAATGTCGTTGTCGATCCTAACCGACTGCGCGCGCTCGGCATTCCGCTGTCGAAAGTGCGCGACGTCATTCGAGCGAGCAACGCCGATGTTGGCGGCCGCACGGTTGAATTGTCCGAGTTCGAATTTATCGTGCGCGGACGCGGCTATCTACGCGGCGTGAGCGACCTGGAAAGCATTGTTCTGCGCGTTGAAAGCGGCACGCCGCTTCTCCTAAAGGACGTCGCACGCATCGAACTCGGTCCCGACGAACGACGTGGCATCACGGAACTCAATGGCGAGGGCGAGGTCGCGAGTGGCATCGCACTGCAACGTTATGGCGCCAATGCGCTCACAGTGATCGACAATGTCAAGTCCACCCTCGCGCAGATGGCGACAGGCCTACCGAAAGGCGTCGAGATCGTCTCGGTTTACGATCGCTCACAGCTTATTCATGCTGCCATCGAAACACTAAAGAGTACGCTCATCGAGGAAAGCATCATTGTCGCGCTCGTCTGTGTTGCGTTCCTCTTGCATGTGCGTAGCGCGCTCGTCGCGATCATCATGTTGCCGGTCGGCATTTTGATGGCCTTCGCCGCGATGAAGGCGCTGGGACTCGGCTCGAACATCATGAGTTTGGGCGGCATCGCCATCGCGATCGGCGCAATGGTCGACGCCGCCATCGTCATGATCGAGAACGCACACAAGCGTCTGGAGCGCGCACATCCGGATAAGCGGCGCATCGAGATACTGATCGACGCTGCAACAGAAGTCGGCCCCGCCCTGTTCTTTAGTCTGTTGATTATTACGGTTTCTTTCTTGCCGATCTTCACGCTCGAAGCGCAAGAGGGGCGCCTGTTCAGCCCGCTTGCCTTCACCAAGACTTTCGCTATGGCGGCGGCGGCGCTTCTTTCCGTGACGCTCGTGCCGGCGCTGATGGTCGTCTTCGTGCGCGGAAAAATCGTTCCCGAGGCCAGAAACCCGATCAATCGCGCCCTCATCTGGCTCTATCGACCGATCATACGTCTGGTGCTCAAAGCGAAGGTCGCCACTATTCTGCTGGCGTTGGGAGCGCTCGCGCTGACCATCATTCCGGCGCGCCAGCTTGGTAGCGAATTCATGCCCGCTCTCAATGAGGGCGCGCTCCTTTACATGCCGACGACTCTGCCGGGGCTCTCGGTCACCAAGGCCGCCGAACTCCTGCAAACGCAAGACCGCATCATCAAATCCTTCCCCGAGGTTCAGTCCGCCTATGGCAAGGCTGGGCGCGCTTCCACCGCGACCGACCCGGCGCCGCTCGAAATGTTCGAGACCGTCATCCAGTTGAAGCCAAAGGATCAATGGCGTCCTGGAATGACGATCGACAAGCTCACTGCGGAATTGGATGCGGCGTTGCAATTTCCCGGCGTATCGAACGCCTGGACCATGCCGATCCGAAACAGAATTGACATGCTGGCGACCGGAATCAGGACGCCAATCGGCGTCAAGATTTTCGGCCGCGATCTTGCGCAAATCGAGAACTTGGCGCGGCAGGTTGAAACTGTGGTGAAACACGTTCCTGGCGCTTCTTCCGCCTACGCCGAACGCGTCATGGGCGGCTACTACCTCGACATCGCGCCGGATCGCGCTGCGCTCGCGCGTTACGGCCTCATGATCGGCGACCTGCAAGCGACAATCGCCACGGCGCTCGGCGGCGAGACCGTCACAACAACGGTTGAAGGACGCGAACGCTACGGCGTCAACATCCGCTATCCGCGCGACTTCCGCTCCAATCCGAGAGCGATCGCCAGCGAAGTGCTGATTCCCTTACCCGGCGGCGGGACGGTTCCGCTCGGCGAGGTAGCGAGGGTCGAACTCGTTCGTGGCCCGACCTCGATTCGCACCGAGAATGGCCAGCTCGCGGTCTACATCTTCGTCGATATTCGGGACCGCGATCTCGGCGGCTTTGTCGAAGAAGCGCGCCAGGCGGTCGTCGACACGATTGAGTTCCCGCCAGGCGCTTATGTCGTTTGGAGCGGCCAATTCGAATATCTGGAGCGTGCACAGGCGCGCATGCGGCTGGTCGTGCCCCTGACGCTACTCATCATCTTCCTGTTGCTCTACCTGAATTTCCGCCGTTTGACCGAAACTTTGATTGTCATGCTGTCGCTGCCCTTCGCGTTGGTCGGCGGCGTGTGGCTGATGTGGTTCCTGAACTTCAACATGTCCGTCGCAGTGGCGGTCGGCTTCATCGCGCTTGCTGGCGTCGCCGCCGAGACCGGCGTCGTGATGCTGATCTATCTCGATGCGGCGATGCGCGAGGTCGCGGTCAAACGCGCAGCCAAAGGGAAAAGCTTCACTCGCGCCGATTTACGAGAAGCGATTATGCTCGGCGCGGTCGAACGCGTGCGGCCGAAGATGATGACGGTCGTCGCGATCATGGCCGGGCTCGTGCCGATCCTCTGGAGCACGGGCGCAGGATCAGAAGTTATGCAGCGCATCGCCGTTCCGATGATTGGCGGGATGGTGTCTTCGACGGCTCTGACGCTCGTTGTCATTCCGGCGATCTATGCGCTGATCAAGGGGTTTGGCTTGTCTGAAAAAGGCGAGGTCAAACAGGAGTTGGACGGAACTATTCACGCAGCTCCATAGAACAATGCACAACAATCTTCACAGGAGGAAAGACCAATGCTTAAACTCTCTATTGCCTTAGCGACGATGCTGGCCCTATCCGTCCCCGCAATGGCCCAAGAGATGCAGGGGCAAGATCCGCAGATTCACGGAATGGTCCCCGGCGGGCATAGCCGCCACGGGCATCGCGATTGGAGCACCCCGGGTCAACACAGGCATAATGTGTGCTGGCATCTCCATCAGGGACAATGGGTGTGGGTCTGCCGCTGACGGGGGAGGCCTCGTGATTGAATGCATGTTCAACATGAAGCCGCCCATATCGTAATCCCTTTCAGCTATATAGGAACGGCCCGACCGGGGCTTTTTCTGGGGCCGTTTCTTATAGGAAAGCGGCCCTGCGCCATGAAAGGTCTCAGAGCGCCGTTATATATGCGCCGAAACGGTCGGCGTCAGCATGGCGGGGCTCGCGCCGATCGTCTGGGGCGCAGGCGCCGGATCAGAAATCATGCAGCGTATCGCCGTTTCGATGATTGGCGGGATGGCGCGTTCGACGGTTCTGACGCTTGTCGTCATCCTTCGATCTATATGCTGATCAAGCCCTTTGGCCCGCCGCGCGACGATGAAACAGCATGGTTGTCGAAGACGCTGGCCATTCGATCCGCGTTTCAAAGCGCGGAATGATGTTCACCAAGGAGAGAAATAATGCAGAACCTTCCTCATCACCGGGTCAAACTCGTTGCGGTTCTCGCTGCTTCGGCGATCGCCCCCACGCTCTGCGCGACAAAAGTCGGCGCGGTCGAATCCGCGCAACGGCTCGTCGTCGCCCAAGCCGCAGACAAGGCGTCTGGCGACGGCGTCATCAAGGGCGTCAATGCAACCGAGCGCAAGCTCCTGATCACGCACGGGCCGATCGCCGCGTTGAATTGGCCCGGCATGACGATGGCTTTCGGCATCGCGCCCGGCATCGACCTCACGGGCTTGGCGCCGGGAGCTAAAGTGACGTTCACCCTGAGCCGCGATGCAAAAGGCCTCTATGTCATCGACGAAATTCGCCGCGTGGAGTGAGCGGAAGATTGCAAAACGGAAAATTACCCATGATGGAATCGGACGGGATGATGAGCGGTTGGGGCATGTCGAGCATGGGACTCTTCTGGATTTTGATCCTGATAGCTCTCATTCTCGCGATAATAGCGCTCATCAAATATCTGTTCCAGTGAACCGACGAGCGCAGGTCCACGCGGCCTGCTTGTCCTCCTTCCGGGAGACCGACATGTCAAAATCGAAAACAAGTTTGGCCATCGTCTTCGCCCTTGGCCTTATTGCGCCGCTTGCGGCCCTTGCCCAAGACATCACCGCATGGCGCTCGCCATCCTGTGGATGTTGTCACCTATGGGCGAAGCGTCTCGAAGATGCGGGCATGAAGGTCACGATGATCGATACGAGGGATGTCTCCAAGATCAAGAAGGAGCACGGCATAACGCCCGAACTCGCCTCTTGCCACACCGCCATTGTGGAAGGCTACACGATCGAGGGTCACGTGCCGGCGAGCGAAATAAAGCGGCTGCTGGCGGAGCGGCCCGACGCGATCGGGCTGAGCGTTCCTGGAATGCCTACGGGTTCGCCAGGCATGGAGCATGGTGCGGCCGAATCTTACAACGTGCTGCTCCTGAAACGCGACGGTTCGACTGAGGTGTTCGCGCACTATCCATGAGGACTGCGCGAGCGCAAGAGGAAGACACCCGGGGATATAGACGACGGGGTTGGCCATGATCGACACCACGCTACCGACAACTGGCGCATTGTCCACGGCTGCTCGACGTGAGCACATAGAATTGACTGTGGGCGGCATGACCTGCGCCCACTGCCCTCCCGCGATCGAAAAGGCGCTCAAGGAAATAAAGGGAGTCGTATCGGCGCGAGTGAACCTCGCGAGCAAGATCGCGGCGATCGACTATGACGCGAATCGCGTAAATATCGCCGATCTCGCAAGGGCCATCCGCGGCGCCGGCTACGTGCCGGGCGCCGCGAAAATTCGCGTTTTTGTAGCACAAATGCATTGCGCCTCCTGCGTGACCCGCGTCGAGTCCGCCCTGAAGGGGACGCCGGGCGTCATCGCTGCTGCGGCCAATCTCGGCGCAAGCGCCGTCGATATCGAATATGACCCGCAAAAGACCGATTTCAACGCAATCCGTGCGGCGATCGAAGCTTCCGGCCACAGGGTCGCCGAGCAACGGTCCCAGGACATAAAGGCCGCCGTTGAAACGGGAGCCGATCCAGAACAAATCGCGCGTGAACAGGAATATGTCACGCTCATGCACAAGTTCTGGTTCGCGGCGATCGTATCGGCGCCGGTTATGGCGCTGAGCTATCCCGATCTGATTCCAGGTTTGCGTGAGTGGATGCCGGCGGGCAGCGACACTCGGCGTATCGTCTGGGCGCTGCTTGGCGTGGCATCGGTTCCCGTGCTCGTCTGGTCGGGCTCGCAATTCTTTGTCGGCATGTGGGACGCGTTGAAGCACCGCGCCGCCAATATGCACACCTTGATCTCGATTGGCGTTTCGGCGGCTTTTCTTTATTCGGTTATCGCAGTCGCCTTTCCCGATCTCTTCCCGAGTATGGCGCTCGCCGAAGTTTTCTGGGACGTGACCGACGTGGTGATCGCCCTCGTTACGCTAGGACTCGCCTTAGAGCTAAAGGCCAAGGGCCGCACCTCGGAAGCGATCAAAAAGCTCATCGGGCTACAAGCCAAGACCGCCCGAGTGCTGCGTGACGGCAAGGAAATCGACTTGGCCGTAGAAGAGGTCGTCGCCGGCGAAACAGTCGTGATCCGTCCAGGCGACAAGATCCCTGTGGACGGCGAGGTGACCGAAGGGTCCAGCGCCGTCGATGAATCGATGATCACCGGGGAGTCGATTCCTGTCGAGAAACATGTCGGCGACGAGGCAATTGGCGGCACGCTCAACAAGACGGGCAGTTTTAAGTTCCGCGCGACAAAGGTCGGCAAGGACACAGCACTCGCTAACATCATCCGGATGGTCAAGGACGCTCAAGGCTCGAAGGCGCCAATCCAGCGCGTCGTCGACGCCGTATCCGGCTTTTTCGTTCCGACCGTGATGATCTTGAGCGTTCTCTCCTTCATGATCTGGTATGTCTTCGGCCCAGAGCCGCGCGTCATCTACGCGACCATCGTTCTGGTCACGACACTGATCATCGCTTGCCCTTGTGCGCTGGGGCTCGCGACGCCGACTTCGTTAACGGTAGGAATCGGCAAGGGCGCCGAGAACGGGATCCTCATTCGCTCCGGCGATGCGCTTCAAAGCTCGGAGAAACTCCAGGTGATCATTCTCGATAAGACCGGAACGATCACGCGCGGCGAGCCTTCGTTGACGGACGTGGTTCCCGTCGACGGTCAACGCGAAGAGACTGTGCTGCGGCTCGCGGCGGCTCTCGAACGCGGCTCCGAGCACCCGCTTGGCGAAGCCATCGTTAAGGGTGCGGAGGCGCGCGGCCTTCCGCCCGTTGAAGCGAGGGGATTCGTTGCGATACCGGGTCATGGCGTGAGCGGCGAGGTCGATGGCCGTCAAGTCCTCCTCGGCAACACAAAGCTGATGGGTGATCGTGGCGTACCGATCGACGCTCTCGCGACCGTCTGGGAGCGTCTCGCCAATGAAGGGAAGACACCAATGTATGTGGCGGCCGACGGGCAGTGCCTCGGTCTCGTCGCCGTCGCCGACACAGTGAAGTCCGATTCGAAAGCGGCGATCGAAGCCCTCCTTCGCTTGGGGCTCGAAGTGGTCATGCTGACGGGCGACAACGAGCGCACCGCTAAAGCGATTGCAAGCCAAGTAGGCGTCAACCGCGTGCTCGCGGAGGTGCTGCCCGACGCCAAGGCGCATGAGGTTCAAAAACTCCAGCTTGAAGGAAAGACCGTCGGCATGGTGGGCGACGGCGTCAACGACGCGCCGGCGCTTGCGCAAGCCGATGTCGGCTTCGCCATCGGCACGGGCACGGATGTCGCGATCGAGGCAAGCGACGTGACGCTCATCAGGGGCAGCTTACAGGGCGTTGTCACGGCGATCGAGATCAGCCGCGCCACCATGCGTAACGTGCGCCAAAACTTGGTCGGCGCCTTCGGTTACAACATTCTCGGCATACCTGTGGCGATGGGCGCGCTTTATCCGGCCCTAGGCATCCTGCTGTCGCCGCTTATCGCCTCGGCGGCGATGGCCTTCAGTTCCGTCACGGTTGTCAGTAACGCCAATCGCCTGCGCTTCTTTCAGCCGAGGAGGACCGCGTCATGATCTCATGGCCGCTCCGCCTTGCGCTCGCCGGGTTCTGTTTGGTTTTGCTCGCCGCGACGGCGTCGGCGCAGAGCGATCGCTGGGGGCGGTGTCGAAGCGCCGAACCGGACGCTCGGATCGCGGGCTGCACGGAGGTCATCGACCGTCTAAAACGGCAGAGCAGGCGTGATCAATTTACGGCCTATTTTAATCGTGGCGGCGCCTATCGAGCGAAGGGCGATCTTGATCGCGCCCTCGCCGATTTGGACAAGGCGCTGAAACTCTATCCCAAGGCGGCGTCCGCGCTTGCAGAACGCGCATCCATCTTCAAAGCGAAGGGCGATTTCGACAAGGCGATCGCCGATTACGACGCGTCCATCGCGGAGCGACCGAACCCCGCCGCTTTCCTTGGCCGGGGCGAGGCCTATCGAGCGAAAAACGACTTCGACCCCGCCATCGCGGACTACAACAAGGCGATCGCTCTCGATCCCCAATTGGCGGACGCCTTCGTCTCCCGAGGCAAGGCCTATCTGGGTAAGGAAGATCTCGAGCACGCCAAACAGGATCTCGAAGCCGCGTTGAAACTCGATCCCCGGCTCGCTTCGGCGAAAGAAGCGCTTGACGAGATAAACAGCGCGATCGCCGAGCGCGCAACGCCTCCAGCCGCGGCGGGCCCACGGGCCCCTGTCGCGGCGACGTACACGTCCTCGGATCGCCTGATCGTGGCGTTCGGCGGGTCCACTCTGATCGCCTTCATCGTCTGGTTCTTCTGGCTCAAGCGTACGGAAGGCGTGCGCGCGGCCGAAACCAGCGGCGGCTATCAGGAAGCGATGATCCTGGTGAAAGGCGGTTACACGCCTGACACCATCATCGTGCGGCGGGGCAAGCCGGTGCGGCTCAACTTCCGCCGCGAAGAGACGGCGTCGTGCTCCGACAAGGTGATTTTCGCCGACTTTCAAAAGAGCGCCGAACTGCCCACCGGCGAAACCGTCGCAGTCGAGTTCCTGCCGAGGGAGTCTGGCGAATTCAATTTCGCATGCCCCATGGGCATGTTCCGCGGCAGGCTGGTCGTCGAATAGAACGTCTGTCGGCCGGCGCAATGTCGAAGGAGCGAGTGATGCAACACGCACACGATATGCAAAAAGGCAGTTCTGACAGTCCGAAGCGCGGTCACTTCGCATCGCGAGGGAACATGGTTCTGATCGGGTTCCTGGCGATCGCGGGGTTCTATCTCGTGACGGAACACACCGCTCATCTCTTCGGAGCGCTTCCTTACTTGCTACTCCTAGCCTGCCCCCTCATGCACATTTTCATGCACGGAGGCCATGGGCGGCATGGATCGCAGGAGAGCGCCAGCAACGACTCCCCGATGAGAAGTCCGACTCCCCACGCCGGCGCTGACAATCACGATGATCTGGGATGATTCCTATGCACGATGATGCTCCCGCTTATGGCCTGTGGTCGCTCGTCATTCTCAATTCGGCGATCTTCATCTTTTTCGCCTTTACCTTCTTCAAACCGCAGACGAAACGCGACTGGCGTTCCTTTGGCGCCTTCAGCGCGTTTCTCGTAGCGTTGTTCGCTGAAATGTACGGCTTTCCGCTCACAATCTATGTGCTATCTGGCTGGCTGCAAAGCCGTTGGCCTGACGTGAACTGGTTCACGCATGATGCCGGACATCTGCTTGAGATGATATTCGGCTGGAAAGCCAATCCGCATTGGGGCCCATTCCACGTGGCGAGCATAGCGCTCATCGGTGGCGGCTTTGTTTTGATTTCAGCGGGCTGGAGCGTTCTCTATGAGGCGCAGCGCCGACACGAACTCGCAACCACTGGAGTGTACGCGTATGTGCGTCATCCCCAATACGTCGGTTTCATACTCGTCATGCTCGGCTTCCTCTTGCAATGGCCGACATTGCTGACGCTGGCGATGTTTCCGGTCCTCGTCGTCATGTACGTGCGCCTCGCCCGAGCGGAGGAAAACGAGGCGCTCGCCGAATTCGGCGCGGCATACCGACAGTACATGGCCGAGGTTCCTGCTTTCATTCCGCGAATCCTGGCCGCAAGTCGGCGTCGTAATCACAGCCAAGGCTGACAGAGCAATCTTTGAAACGCCAATCCTCGGGATGATGAGAGCCCCTCTGTTAATTTGTGCCGATAGCTCGTTCGGCCCACATGGAGACCTGAAGAACTGAAGGGGGCGCACCGCATAGTTGTTGTTGAACGATGCAATAGCTTCAATGGCATTAGAAGCTTCGGACCGAGCGCTTGATACAAAATCTTGATTGATGGGGTCTGCGCCCTTGTGTTCGACCCCAAGCGTCATAGTTCTCCATCAGAAGAATAGGGAGGACCCTATGCGCAAAATGCTAACTTCTGGCGCAGTTCTAGCAGCCGCAATGTTGTGGGCGTCATTGGCGCAAGCCGGCACATTTCACCACGGTCGGTATTTGCCAGACTACGGAGGGCACTACCGCTATCAGCACAGGGATTGGAGCGGCTACTATGGCTACGGTGGAGGCATGCCCTTCGGCAGTGTTTGTTGGGTTTGGGATCAAGGCCACTGGGTTTGGGTTTGCCAGTGACGCCCAGGCTGTTCGCATTAAAGACGCCCGCCATGCTTGGCGGGCGTCGGATTCTTGCGACGCAGATCTCACCCGCCCTCAAACCAATTTGAACGCAATTGCAAGCTGACAGCAGCGGTTACGAACCGACGGGAGCGACGCTGCTTTATCAGCCTCCCCATAGCCCCGACTTCCAACCGATCAAAAACGCCTTTCTCCGAGCTGAAAGCGCTGCTGCGCAATGCCGCCAAGCGAACCTCGATGGTCTCTGGGACAGGATCGGCGCCGTGTTCCAAGAGTTCACGCCACAAGAACGCAAAAATTTTCTTCGCCGACACTTGATACGAGCCGGGTTAAACGAATTCGCTCTAAGAGCTTGACCCCTTGAGGTAGCGCAACGTCATGCTTGCCCGCGCCGGCGACGTCACCGAATGCAGTTTGCAGGCTCGCCACAACTCCTTTCGCAAGCTCGCGCTCGGCGCCTTTTGCCACGTTGCCCACCGTCGCCTTAATCATGTCCGTGCGCGGTTTCGGCGTAGCCGCCTTCCGCCTTTGATCATTACGCCCTTATCCTGGCACACTATCGAGTTGCCGACGACGACGTTCATAAAAAGCGCTTGCCAATGTTGAGCGAAACGCTACCGCCACCGTTTGTCTGAAGGTGGAACCCTCGCCTATGCTGGGCGCGACTCCCCTTTAGAACGGGCGGCCACGTGGTTACATCCTACAGCAAGCTGCAGCGGACAAATGACAGCGATCTTGGGGAAATTTTTGGCGCGGACGCAGTTCAAACTGCTAACTTACGAATGAAGATCGCGACCCTCATTCCACATGGCCCACGTCGTGTCGAATTGAAAGTAACCGACGCCCTGGCCAATGGAATGCAGTATCGGCTCGTATTCTGCTGAAGGCATTTCAGCGTCACACGGACCCATCTCCCATGAATCTCACCCTGCGCGTTCGCGAAATCCTCGACTGGTACGAAGGCGAGACCCCCGGCGCCAAGGCCAACCTTGCCCGCATGCTGATGGCGGGCAAACTGGGCGGCACGGGCCGCATGGTCATTTTGCCAGTCGATCAAGGGGTTGAGCATGGGCCGGCGCGCAGCTTCGCCGTCAACCCAGCGGCCTATGATCCGCATTATCACTACCAGCTGGCGATTGATGCCGGGCTGAACGCGTACGCCGCGCCATTGGGGTCTTTGGCCGCAGGCGCCGATACCTTTGCGGGCGCCATTCCAACGATCCTCAAGCTCAACAGCGCCAACAGTCTGTCGCGCCAGAAGGGAAATGCCGATCAAGCGATTACGGCGAGCATCGCCGACGCCCTTCGCCTCGGCTGCGCTGGAGTTGGCTTTACGATTTATCCGGGTTCCGACGCGATGTATGACCAATATGAAGAATTCCGCGAGCTATCGATGGAAGCCAAAGCCAAGGGGCTGGCGGTCGTTCTGTGGTCTTACCCGCGTGGCGGCGATATCAGCAAAGACGGCGAAACCGCCATCGATATCGTCGCCTATGCCGCGCATATGGCGGCCTCGCTCGGCGCCAATATCATCAAGGTCAAGCTGCCCACGTCGCATCTTGAAAACAACGATGCGAAGAAAGTGTATCAGGAAAAGAGGATCCCTATTGCCACCCTGCCGGAGCGCGTGGCGCATGTCATGCAATGTTGCTTCAACTCCAAGCGCATCGTCGTGTTTTCGGGCGGCGCCGCCAAGGGCGAGGACAGCGTGTACGACGATGCCCACGCGATTTACGCGGGTGGCGGCAACGGCTCGATCATTGGCCGCAACTGCTTTCAGCGACCCCGCGAGGAAGCGCTGAAGTTGTTGGATACGCTGGTGGAAATTTACAAAGGCGCGTAACGCATTCATTATTCAAATAGAATAATGTCCGCGAAAATGGGTCGCGACGAGGCTGTCCGAAGACGGCAGAAGCGGCGCGCCTAATGGCGTCGCTCCTTCCGAATATTCAGCGCAAGCGCAAGAGGAGCTGGCGTTGAACGCGGCGCGACGCGCGATCACGCTGCTCTCCAACCCGCGCCGTATGCTCGGTCCCTGATCAGGGGCTGGCCGCCCAGATGATTGTGTAACGATCCTTGAAGGTTTGACGGCCACCCTCCCATACAACGATATCGCCTTCCTTGGGGCGTCAGCATCGACGGCGAAGATGGGCGCGGGATTGAAGCGGCATGCGCGCTTGCCGCTGGGGCGGACGTTGTGTAAGCGCTGTTTTGACCGCACCTTTTCTGGGGCTAGGGACGGGGCGATATTCGGAGCGTTGAGGAGCTCCGACACATGTCGATTTTAGAGCATAAGCACGTGTCGGAGATTGAGGCGGCTCCGCCACGACGTGTCGAGATTTTTACTGGGGCCGGTCGCCGCCGCACGTGGACGGCGGAAGAAAAGGCGTCGATCGTTGCGGAGAGTTATGAGGAAGGCGTCCACGCCTGCCAAGTTGCTCGCCGACATGGTTTGACGCCACAGCAATTGTTCACGTGGCGGCGCGCGGCGCGGGAAAGTTTGAAGGCTGTTGACGCCGAAGCCCCCTCAGCATTTGTTCCTGCGGTTGTTGAAGCGACAGCTGTGAAAGCAACGCCTGCCGAGCCGGCCGACGCCCAAGCGGCCTCTGTTCGGCCGCCGATTATCGAACTTGAGATCGGCGGTTCGAGCGTATGGATATGGCGCGGGGCGGAGGCGGCGCTGGTGACCGCGATCGTCGGCGCGATGACTGCCTTGCGGCGCGGCATAAACCGCCTGATCGACAGCTACGCCGAGGGGTTTGTCGACAAATGCGAATTTGAGCCAAGGATTACGGGTATGAAGCAGCGCTTGTCGCAGCTCGAGGAGCGCCATGAAGCGGCTGTCCGAGCCGCGGAGAGTGAGCGAGATCTCTGCCTCGTCATCAGTCGCTTGGAGGACTTTGCCGCGAAGGTGTCTGACGGGCTCGACAAGCTCGACCGTGCCGGGCAGCGCGACATTATCCGCGCCCTCGTCAAGCGCATTGAAGTGGGCAACGATGGAATCGAGATCATATTCCGAGTACCACCGCCAAATGCGCCGGTCAGGCCAACCGCACCCGCCAAAACCCGACCCGCTTGGCAACAATGTACAGCGGTTCGTCGAAAGGACTTTCGCTTGGCTCGGTCGCTGCCGCCGCCTCGCCAAGGACTTCGAGGCCACAATCGCCAGCGCGGTCGCATGGGTCCTCGTCGCACATGTCCGCACTCTCACGCGACGCATCGCAAGGACTTGACAGCAAACAGGATCATTTCGAGTCAGTCAGATGGGGTGATTGGGGTCTCGGCCGAGGGATGTTGAAGGCGGCTGCTCCTATCGAGATGTGAGAACGTGGTCGGTGTCGAATCGCCACGAGCATCAGGAAGGGGCAGCCATGAAGTATTTTGCCGGACTGGACGTGTCATTGGAAGAGACGGCGATTTGCGTGGTCGACGAGACTGGACAAATCCTCAAGGAGGCGCGCGCCGCCAGCGAACCGGAAGCGCTCGACGCTCTTTTCTCGACCCTCGGCCTGCCGCTTGAGCGTTTAGGTTGGAGGCTTGTTCATTGACGGCGTGGCTGCATGGCGAGTTGAAAGCCGCCGAGTGGCCAGCGATCTGCATCGAGTCGCGACGAGCTAAGGCGGCCATGGGCGCCATGCCGAACAAGACCGACCGCAACGATGCGCGCGCTATCGCGCAAATCATGCGGACCGGATGGTTCCGTGCGGTACACGTAAAGACATCGACATGTCGTTCCTGGTGTTCGCTGCTGATCGCGCGCCGAACTGTTCTCAACGAGATGCGGTCGATTGAGAACGTGGTTCGGGCGATCTTGCGCGAAACCGGCCTCAAACTTGGAACGCCGGCGCGAAAGGACTTTATCGTCCGCGCCCGAGAGCTGATCGGGGGCGATGATGCTCTGGCGCGCATGATCGACCCTCTGCTCGAAATTCTCGGCGTGATGCTGCGCGAGTTCGCGAGACTGACCAAACTGATTCTCGACGTCGTGCGGGATGAGCCCATCTGCCGGCGCTTGATGAGCGCTCCGGGCGTTGGTCCCCTGACGGCTCTGGCTTTCCGAGCGACGATCGATCAGCCGGAACGGTTCGGAAAATCCCGGGATGTCGGCGCTCACCTAGGGCTAACTCCGCGACGCTATCAATCTGGCGAAACTGACGTCCAAGGGCGTGTCAGCCGATGCGGCGACGAACTGGCGCGCACGGCTCTTTATGAGGCGGCGCATTCGCTTCTGGTAAGCAGCAAGAAATGGTCGAGCTTGCGCGCCTGGGGCATGGCGGTCGCCAAGCGTCGCGGCATGGCGAGAGCCCGGGTCGCGGTCGCCCGCAAGCTTGCGACCATCCTCCATCGGATGTGGATCGACGGCGCTGAGTTCCGGTTCGGGTGTGAAAAGGCCTCTGCCGCTGGCGCCTCAAGGATGATCGCCGCAACCGCATAAAAGAGAGAGTGAACCAGCTGGAATTCGAATCCGCGCGAGCGGAAGGCGTCCTTCCCGTGGGGACGATGGGCAAAGCGATCTCGTTTAGAGTCCTGAGCCTGCCGGCGTAAGCCGGCAAGGTCGTGAAACAGATTGAGACGTTTTGCTCTTCTGACCCCATCATGCGGCGGCCTTCGCGCCGACCGCGAAGAGAAGCGAGTAACCTACGGGAACGAAAAGCCACCGATCGCGGATGTAAGAACAGGAGCAGCTTGACTCTGACGACCCCAATCAGAGAAGACTCTTACATCAAAGACTATGATTCCTGACTCACTGGGGACTTGTGTAACGCAGTCCGTCACGCTGATCTTTCCGCCGGTGATTTTTGTCCAGGCCATCGTGATCCCCTCAAATCTCGTAAATGCAAAGGAATAACAACTGACTGAAATCAATCAATATTTTCGGTCAGCTGCAAAGATTGCTATTCGACTACGTCCCTCTCTCCATTTTTTCGAGGGGCGCATAGCAGCGCTATACCGAACATGCTTGCGAACCATGTAAGAACGGCGGCGAGCAGGTTGCCCCACCACGGATTCCCAAGTGCGAACCCAGCTGCCAGCACAGTCGCCGCGAGTAGACTGGTGAACTTCAGAAATTTGCCGGTGAACGCACGCTGGTCGGCAAGCTCATTGGCAAATTCATTGTTTTCGGGGGTGCTGGGAGTGACGGCGCTCTGGCTCACCGCGACTCTAATTACCACCGCCTATGGATCCCGCCACCAACCAAACAGCTGCAAGCCACCAATTGCGATGGATGACGCCAACGAGAATCTCTACCGCGCAGCTAACGAAGAAGAATCCAAGAAGGTGATTCAGTCGTCGATGAGCTTCCGAATACGTGGCGATCATCAGTGCACCCAATGACCTTCGTCTCCGACGCGACCTTGCCCTCTGGCGAATAAGGTGCGTGAGTTCGTGAGAGAGCCCAGAATCGGACAAATTGTTCTCTGTTCTCGCGTTTCATCGGGTGCGCTGGGATGCGGCGTCCCCTTTCCCAGATAATCCTTCTCGAAAGCGAGCCGGCCGAGAAGCCTGACTGCTGCGGGGTCGGGCCGGCTGAGCACTTCGGCTTCGGTCGACTCGAAGGCCTCGCGGCGCACGAACTCGGTCAGGCCGGTGTTGCGCTTGTTCGCCACCGCATGGCCCCAGCCATTCGCGGCGGCCTTGTAGATGGCGTCGGCGCTCGGATTCCCCGTCTGCTCGCCGTCGGCCGGCCTCCTGTTTCTGCGCGA
Organism: Methylocystis rosea; assembly: GCF_003855495.1. Classification (NCBI taxonomy): domain Bacteria; kingdom Pseudomonadati; phylum Pseudomonadota; class Alphaproteobacteria; order Hyphomicrobiales; family Methylocystaceae; genus Methylocystis; species Methylocystis rosea. Next base: position 175,940 of record NZ_CP034087.1, on the reverse strand, counting down.
GGGTCATCTTCGCCGGTCTCGCCCACGTGCTGGCCGCGCTCCCTTGCCCACGCCCGCCCTTCGCTGGTGCATGTGCGGATCAAGTCAGGCGCCCACATCGGCCAGGCCGTCTATCACGCCGATCATCAGCCGTCCGTGCTTATGGAGGTGTCCGGCCATGGTTCGGCAAAGCTCCGAAACTGTCCGCCCACGCCCACGATGCGTTTGACGATCGCGAACGACTCGAAAGTCGGCCGGCGAGGCACTCGATCCTGGTTACCGCATAGCGTCGCCGGAAGCACGGAACTTGAGAAGCCTCCCCAAAATCCTTGCAGTCCGCCTTCGCGCCCGAACCTTCCCGATGGATTATCGCGAAGCCGGCGGTCCTCAGCTGTTCGAGCTACGCTTCGAGGGTCTGCCCCACGGTCGAGACGCGAGCGTAACCGAACCCTTAACCTTTAGTGTGACAGTACGCGTGAAATGGCCTGGATGCCCTTAATTCCCGTTCCGAAGCGAGCGATAGCGTCGCGGTGCTTTTCCAGGATCGTCATATGGTAAGTAGCGCACCTGCAAATCGGCGACGCGACTGACGCAGGCCGCCGGAGCTGCGCACGAACCTCTCCTTCACGCGCATCGGGCGCAACGAGAAAGAGCCCGTCTGCCGCATGCAGATCGCTGCTCAAAGCAAGATCGAGCATGCAGACGATGCCGGAGTAGATTGACGTTATATGCCCTACTTCGAACGCCGCCATCACGCGAGTGCGGTCCCTATCGATCCACTGGATGTCAATGAGACGGATCGAGTCCCCGCTCGGGGCGTTTTCTATTGAAACAGGAAGCGAGTCCAAGCATTCCGCGCCCAGCTGTCCTCCGTTGTGGGCCGCGATCGTTGACGGCTACCCAAACCTCGTGATCAAGCTCCCGCCCGAGATCCTTGAGCCAAGCCTGGACCTCGGTGTGTGTGCGGTCGCCCTCTCGGTCGGCGACGAGGATGCCACAGACCTCCTCGCGGTCTCGTGGACGCAGACGCTTTAAGCAACAACTCTCATGGGCTGAGCTACATCGCCTTACCGACCTGATCGACCAGCAGCAATCTTGCGCCACAAGTTTAGTGCCCATGGCCCCGGTGTTGAGCCCGACGGTCTCTTCTGCGCACCTAGAAGCTAGTCCGCCCGCCGCAGGCGCACGCGGGGCTCAAGACCTCCTGCTGCCGCGCTTGACAAAGCGCCGTTCAATCCAATTTACCCCGCAATCTCGGTGCGAGCTCAACGCCGCGGTGGTGATCCCGGAGCGAAGGGATTTCGTTTGGCAGGAAGAGCATATGTCCTCGAACCGCATCAAAAGTCTGGCCCTGGCGACCGCGATCGCGACTTGCGCGGGGGTCGGTCTCCCTAGCATGGCGGACGCACATTACCGGGGCGCCCGGAACTACGGCTGGCATTCCGGCTGGCCCAAGGACTGGCATAGGCATCGCGGATGGGCGCGATACGGTTGCGCGCGGCCGGCGACGTACGCCTATGGCGGTTATGGCGGGACCATGGGCGCCGCAGCCTATGGCCGCCCGCCAGCCTATTATGGCTATGTTGGCGAACAGGGCGAGGGCGGTGTGGGGCTGGGGGCCCCGACCTTTTAGCGTTGTCTGTGCGCATCGCGCATGATCGCCGCCCGGTCATAGGCACCGGCCCGCCCTCGCGCGCGCGACGTCATTGGCCGTTATCCTTCGGCCGCGGTCTCTCTCGCGCTCGTTTTCGGCGGCGATATTCGCCTTCCCGGCATCGTTCGGCGAGCGCATGGTCTCAGTGTAGGCGCGCTACGCTGCGATGGCTTCGCGCTCGGCGAAGCTGCGGGCCTGAATTTCCTGAACGGCTAGAGCGCAAGATTCACGCAACTTATTTGAGTTCATTCGAGAGTCGAGAGTGGAGAGGGAACGCGCGCCGGATCACGCAGGCGCGACTGCCGCTGCGCGTCGTGGACGCCCGCCGACTCGGCTGATCGCTCGCATCCTGCCGTCTTCGGCGCGCGCGGATCCGGCCGCGATCGCGTCGCTCGCCCACGCGCTCTCGAGGGATAAGGGATTCGACGCGCGGTTTGCCGACAAGCGCCGGCGGTGCGAAGCCGAAGAAGCGGAAAGCCGCTCGCGGCCTATCGCGCTGAAGAGCTTGCTCGCATGCGGCTCAACTTCTACGGCTTCGATCCAAGCTATCAGGTCGCGCGATACAATTTCATCCACAGGATCCCGAAGCCACGCACTCCTCTGACGCTTGCCCGGCGCCGATCGCAGCGTCACGACGGCGCAGTCGGCCGCAAATACAATTCATCAAACTGATCGCTGCGGCCACAACCGGCTGTCCGCTTGCGTTACGATTTCGACAATCAACTGAGGGCCCCCTCGCTCGAGGTTGCAATTTGCCCGCCAAAGCCCTGCTTGACCCCTTGTCAAGAACTGCTTCCTTCGACTGTCTCAGTCAATCGCTTGAACCGAATCATTTATAAAAGCATTCTGTACCAGCTCAGGCGATCGGCCAATCGAGCGCTTCGGCGGCGGTGATGATCGTGGAACAAGAGGACAGGCGCGGAGCTCTTCTCGGACGGGTCACAGCTGTTCACGGCTCGGTGATCGACGTGCGGTTCGCGTCCGGCGCCTTGCCGGCGATCAACGAAGCCGTGGCGATCGAATGGGATCGTGGAGACCCAATTATCGCCGAGGTGCAGAAACATCTCGACGCCCATACAGTGCGCGCCGTTGCGCTCTCGAACACGGCCGGCCTGAACCGCGGCGTCCCCGCGCGCGCCATGGGGGTCGCGATCAGCGTGCCCGTGGGAGAGGCCGTATTGGGGCGGCTGCTCAATTCGATCGGCGACCCCGCAGACCGAGGGCCGGCGCTTCCTGCCGACATAGAGCGCCGTCCGATTCACGCGGCGGCGCCTGAAATCCACAAGCTTGTGGGAACTCTCGAGTCGTTCGCAACCGGCATTAAGGTCATCGACCTCCTCGCGCCGCTCGTGAAGGGCGGCAAGGCGGCCATGTTCGGCGGCGCCGGCGTTGGCAAGACCGTGCTCATCATGGAATTGATCCGCACGACCGTTGAGCGACACGCTGGAATTTCGGTCTTCGCCGGGATCGGCGAACGCTCCCGCGAGGGACATGAGCTTTTGCTCGAACTCCGGCAGTCCGGCGTGCTCGAGCGCACCGCGCTCGTATTCGGACAGATGAATGAGCCGCCCGGCGCCCGCTGGCGGGCGGGGCTGACGGCGCTCACCATGGCCGAATATTTTCGAGACACGGCTCACGAGAATGTGCTGTTGCTCATTGATAACGTCTACCGCCTGGTTCAGGCCGGTAGCGAGGTATCGGGTCTACTCGGCCGATTGCCTTCGCGCGTCGGCTACCAACCGACGCTCGCCAGCGAGATCGCCGAACTCGAGGAACGCATCGCTTCCGTCGCGGGCGCGGCCATAACATCGATTCAAGCGGTCTATGTGCCAGCGGACGACTTCACGGATCCGGCGGTGGCGGAGATTTTCAGTCACCTTGACTCATCGATCGTGCTGTCGCGCGACATGGCGAGCGAAGGCATGTATCCGGCAGTCGACCCGCTCGCCTCGACATCGAGCCTTCTCGATCCTCGCCTCGTCGGAGAAACTCATTACCGGATTGCCCAGGACGTTCGCAAAGCGATCGCCCATTACCGTGAGCTCCGGGAGATTATCGCACTGCTCGGCATCGAGGAGTTGAGCGCCGCAGACCGGGATACGGTCAAGCGCGCGCGTCGCCTGATGCGATTTTTGACCCAACCCTTCATGGTGACTGTCGCCTTCACCGGTAAGTCCGGCCGCTCGGTGGAACTCGAGGCGACGCTTGCCGGTTGCCGCGCCATTCTGAACGGCGAGACCGATGATTGGGCCGAGAGCTCTCTCTATATGGTAGGCGACTTGGACGAGGCCCGGCGCAAAGAAGCCCAGACAACGGGAGCGGTTTCATGAAGCTCACCGTCGCCACGCCGCTCGCGATCGTCTTGGAAGCCGACAACGTTTTGCATCTGCGAGCCGAAGATGAAACGGGAGCATTCGGGCTCCTGCCCGGGCATGCTGACTTTCTGACTGCGCTCGCGGTCTCCGTGGTGACATGGCGTGATCAGCACGGAGCCGAGCATCACGTCGCCGTATATGGCGGAATGCTTGAAGTGCGTGGCGGCGACGCCATCGTCGTCGCAACGCGGGAGGCGGTTTTTGGAGACGACCTGCACCGCCTCGAAACCGAGGTGCTCGTTACTTTCCGGCGGGGAATCGAGGAAGAGCGGGCTGCACGGACGGACAGCGAGCGGCTCCATCTTGCGGCGATACGGCAGATTTGCCACTTTCTCAAATCCGAACGTGTTCCGGGCTCTCCCGGCGGGACAAGCGCTCCGCGGTTCGATGGTCTCGGCCAATGACCCAGCAGCCAGAAAACCACGAGCGCCTCCATGAAGCCGTCAAGAGGCGGCGCGAACGGCGCGCGCGCTGGCGGCAGGAGGGTGAACGGCCGCTTGGCCTGAACTTGGCGATGATCGGCGTGCTCGGTTGGACGATCGTTGCGCCGACTCTGCTCGGCGTTTTCGCCGGGCGCTGGCTCGACCACCGGTTCGCCTCGGGGATATTCTGGACCTTGGGACTGCTCGTGGCCGGCCTGGCGCTCGGCTGCACCCTTGCCTGGAAGAGAATTTACCGCGAATGACTCATGACGCCTTCCCTTCGATCGCCGGGCTCGCTTTGGCGATGGCGTGCGCCGGATTCGTCTTTGGGCGCGTCTATTTTGCCGCCTTGCGTCGAACCGCAGTGGGGATAGCCGCGGGGAACCGCTGGATGTTTCTCTTGGCCTTCACATTAGGTCGCTACGGGGCGGCGATAATCCTCTTGGGGCTTTCCGCGCAGCTCGGCGCGATTCCACTGTTGAGCATGTTTCTTGGTTTCCTCGCGGCGCGTGGGGTCGCCCTGCATTCGGCGAAGTAGGACGAGTGACGCCAGCGCATCGGCCTTGTGTGCGCCGACCATGGAGGAAGTGATGAACCGCCAAGCGTTGAGGGTGAAGCGGGTTACGCGGTCGAGTCGGCGAGCGGCGCGACACGCCAATATACGACGCCGTTAGGAGCTGGGTCATACGCATGGCGCGCCGTTCGATCATTTCCTCTCTCGTCAAATCCGTGAAATCGCCTTTCGTTCGCCTGGCGCTCGCGGCGTCCCTGTGCGTCGCGACGGGCCCGACAACGTTGGCCGCGAGCGGCCCTTGGACCAGATGTCGCGGCGCCGACACCGATGCGCGGATCGCCGGCTGCGCCGAAATCATCGCTCGCGGGAATCGAGAAGCGAAGCGCAATCAGATCATCGCCTATGTCAATCGGAGCGGCGCTTATCGAGCGAAGGGCGACTTCGCGCGCGCCATCGCCGATCTCGACAAGGCGGCGCAACTCGACCCGAAGTCGGCTTTCATCCTTGCGGAGCGCGCGTCGATCCATCTCGCGAAAGGCGATCTCGACCCTGCCATTGCAGATTACGCCAGAGCGCTGCAGCTCGACAAGAATTTGACGACGGCATACAGCGGCCGCGCCAGAGCGTATCTCGCCAAGGGCGATCTCGATCACGCGATCGCGGATTACGACCAGGCGATCAAACGCGATCCCGGGCTAGCGAGCGCCTACGACGGTCGCGGCCTGACCTTTTCCGCCAAGGGCGATCTCGACAAGGCGCTTGCCGATTTCAGCGAGGCCATAACCCTTGATCCCAAGTTCGCCGTCGCTTTCCTTGATCGGGCCAAGGTTTTTCAAAGTAACCAGGATCTCGATCGCGCGAGACAAGATCTCGAAGCGGCGTTGAAACTCGACCCCCAGCTCGCCTCGGCGCGAGAAGCGCTCGATGAAGTGAACAGGGCCATCGCGGAGAACGCCCCTGCTCCGCCCCCTGCGGCTCCGGCGGCCCCGGCTGCGCCTGCAGCGAAAGCGCCCCCGGACCGCTTGGAGCGGCCTTCGCCCCTGGCGAGCGCCGTGTTGTTCCGGATCGGTCCCGCCACTATCACGCGGGCCGTCGTGACCACCTGGGCGATCATGCTCGCCTTGACGATCTGCGCCTGGCTGATGACGCGCCGACTGCGACAGCGGAGGGATCGATCGGGAACAATTGTCGAGGTTCTCGTGACCGGCGTCATGGAGCAGATCGAGGAAGTCATCCGTACCGACCCGCGGCCTTATCTGCCATTGCTCGGCACGCTTTTCACCTTTCTCGTCGCGGCCAATCTCTCCGGCGTGCTGCCGGGCACCGAAGCGCCGACCAGTAAGCTCGAGACTCCCGCGGCGCTGGCGCTCGTTGTGTTCGCATCGGTGCATTATTTCGGCGTGCGCGCGCAGGGTCTTCTCGGCTACCTCGCCAGTTTCGCCAAGCCGCGGCTGATCATGCTGCCGCTCAACATCGTGTCGCAACTGACACGGACCTTTTCGCTCATGATCCGCCTCTTCGGCAATGTCATGAGCGGCGAGTTCGTCATCGCTCTCGTTGTGGCGCTCTCCGGGCTCTTCGTCCCGATTCCGCTCATGGCCCTTGAGATTCTAGTCGGTATCGTCCAGGCTTACATCTTCACCGTGCTTGCAACCGTTTTCATCGGCGCCGCCATCGGCACTGTCGAAGCGGGCTAAGGGGGGTTCCATGGACTTGAAGCTGATCAGCATCATCGGCGCAGTCATCGCCGTCTCCTTTGGCTCCATCGGGCCGGCGATTGCAGAAGGACGCTCGGTAGCCGCCGCCATGGACGCGATCGCCCGTCAGCCAGAGGCGGCCGGCGCCATTTCGCGCACGCTTTTTGTTGGGCTCGCCATGATCGAAACCATGGCGATCTATTGCTTGGTGGTGGCGCTTCTGTTGCTATTCGCCAACCCATATACGGGCTGACAATGCAATTCGATTGGTGGACGCTCGGGCTCCAGACGGTCAATTTCGGCATCCTCGTCTGGCTCATGCGCCGTTTTCTATACGAACCGGTGCTACGCATGCTTGATGCGCGCCACGCAGAGATCGAAACGCAATACGCCGAGGCCCGCGCGGCCGAAGACAAGGCGAAAGACCAACTCGCCTCCATCGAGGCCGAATTCAAGGACATCGCCAAAGAGCGCGAGGCCACGCTCCGGACTGCCGCGGCGCAAGCGGAGGAGGAGGCGCAAGCGCGGCGCGCTCAGGCCGAAGTCGAAGTCGCGACGCTCCTAGATGCGGCGCGCAAGACGCTCGCCACGGAGCGAGCCACGGCCCTCGCCGAGGCGCGAAACTTGGCGCTCGATCTCGGCGCCGATATCGCGCTTCGGCTCCTCGCCGATGCGCCGACGAAGTTGCAGTCGGAGGCATGGCTCGAACAGATCGACGAATATCTCGAAGGGCTTTCGAAAGCCGAGATGGAAGGCCTCGTTCGTCAGTTCGGGGATAGCGCGGGCCTCACCGTGGCCACGGCTTCGGCGCTCGAGTCGGAAACGGCCGAAACGTGGCGCGCCCGTCTCCGTCGACGGTTCGGCGATGCGGTGGATATCACCTTCATCGTCGACCCCAACCTCGTTGCTGGGGCGGAGCTGCGCTTGCCGAACGCCAATTTGAGCTTTTCGTGGCGGAGCGCGCTCGCGACCGCGCGGTCGGAGATCAGGGCTAATGGCGACGCTTGCTGAAGATCTGCGCAATTCGATTGATCGAGCCCGTGGCTCCATCGGCGAATTAGCGCTCGAACCGCAAATCGAATGGATTGGTCGGGTCGCGCAAGTCGGCGATGGTGTGGCGATGGTCTCTGGACTGCCCGAAGCAAGGCTCGACGAGCTGCTCGTGTTCGAAGGCGGCGTTCGCGGCCTAGCGGTCGATCTCGGCGAGCACATGATCGGATGCATGCTGCTGGGCGACGCCAGCGGAATTTCCGCTGGAAGCGTCGTGCGCGGGACGGGCGAGGTGGCGCGCGTCCCCGTCGGCGAAGCGCTGCTCGGCCGCGTCGTCGACGCGCTCGGCGCGCCACTGGACGGCGGCGGTCCGGTCGCAGCCGATGCCTTCGCGCCGATGGACCAGCCCGCGCCTGCGATCGTCGATCGCGCGCTCGTCACGCGACCGCTGGCGACGGGGCTTCTGGTGGTGGACGCGATGATCCCGCTCGGTCGCGGGCAGCGCGAACTGATTATCGGCGACCGAGCGACGGGGAAGACCGCCATCGCCGTCGACACGATCATCAATCAGCGTTCCAGCGACGTGATATGCGTTTACGCCGCGGTCGGCCAAAAGGCCTCGTCGGTCGCGCAGGTGATCGAATCGGTGCGCCGGTACGGCGCGCCGGAACATTGTCTTTTCGTTATCGGAGCAGCCGACGCGGCGCCGGGCCTGCAATGGTTGACCCCCTATGCGGCCTGCGCCATGGCCGAATATTTCATGTCGCGCGGCCGCGACGTGCTGTTGGTGATCGACGATCTCACCAAACATGCGGCGGTCTATCGTCAGGTCTCTCTGCTGCTGCGCCGGCCGCCAGGACGCGAGGCCTATCCGGGAGACATTTTCTACATCCATTCGCGCTTGCTCGAGCGAGCCGCGAAACTTGCGCCCGAGCTCGGCGGCGGATCGCTGACGGCGCTGCCGATAGCCGAGACTCAGGCCGGCAACATAAGCGCCTATATTCCGACCAATCTGATTTCGATAACCGACGGCCAAATCTATCTCGACCCGCGCCTCTTTCACGAAGATCAAAAGCCAGCGGTCGACGTCGGCAAGAGCGTATCGCGCGTTGGCGGCAAAACGCAGGCCGCGACACTCAAAACGCTTTCCGAGAGTTTGCGGCTGGAATACGCCCAATTTCTCGAACTCGAAATGTTCACCCGTTTCGGCGGCATGCTCGATGAACGCACGCGCAAAGTAATCGAGCACGGCAGGCGCATCCGCGCCGTACTCAGCCAACAACAATTTGCGCCGCTGCCGCTCGGCGAGCAAGTGGCGTTACTGTTGGCGCTGAGCGAAGGCGTGCTCGATGGCGTGTCGCTCGATCGAGTGGCAGTGTTCCGAGCGAAGCTTGGACGTTGGTTGATGGAACGTTGCCCCGAGATCGCCGCGCTTGACGATCGAACAGAGGCGCTGCGGGACGAACTCCGCACACGCCTCAAAGCGTCGCTTGAAGCGCTGGCCGGTTCGCTCGGAGCAACAGGCGATCCTCTATGACGCGGCTTGTCGAGATCCAGTCGCATATCGGCGGCATGGGCGAGCTTCGCGACATCGTCGGCGCCATGCGCTCACTTGCTGGCTTGCGCCTGCAGGAGGCGCAGCGCGCGCTCCCCGGGGTTCGTCGCTATACGGAGGCGGTCGCGGCTGGGCTCGCCAGCACGCTGCTCCTCATGGCCGAGCCGGAGCCGGCGAAGGCTGCGGAGGGCAGGCGCGCGCTCGTACTTTGCACTGCCGAACATGGCTTCGTTGGCGGCTTCAATGAACGTCTGATCGGGGACGCCAAGGCAAATCTCGCTCCGGGTGACGCCTTGTTCGTAATCGGCAGCCGGGGCGCGGCGCTGGCGCTCGAACGCTTGCAGCCGCCTGTCTGGACGCATCCAATGGCGAGCCGAGGCGCCGGGGCGCCGGAAACGATCCGTCGGCTCATGGACGCGCTCTATCACGGGATTGCCCATGGCGGCGTCGGCCGCGTCGAGGTGATGTTCTACCGTTACCGTCAGGGCGGCGCGCCCACGATCGACCGGCGCTTGCTGCTGCCGCTCGATCTCGCCATGCTTTCGGCCAAACAACCACGCCAGCCGCCACTTCATAACCTGCAGCCGATACCCCTTCATGAAAAGTTGATGGCGGAATATGTCTTCGCGCTCCTGACCGAGGCGGCGGTTGAATCGATCGCAAGCGAAAACGCCGCGCGCTTCGCCGCCATGGAATCCGCCTATGACAATGTGTCGAAGAAGCTCGAGGAGTTGCGCCAAGAGGCTAATCAGGCCCGCCAATCGGAGATCACTACCGAGCTCATCGACCTCATTACCGGCGCCGAAGCGCTGAACAACGGATGAGTTCGCGCGCCATCGCGTCGTCTCTCCAGACGCGGTCTCACGACCTTGCGCGATTGACGGTGAGCCTTTCCCAACGAAACCCTCTGCCTGCGACGGAAGCGCGTAATTTCGATGGGACCCCGCTCGTCGTGTCTCAAATATGTTACCTTCGGTTACCTCCGCCCTCTATATAGATAACGATGGCTCGTGGGATGCTGAATCTCTGGCAACTCGAGGAAGGCGCGAATTACGTTCAAGTGGAGAAGAGCCTTGTGCTCCTCGCCCTCTGCGCAGAGACGGTCGGCCTCGTGCAGGTGGACGCGCATAGATGTGACAGCCGCCTGAATGTGCTCATGGCGGCCGACCCCCTTGGAGAGCGAGCTTGGCTTGCTCCCAGGCTCAAGTCGTAGAGCTGCCCAATCGCTCTTCGTTTTCTCGATTTCCGAACGACAGTCGGCATAAGCGGTCCCTACACCCGCCGCAAGAATACCGGCAGCTAGAATAAAAGCCTTCATCCCATACTCCTCGCCTACTGCACCTAGGGCGAATTTTAGTCGTTATGCTTGCTTGAGCCTAATACAGCGAAGCTAGCGAACAAGCCTGTTTGGTAGGCGCATTGCTTAGCTATCAGTCGCCGCTCCTGAAGTCAGGCCGAAATGAACATTTATCACGAGTATTACGACTGAATGTGAACCAGAGCCGAGTTCATTTTTCACTTAACGGCTGCATGCGCGTGCCGCACGTCGCTCCACCATTTCCAAAGGACATAGATGGCCGGATAGATCAACAGCTCTAGGATAAAACTCGTGACGACCCCGCCCACCATCGGGGCGGCGATCCGCTTCATCACGTCAGACCCCGTCCCGCTGCCCCACATGATGGGCAGGAGCCCCATCAGGATCGCGAGAACCGTCATCATTTTCGGCCGAACGCGCTGAACGGCGCCTTCCATCACAGCGCCTTCCAGTTCGCCGATGCTGTTCATTCGGCCCTCCCGCTTCCAGCGTTCAAAGGCCACATCCAAATACAGAAGCATCACCATGCCGGTTTCGGCGTCCACACCGGCCAGGGCGATGATCCCCACCCAAACCGCCACGCTGAGATGATAGCCCAACAGCCACAACAGCAGAAACGCGCCGACTAAGGAAAAAGGGACAGCAGTCAGCACGATGAGCACTTTAGGCAGCGACCGAGCGTTCAGGTAGAGCAGCACGGCGATGAGGGCCAGCGTAATCGGGATGACATATTTCAGCATCCGCCCCGCCCGCTGCATTCCTTCGAACGAGCCGCTCCATTCCAGCCTGTAGCCCGGAGGCAGCTTAACCATCTCGGCGACCGCCTTTCGGGCGTCATCCATGTAGCCGCCGGTGTCCCGACCCGCCACATCCACATAGACGTAGCCGACAAGCTGCGCCGCTTCGCTCTTAATCAAGGTCGGGCCATCCACGAAACGCAGTTCAGCCAATTCTTCTAAGGGCACTTGAGTCCCCGTCGGCGTGGCGACCAGCACCCGTCGCAACTTGCCAAGATCGTCGCGTAATTCGCGCCCATAGCGGACGTTCACTGGGAAGCGCTGGCGGCCCTCGATCGTTTGCGTGAGATTGGCGCCGCCCACCGCCGCCACGATGACGTCCTGCACGTCCATCACCGATAGCCCATAGCGGGCGATGGCCGCACGATCGATGTCGAAGTCCAGGTAATAGCCTTGGCTCACGCGTTCGGCGAAGGCGCTTCGCGTGCCCGGGACCGAGCTCACGGCGGCTTCAACTTGCGTGAGTATCCGCCCTATTTCCGCAAGGTCCGGCCCAAACACTTTCACCCCGATGGGAGTCCGAATGCCGGTGGAGAGCATGTCGATGCGCGCTTTGATCGGCATGGTCCAACTGTTGGAGAAGCCCGGGATATTCGTTTTCAGCGCCTGGTTCATTTCGCCGATGAGCTTCTCGGGGGTCATGCCCTTGCGCCACTGGTCCCCGGGCTTGAGGGAGATAACTGTCTCGACCATTTCGAGCGGCGCGGGGTCGGTGGCGCTATTGGCCCGCCCGGCCTTGGCGAAGACGGTGGCGACTTCTGGGAAGTCCATCAAAATCTTATCCTGCTCCTGGATGGTCTGCTTCATCGTCTGGATCGACGACCCCGGCAGCGTCGCAGGCATGAAAAGGATCGATTCCTCCCACAGCGGCGGCATGAATTCGCTGCCCAGACTGGCGTAGATCGGCACGATCGCGGCAATAGCGAGTAGCGCCACGATGACCATCGCGTAACGGAATTTCAATGCTAGCTTGGCGACCGGCTGATAGATCCAAATCAAGAAGCGGTTGATCGGATTTGCTTCTTCAGGTGGAAGCTTGCCGCGGATCAGCAGCACCATAAGGAACGGCGTGACGGTGATCGACAGGATCGCCGCAAAGAACATGCTGAACGACTTGGTGTAGGCGAGCGGCTTGAATAACCGCCCCTCCTGGTCCTGAAGGGCAAAAACCGGCAGGAAACTTACGGTGATAATCAAAAGCGAGAAGAATAGCGACGGCCCCACCTCCCTGCCGGCTTCGATCACGAGTTCGAGCCGCGGGCGACGCGCTTCGGGAGGCTTTGCCTGCTCACGCTCGATGTGTTTGTGGGCGTTCTCGATCATTACGATGGCAGCATCCACCATCGCCCCGATGGCGATGGCGATGCCGCCCAAGCTCATGATGTTGCTCGTGAGCCCGATCCATTGCATCGCCACCAACGCCATCAGGACCGCCAGGGGGAGCGTAATGATCGCGACAAGGGCGCTGCGGAGGTGGAACAAGAACACCAGGCAGACCAGGCTGACGATGATGCCCTCCTCGATGAGCTTCTCGCGCAGCGTCTCCACCGAGTGCTTGATAAGCTCGGAGCGGTCATAGGTGACGACCAGCTCCACGCCTTCAGGCAAGGATGGTTGGACCGTGTCCTTGATCACTTCTTTGACGCGGTTCAACACGTCATAGACGCTAACGCCATAGCGGACCACGACAATGCCGCCAGCGACATCGCCCATGCCATTGAGGTCCGCCACTCCCCGGCGGATGTCCGGGCCGATCTGGACGAACCCTACGTCCCGCACGAGAATGGGCGTCCCGTCAGACTGCGCCCCCACCGCCACGTTCTCAATGTCGGCGGGCTTCTGAATATAGCCTCTGCCGCGCACCATGTATTCCTTGCCCGTGAACTCCAATACCCGCCCGCCGACCTCTTGATTGCTTCGGCGAACTTGTTCGACCACCTTATTGATCGGTATCCTGTACGCCAGCAGCTTGTCCGGATCGATCGTGACCTGATATTGCTTCACGAGGCCGCCGACGGCGGCCACTTCCGCTACACCCGGAACGGCTCGAATTTGGTATTGGACCTGCCAATCCTGCAACGTCCGAAGATCGGCCAACGAGTGTTTGCCTGTCTTATCGATCAGGGCGTATTCAAACGCCCATCCAACGCCGGTCGCGTCCGGTCCGAGCTTGGGTGAAACGCCCGGCGGCAGCTTGCCGGCCATGCCGCTGAGATATTCCAAAACCCTGGTGCGCGCCCAATAGAGATCCGTACCATCTTCGAAGATCACATAAACCAGGGACTCGCCATAGAAGCTGCTGGCCCGAACCGCTTTGACATGGGAAGTGGAGAGAAGCTGCGTGACGATCGGATAGGTGATTTGGTCTTCAATGATATTGGGGCTGCGGTCTTCCCATTGGGTGGAAACGATCACCTGCACGTCCGACAGATCCGGAAGCGCATCAAGGGGCGTTTTGAGGACAGCCCATAACCCGCCCCCAAGGATGGCGACGACCAGCAAGAGGACAAGGAAAGCGTTGCGAGCGCTGAATTCGATGATGCGGGCGATCATGGCCTAGCCTTTGAGGCGCGTCGGTGGAATCGGGAGGCCAAGTCAGTGCCGCATCTTGGAGTGATCGGCGTCCTCTTCCGGCGCGCTCTTCGTGTCCTTTTGCTTCTGGGGCTTTTCGCCGGCGCCTTTTTCGTCAACACCCATCCCGGGCATACCGACCATGCCGCCGCCGCCGGCGCGCAATCGGCTTTCCGAGTCGATGAGGAAGTTGGCGGAAGTGACCACTTCGTCCCCGGCTTTGAGCCCCCCGAGAATCTGAAATCGATCGTCGAACCGCAAGGGGCTGATCTCGACCTGCACCGGCACGAAGCGATCGGCGGAGACGGCGCGAAAGGCTATGTTGCGCTCGCCGGTGCGGATGACGGCGGATGTTGGAACGGTCAAACCACTACCCATGGCGTGGCTGATCAAGACATGAGCAAACATGCCGGGCTTGATCAGTCCATTGGGATTGGGCACTTCCACGCGAACTTGCACCGATCGGGTCATCTCGTCGACGACCGGATCGATAAACACAATTTTGCCGATGAAATTTCGCGTCGCCAACGACGGAAATGTGACCGTCGCCGGCATTCCGAGCGCAATATGCGGCAATTCATACGCGAAGACCTTGCCCTGCACCCACACTGTCGAAAGGTCGCCGACCACATATAATTCGCCTTGGGGTGCGACGTATTGGCCTTCGAACGTCTTCTTTTCCAAAATCGTCCCCGAAATCGGGCTGCGCATGATAAGTGATTTGCTCGGCTTGCCGGTCTTCTCCAGCGCCTGGATCGTATTCTTTGGAACGTCCCATAGCGCCAACCGTTGGCGGGCAGTGTCGACCACGTTTTGCTGACCCGACGAGGGCGCGGACCTGCTATACTGCAGCGCCACCAAGAACTCCCGTTGCGCCGCGTAGAAGGCGGGGCTGTAAATCGAGAGCATCGGTTCGCCAGCTTTCACTTTCTGTCCGGTGAAGGTGATAAACAGCTTCTCGACCCATCCTTCCGTTTTCAGGTGAATGTGCGCGAGTTTGGTTTCATCCGGGCGCACAATCCCGACAGTGCGTATCGTCATTGTCAACGGCGTCCGGCGCACGGTTCCCAGCGTGACCCCGATGCGCTGCTGAACATCTGCAGCAATGCTGACTTCCGCATAGCCCGGCGGCAGCGCGCCGACCTTGGACGCATCCTTCGATGTCGGCATTTTCATCTGGGACATGGTGTTGTCCGGCGCCCCAGTTTCTTGCCCGCTAACTCTGTAAGCGACGCTGGAAGCCAACAGCGTCGCGAGCGCCAGCCCGCTCAAACTTCCGCGTCGCTTTGCCGGCATGCGTATCCCCATTGTGGTCATGTGTCGCCGCTCCGGCCTATTGCAGTCCAGGTTATTGCCGAGAGGCTTGTTCCGGCGGCTCCGGCGGCGCCATCTCTGGCCGACCGAGCGTTTCTATGTCCACGCCCGCAAGAGCTTCGAGTTCCGCTAGCCGCTTTTCTCGCTCGATCCTGGCTTCGGCGACCAAGACTCGCACTGAAATATAAGTCCGCTGGCTGTCGATGAGATCCGCGAACTGCACGCTTCCCGCTGCGTAAGCTTCCCGCGAACTGTTGATCAGTTGCTCGACGACAGGGACCACCCGCCGCCGGTAAAAACTCGTTTGTCGCTCTGCGTTGCGCATGAAGTAAAGGTTGGCGACGAAGCTCGCAGCGCGGTCCCTCTCAGTTTGCCGCAGCACGGCTTCGGTCGAGCGCGCCATTGCCTCCGTGTCCCGGATCATCGCCAGAATCGCCGGGATCCTCGTCGGCACCATCACAAACATTTCGGCCGCTCTTTCAATATTGCCGGTGATGCTCCCGGCAGGCACGAGATCCGGCAGAAATTCCAGCCTGGCGAGCTCTATGGCGTCCTTGCGTCCGGCCACTTGGCGGGCGAGAGCGGCCAATTCCGGGTTTTGGTCGACGGCGACCTCTATGAGGCGAGCATCGTTACCGATCACGGGACGCGCGGCGGGCAAAGTCGGCGGAAGGTTCAGCGGCTCCTCTGCGTCGCGAGCAAGAAGACCGTTGAGCTTGCTGCGCGCCGAGCGGACCTCGGCTTCCAGGTTCAGCAGGTTGTTCTTCGCCAGCTCCCAGTTGGTCTGGGCCTTCAGCATGTCTTGCAGGGGAGCGCCAGCTTGGCTCCGAGCGGCGGCCGAGCTCGTCAAGAGCTTGAGAAGATTTACGTTGTCGCGCTCGATGCGGACTTTTTCCCTGGCCAGCGCCAAATCCAAATAAGCGGTGAGAACCTTCCGCTGAAGCTCGAACTTGACGGTTCGAAATCTCTCGCTGGCCGCTCTGGCCGCCTCCAGCGCTACTTTTCCAGCGGTCCACGTTTTGATCGGCAACTGCAGGGTCGTGGACGGCATGAAGGAGCCGCTGAGCGTCATGCGGTCCCATGTCTTCATCTGGTCACGCGAAAACAGATAGCGGTAGCCGAACATCAAATTGGTGTTGGGCCAGGTCGCGTCCCGGTCGACCCGGGCCAAAGCCGCCTTCCACTCGAAATAGGCCGATTCCAATTCGCCGTTGGCCAGGAACGCCCTGTGCAGCACGTCGCGCCAGTTGGCAACCGCAGGCAAAGCCGGCAACTCCCGAGCCTCAATCGGCGGCTCGAAGCGCTCGGAAACTTCACTCAGCTTGGCTTGCTCCTCCGTCGTGCCAGGGGGCGTGAGAGCACAGCCGCTAAGCCCCAAGGCTGTCGCCATGCTCAAGCATGCCCTCAGGATGAGGTCGCGCGGTCGTTTGCTGAGCATCAAACATTCGGTCCTGGGAGAGGGCTGCAGGTCCTGCGGAGACAACACCATAAGCGCTGGAGTTATCAAATCAACCTGTTCCCAGCCAGCGCGTCGCCTCGGAACGCCCTTCAAAGGTCCGCGCGATCCGCACGCACAGGCTCCGGTAGCGCGCGATGAGGCAGAGACACTCATTCCCAGAATTTTACGAGATTGAAAGGCTCCATCAGGTCGGGGCCCTTGACGGACGGATCAGTTTCAATCGGTCCGCCGAAAGTGAGGCGCCAGGCCGGCGGCTCAATCGGATGCGCGTGAATATCCATCCGGCCAACGCCGCAGTTGGCGCCCGTCACCGGCACGGCTATGAGGCCGTTGCAGGCTTGGTAGAGCAGGTCCGTTCCAATCAATGAGCCATATCCATAGGCGATCGACATCGAACGCGAGTTGAGCATGTTGAAGACGTCGAGCTGGAATTTCCAACCCTCCTTCCAGCGATAACCTATGCGCGCATTCACCGTGCCGATCGCGGGGCTTTTGAAGAAGCCGTCCTGGGTCAAAGCTCGCGGGCCGATATACCGATATTTCAGCGCGCCAAACCAGCCTGTCGGTTCGCCCAGTTCCAGAACCGCGGTCGCAATAATAGGCGCGGCGTTGATCAGAAAATTCCCGGGCTTGTTTCCAAGAAACGTGCCCCAGGGCAGCGCATCAGGCTGTAGCAGCTGAAGGTAGAGGTCTGCCTGATCCTTATCGAAACCAAGGAAACGCGCATCTGTCATGGTCAGGTCGCCTTCGAATCCTAACCACGAAAACGGCCGATAATGATTCGTGAATTCAAATCCGATGCGGCGGCTCGGAGGGCCAAACACCGTATTGCCTTCGTCGCCAGCAAAAACATTTTCCGACTGCAGCTGGATCCAAAAGAGAGTCAGCGCTGATTCCAGATTATCGATCGCTCTGGTCTTCATGCCGACTTCGGCGCCCGTTGACGGCGAAAGCAGCGGCCGACGCTGCGCGAACACATAGCCGAGATCGTCCGACGCTTCGGTTGTTGAAAACGTCTGCGTCGTGCCGCGCGCGTCCGTCGAATGGAATCCACGCCCAAAGTTGAGATAAAAATCAGTCTTGTCGTCGAACGGATTGATGATCACCGACGCCTTGGGGCTGAGCAGTTGTCCAGTGCTCGCCCCGTTGTTAAACGGCGCGGTCCATAGGCGGACCGGTTGAGCCGGATTGTCACCGACAAAACCAACGATGGGTGACGCTAAGTAGGTCTGAATGCCGCCGACGCTCGCCCAATAATAATCCCAGCGCGTGCCGACGACGGTCGTCAGCCAGGGAGTCCATTTGGTTTTTATGTCGCTGAATAAGCTAAAATTCGCCTCCCCCACGCGATCGTTACGCACAGTATCGTAAGGCCGGCGCACATAAGTGTCCTGCAGCCCGACACGGATGTCGTCCCAGCGCGTCTGGTAGCCGAAGCGCAATTCGAAGGGCGTTTCCGCCACGTTGAACTTAATGCCGTGAATGCCGTTCGAACCCAGGATCGTTCTTCGATCGAACTGACGGAATTGGTCGCCGAGAACGGGATGACTCAGAAAATAGGTGAAGTCGCTGAACAAATCCAACGTCGAATGAACAGCGTAACCTTCGATTCGAGAATAGTTCGTTTCGCTGAGCTGGCTCCAGTGACCGGATATGCTGAACCGCGTCGCGTCGCCGCCATCCGTCGGGTTCATCGTCCCCCAACGAGACATCAATCCTTGCTCGACGGCGCGCAAGGGAATCTGGTCGGTCGAGTTCCACCGATTGGCATAGGCCATGCCGGTAATGCCGACGCCGTCGGCCTCGGCGCCGCGAATCCAGCGCAACACAGCGTTGACCTTGCGCGCTCTGTTGGGCACGACCCAGGGGCCATCATAAATGGACGCCTCTGCAGCTCCGAGAATGTCGCCGTCCATAAAAGCCCACGACTTCATGCCGAACTGGCGCGCGAATCCGAATTCGCCGGCGCTCGTCGTGAATACGCCCGTAGGCACACGGTTCAGATACTGCATGCGGATGGTGCCGGCGTTCGAGAAGTCGCCATCCTCGACGTTATATGGACCTTTTCGCGCATCCACCGACGCCAACAGTTCGGGCATAATGAAATTCGCATCGGCCCAGCCTTGGCCATGGCCATGGGTGCGCATGTTGATGGGCATGCCGTCGAGATAAAGCGCGAGATCGGTGCCGTGATCGAGATCAAAGCCGCGTAGAAAATATTGGTTGGCCTTGCCCTCGCCGCTGTGCTGGGTCACGGCCAGACCCGGCACGACTTCGAGCGCCTCTCCAGGACGATAGAAGGGGATGGCGTTGACCTGTCCGCCAGTAAAAAACCTTTCGCTCGACGAATTCATTTCCTTCGGACCCGTCGGATAATCGATCTTCGGCCCGAGCGCGGTATCCTGCTCTGACGAAGGCCCCGGCGCGACTTCGACAAGCGTGGTTGGCCGCGCAGGGCCTTGCGGACGCGCCGCCTGCCTATGCGTCGTCCGCCTCGCCGCGTGTCCGCCAACATTGATTGTCGGCAATGCCGTTTGAGCAAGGGCATCGCCCGCGAACGACGCCAAACTGACGATAAGGACGAAACGAGAGGTAGAGGTCAGAAGACGGCGGTTCACAGGGCGGCTCACGTATGAGGAATGATGTTATTTAGCTTATTCTCAGACGTTAACCGCCAAAGTTGAAGGGTGATTTTTCGACGGCATCGCGATTGTGCGCCATCTGTGGCAAATGGGTCACACATGACTTTTTCGCAGTAGTAGCGGTTCAAATACGAAAAAGACTCAATTGACCGTCGGTAACGCCTCGCTCTGCGAGTATTTTTTTTGCGAATTGCTCTACATCTTTTCTTTGGCCCTTTAAGATGGCCACTTCCACAAATTTTCTAGCCGAGGATTGGCTTTTTGAAACGGAAACGACAAGTTCAGATTCGGCATAAAGGCCGCTAAGTCTGCTGGCTAGGTTTCGTGTTTTGAAATCATAGGCATACGCCAGAGCGGCCATGCACTTTTCATCTTCTGACACCGCAATCTCGACCTCCATAAAGGCGCGCCAAGCGAGATCTCTAATTGCCTCAGAAACGCCTGCGTATCGTCTCGCTTTCATGTAAGCTTGCAGAGCTCGGATGAATTGGTCGTCGACCGAAATTGTCAGGCGATGATTCAAGTGACCGGATCTTTCGGAGCTCATTTCTCCAGCCTTTTTTCCCTCAAGTCGTTCTGAAAAGACTCAGCAAATCCAAGCGCCAGTCTTCAATGCGGGCAAGATGCCGAGCTGGGCAAGCGGTTGATACGCGCGAAAGCGCTGATCTCACAAGCGATTGTCCAAATCGCAGTACAATCCCTCCGCCGGGGCCGAAGTCGGCATCGCGTCGTTGGCGCTTACCAGACTGTGATGGCAATCGGCAGGCTTCTAAGCCTGAGAACAGCATCCGCCGGCGCGCCCGCGCTCCTTTGCTTCCTGAATCGGCGGGCATGGCACGTTGCCATATGAGCAGAAGACACAGCAATCTCCCGCCCTCGGCCTCAGCAGCGCGCCACATCCTTTGCATTCACAAATGATTTGGCAGGCGTCAGGCGGCATCGCCTCAGCCGATCGAAGGCCGCAACGGACAGATGATGGTCGAAACGAACTGCATTCACCCTCGCTGAAATAAATGTGAGGAGAGGATCGATGCTAGTGGATCGAATCTAACGCTTGATGCCCGCGTCTGACGGCGGCGATGATTTTGTCAGGATTGGCGGTCCAGGTGAAGGGTTTTGACTGTTCGTTGTGCTCTTCGAGAAAGCGATGGATGGCGGCCTGAAGGTCGACGATCGATCGGAAGACGCCGCGCTTCAACCGACGCTTTGTGAGCTTGGCGAAAAAGCCTTCGACGGCGTTGAGCCAGGAGCACGATGTCGGCGTGAAGTGGAAGGTGAAGCGTTCGTGGCGCTGGAGCCATTGGCGCACCTTGGGGTGCTTGTGAGCGGCGTAATTGTCGAGGATCACATGCACGAGCTTGCCGGCGGGAACCTCCGCCTCGATGGCGTTGAGGAAGCGGATAAATTCCTGATGGCGGTGACGCTGCATGTTGCGGCCAATCACTTTGCCGTCGAGCACGTTGAGCGCGGCGAACAGCGTGGTCGTTCCGTTCCTTTTGTAGTCATGCGTCAGGGTTCCGGCGCGGCCCTTCTTCATCGGCAGACCGGGCTGGGTGCGATCGAGCGCTTGTATCTGGCTCTTCTCGTCGACGGACAGCACGATGGCGTGCGCCGGCGGATCGACATAGAGCCCCACGACATCGCGCAATTTCGCGACGAAGTCCGGATCGTTGGAGAGCTTGAACAGGCGCAGGCGGTGTGGCTGAAGCCCGTGCGCGCGCCAGATGCGCTGAACCGAGCTGACGGACACGCCGATGGCTTTCGCCATCATCGCGCCGGTCCAATGCGTCGCTTCGCAAGGCGGGTCTTGCTGCGTCAAGGCGACGATCCGTTCGGCGACGTCCTGCCCGAGCGGTCGAACGCGAGACGGGCGGGTCTTGTCGCGAAGAAGGCCGTCAACGCCTTCCTCCATGAACCGCTCCTGCCAGCGCCAGACGCAGGTCTTCGACGTGCCAGTCTGGCGCATGATCTCGTTCGTGCCGACGCCGTCGGCGGAAAGCAGAACGATCCCGGCCCGCCAGACATGCTTTTGAGCCGCGTTCCGGTCCTTAACGATGGTCTGAAGCCGCTTCCGATCGGCCGACGACAACGTGATGGAGATTCCCGTGCGCATCGCCGAGACTCGCACGCGCAAAAAGCAATAGGAATCCCTCCAAGGACTCAATCGTCAGATTTTATCCACTAGCTGCCATGGCACAAGCGTAACAAGCAACGCTAGCATTGCTCTGAAGTGGTGGCACGAACACCAGCGCTGAGGTTCGCCCGGCGCTCCCGCCGCTTGCGGTGTAATGCGGAATTCTGGTCAGTTTTCACGGCCATGGATCGCGTCTCACATGAGCAATTCCCATCACGCGCATTAGCTTCCGCCTCCATCAAAGCCGTGAGTTGCTTTCGGAGAAAGCGCCCTTGGATCTGATGCCCGTCACAGCCTTCGCGATCAAGGCGCGCGATGAGCTCAGTGATCGTGCGACTCGCTCCGGAGCGAGCAAGGTCAAACGCTCTGTCGATTGTTGTCTTATCCAGCTGCATGGCTGTTCTGGCGCGGAGCCGCATCTCCGACCCCGCGTCAGCATCCTCGCTCTAGAAAAAGAGGCCCAAGGCGCCGCCTGCTAATGCGCCCACTACGGCGGCGGCGATTGTATTTGGAACGCCGCCAAGGCTCGCATAGGCGAGGCCGCCCAAAATGACGGCGCCCACACCTGCGAATATATAGGTGTTGGTTGTGACTTCCCATTCCTTTTCGCCAGATGGCCTTTGGTCGGTCATGGCCGCTCCTCCTTTCGGCGAGCTCATTTGCCGCGCCCTAGAGGGGCTTGATGGCTCGCCCAATCTTGAACAGGCGTCATTTGGCTCAGGGAGACGGAGGATCAATGGTTGCGGCGCGCGTAGCCGACATTAAAAGCAACTTGTCGTGACGGAGTAGATCGCTTCGCGGGGATTCGATAGATCCGATGTGATCGAAGAAGCCGCCGCGGCCTCGCAGCAGTCCTTGAAAAAGAAACGAGGTCTCGACGATATCAGCCGCCATCGTCCTTTGGGCTGAACGGCACGGTGGCGCCATTGCGACCATTCATAAAGTGCGGAAAATGTCCTTGGTGGCAAGTCGCGCGCTCGAGAAGATCGAGCATGAGCGCAAGACGCGCTACGGCGTCCTCCCGCGTAATCCATCCTCTTTCCTTGCGACGATGATGGCCATGACGCCAAAACTGAACCGCCGACCGCGACGGCATCATCCTTCGGATCCGAATGGAGCCCTCTGCTATCGCGCGCAAGGCCGCTCGATGGATGCACCCCGTCCCAAAAAATAAAGGAATATCTGCCGCTGCACGAGATCGATCAGCTCCGCGTCCGACAGCGCCCGTTTTTGGCTGGGGATGACGCGGCGTATCTGATTGGCTGTCATCGTCGACGGATCCTGCACGTCTTGGGTGCTCGTCATGCCAAACTGGAATCAGCCGTGGCGCGCGAATGGATGCGATATTCTCATTCTGTAACATTTTCAGACGGCGAAGCTGCTTGCTTCGCCAGGATATGTTTTAGCGTGGGCTCGCAGAAACGACTTGCTCCTTTTTCGGGGTCGAAGCACGAGGCGGGCAAGGGACCGTGAGACGCTGAGTGCAGAACACGCGCGTAGAACTTGTCCTGCGCCTGCGGTGCGCTGATACAAACGAGGGTCGTCGTCGCCAATTCTTTTTCGAGGATGTGAAAACGTTTTTTTGCGCGCCTCGGGCGCAAGCGACCCGATCCAATCGACGACATCCACGCTTTTGCCCAAGCGTCGCAGTTTACCGGCGATAAATCCCGCGACACTGCGTGCATGACCTTCGATCGTGCTATAGGCGGCGCAAGGTTCACAAAAGAACCACTCTCTGGGTCAAGATTGAGCTTCGTTGCGCATCAAGGCCAACGCAGATTTCAAATTCACCTGCTTCAGCCACCCAAGTGAAGTTCTCGGAAAGGTAGCAAAGTTCGCTCGTCGACAGGGTAAGCGCGACCGTCTTGGTCTCTTTTGCGTCGAGCAAAACTTTGCTCCAGTTCTTCAGTTCGAGCGCAGGCCGCGCGACTGTGGCGACCCGGTCTCGCACGAAAAGAAAAATCGTGCTTTCAGCGGCGACGTCGCCCTCGTTGCGCGCGTCCACGCAAATCCGGACTGCATCTTCCAGCCTGAAGGTTCTGGGCTCCACGCGCAGATTGCACAAAACGACATGCGCATAAGAAAGGCCGTGACCAAAAGGAAAGAGTGGTTCGCTTGAAAGATCGAGATATCTGCACGTGAAGGGATTGGAAGAATCGAAAGGCCGGCCCGACGAGCGTTCACTGTATGATATCGGGATTTGGCCAACGTCCCGAGGCCACGTCACGGCGAGACGCCCGGCGGGATTGAACCGCCCGGTCAGAACGTCTGCGATGGCGGTGCCCGCCATGTGACCGAGAAACCATGTCGCCAACACGGCTTGCGCACGCTCAACCAGCCATGGCGCGGTCAATGGACGTCCAGAACAAAGAATGACGACGACGGGCTTCCCAATCGAGAGAACGCGTTCCGCGAGCTCTCGCTGTCGACCCGGTAGATCGAGTGACGCGCGGCTCGCAGCCTCGCCGCTCATCCAGGACGCTTCTCCAACACAAAGGACGATCAACTCCGCCTGTTCGCATAACATGCAAGCCGCATGGATTGCGACAGAATCGGCATGGTCAATTCCGCCCCCTGATTCATGCATAATGTCGCAATCGCGAAGCAATGCGCGAAGGCCGTCAAGAATTGTAACGCCCTTTTCAGGGTCGCCAGCCGCCGCCCATGGCCCCAGCATTTCAGAGCGCGTCTCTGCGAGTGGCCCGATGACTGCGATCCGTTTCGCTCTTGGCGAAAGAGGTAAAGTCTCGTCATTGGTGAGAAGCACGATTGCGCGTCGCGCCGCTTCAAGCGCCAAATTCTCTGTATCGAATTGTGGGACAGCCGATATAGAAACACGTCGATAGGGATCGTCCAATAGGCCAAGCTTCTGTTTGAGTGCGAGAACGCGACGCGCAGAGGCGTCGATATCAGCAATCGACACCAGTCCGCGCGCCAGCGCCTCCGGCAGACGAAGAAAGGCGCCGCTCACCATATCCATGTCGACGCCGGCTCTAAGAGCGAGCGCCGCCGCCTCGACGACATCGGCCGCGACGCCATGTTCGATCAACTCCGGGATGGCGGTGTAGTCGCTGACAACCACTCCTTGGAAACCGAGTTCACCCCTGACATAGTCGCGCAGCAGCTTTGTCGCGGCCGTCATCGGAATTCCGGCGACGCTGTTGAACGCCGGCATGATCGCGGCGCATCCTGCGGCCACGGCCGCTTTAAAAGGCGGCAGATAAACTTCACGCAAAGTCCGTTCGGAAATATCGACTGGCGCATAGTCGCGGCCGGCCGTGGCCGCCCCGCCGCCGCAGAAGTGTTTGGCAGTGGCGGCGATCGCCATGGCGTTCCCGAGATCGGCGCCCTGAAAGCCCCGGACTTTTGCTTCCGCGAATTTCATCGCGACGAAGGGATCTTCGCCAGGGCCTTCGGCAATTCGTCCCCAACGGGGATCTCGCGTCACGTCGAGCATGGGCGCGAAGGTAAGATCAATCCCGTCGCCCGAGGCCTCCCGCGCCGCCGCGCGCGCCGTTCTCTCCCACAGAGACGGGTCGAAGGCGCAGGCCTCGGCGAGCGGAATGGGAAAAATCGTCTTGTGCCCATGAAGCACGTCGAGAGCGAAAAAAAGCGGAACGCCAAGTCGCGTTTCCTCGACCGCGCATTTCTGCATTTCAGCGATCGCCGCGCGACCCCAGATATTGAGCACTCCGCCGACGTTTCCCGCGCGGATGCTCGCCGTCACGTCACTGGAGCCTTGAGGTCCGGTCACAGTCTGCCCCGCCGTCACCAGATTGAGCTGGCCGACCTTTTCATCAAGGGTCATTCGCGCAAGAAGCGCTTCGATTCTATCCATCGCGACCCACTCGCAGCACTCTCCCATTCGGACCGAATGGCTCAACATCAAAAGCATACCCGATTCTTGGCGCTGCGAACCAAGCGCTGCCAAGCATCGCATTCCAGCCGAAACCGGCCGTTCTTTCCGGTGCAGTCGAGTTTATTGTTGTCGCCAGCGCCGCCGGCGCGCATGTTTGGTCAACCACACTTCGTGACTCGACGATTTATTGATTTGCACGGGGGCGCTGCCAATGAATGGACCAAAAGAACGAGAGAAACAGAAAGTCGGCGACGCGGCAATCATCGAGCCAGGACTTATTTCACAATTCCGTGCGTTGGCGCATGTGCTGCTTGTCTCGCCTCAGCGAAACGCAATTGTCTGGCTGGCTCTCGGATTGGTGGTCATCGTCGGCGCGACAGCCTATGCGCAGATCGAACTAAACGCCTGGAACCAGCCATTTTACGACGCGATCAACCGCAAGGACCTTTCTGGGGTCGGGCGGCAGCTGGGCGTCTACGGCATCATCGCTGGCGCTCTGGCGCTCGGCTACCCCGATCCATCGTCGAAATATTCGAATCAGGAGTTCATTTCGGCGCTTGAGCAGCTTGGTTTGACGCAGCTTGTTCCCTCTCTCGACGTGGTGGCGCGCTGGGATCATGAGCTGACGGCGCCCGAGCAACAGACGCTCGCCTTCGCAAGGCTCTTTCTTCACAAGCCGCGGTGGGTGATCATCGACGCCGCTCTCGAAACGCTCGCGCCAGAAGCGAGGCGGACATTTGTCGCCAATTTCCAAAAGGAACTGCCGGATTCGGCGTTGATCTCGATCAGTGACGTTTCTGCGACGGGGGCCTTTTTCCGGCGTGTCGTGAACCTCAAGCTGGATGTGTCTGGTCAGCGGCTTGCCCCACCTATCTGATAGCGGCGACGGCGTGAACCCATCAAGGGTCGCAGTAGAGCGATCTCTTCTCGGAGTGGCGTGGCATGAGTTCGAGCGCCGATGGTCTCCTTGACTGGATGACGCATCAATGCGCCTTCTCAGCGAAGGCGATGCTTCGTGCGATTTCCGCAACGCAACTCGTCAAGAATCGTGCGCATTTTGGCCAACAAATCCGTCCTGCACGCGGCTCGGTTCTCGCGTCTCCCCAAATCGCGGCTTACGATCCCGATCCAGATTACTTTTTCCACTGGCTGCGAGATTCGGCGATCGTCATCGACGCCTTACGCGTTCTCTATGAGGACAGAACGCTCGGCCCTGACGCGCTCGATCATATTTCCGACTTCATGCAATTCAGCCTCGACCTTTGTCGGCTGGATGGCCGCGTCGTCGCGGATAGAGGCGATTTTCGCCGAAATGTGAGCGCCGATTTCCTGCGTCATGTTCGTTCGAAAGAGGAACTTCGTCAGGTGACCGGCGACCGCGTGCTTGGCGAAGTACGTTACAATCCCGACGGAACGCTCGACATATTAGGGTGGGCCCGTCCTCAGAATGACGGCCCGGCGCTGCGCGCGTTGACGGCGCTGCGCGCGTGGCGTCTGGAAGCGTTTCGTCAACGAGCGGATTTAGGCATCGCCGAACAACTTCTCGAGGCGGACCTCGACTATACCTTCAATCATTGGCGCGACGTCTGTTTCGATCTCTGGGAGGAAATTCGCGGCCATCATTATTATACGCGTCTGCTTCAGCTTGCAGTGCTCGTTGAGGGCGCGGAATGGCTTGAACAGAAGGGAGACGCCGCCAGGCCGCGCGCCTTCAGAGCCGCCGCAGATGACATTTCGCGATGCCTTGACGCGCATTTGGATAAGGATGCGAGCTTTTATCGCGCTTTTCTTTCCGATCTCGTCCAGCCCTCGACAATTCCTGACACGCGCCGTCTCGACATCGCCGTCGTACTCGGCGTGATTCATGCCGCGCGTTCCGGCGACCGGCATGGCGTGCTCGACCCCAAGGTGCTCTCGACGCTTCTTCGACTCGAGAGCCTCTTCACGTCGGAATACAAGATTAATCAGGATCGCGCCGCCGATTGGGGGCCGGCAATGGGCCGCTATTGCGGCGACGTCTATTTCAGCGGCGGCGCCTATTACTTTTCGACGCTCGGCGTCGCGCAATTCTACTACCTGCTCGCCGAAAGCCTGGCGCAGCTCCCGGCGATCGAGATTTCTCTGGAGCAGCGCGAGATGTTCGCCGGCATGTTTGACGCGACACCGGGGCAAGCGTTCAACACGCCGGGAGGTCGACGAAAACTCGCGGAAGCGGCGTTGAAGCGCGGCGACATGTTTATGGCCACTGTCAGAACATATACGCCGCCGACCGGCGAGTTGGCGGAACAATTTAGTCGCGACGACGGCGTGCAGACATCAGCGAAAAACCTCGCCTGGAGCTACGCGGCATTCATCACGGCTCATGCCGGTCGCAATGCCGCGTCGCGCGCCATCGGCAATTGCTGTTAGGCAAACTGACGCTCTTCATTTCTTGTTTCGTAGCCGCGCGAGGCCGCCCCACAGGCCCCGAGATCGCCGAGCGACGCGTGAACAATATCGGGAATCGTCGGGTTTTTCCGCCGCAATAGAAGCAGCGCGCTTCGAGTTCGGTCAATCGAAACGCCAACCTCTTTCATCATTGAGCCGCCGATAACGAAGCGGTCAGGCGACCAATAGGCCACCGTATTGTGCAGTCCGATGGCGACGATCCGCGCGAGCTCGTCCCAAACGGGATGATCCTTCGCCAAACTCTCCGGCGGCGCGCCGAAGCGCTCGCCGATCGCATGACCGGACACGAGGTCTTCGAGAGTTGGCGCATCGAGAACGGTTCCGAGAATCTGTTCGCCG
The DNA here is from genome assembly GCF_003855495.1 of Methylocystis rosea. Classification (NCBI taxonomy): domain Bacteria; kingdom Pseudomonadati; phylum Pseudomonadota; class Alphaproteobacteria; order Hyphomicrobiales; family Methylocystaceae; genus Methylocystis; species Methylocystis rosea. The sequence continues at coordinate 147,873 of NZ_CP034087.1, read as the reverse complement.
ATCTCGAAATTGAATATTGCGCGGTCAATGACGCCATCGACGATGCGCGCGCCATTGACTCCGGTCGACACCGTCACATAAGCGAGGATCGTAGCGCCTCTGCCGGCGCCGAATGTCGCCTCACCGAGCCCAACCATGGCGGTGTCGTTTTCGAGTATTACGGGCGCGCCAAGGACGTGTTGCAGATCGTCTACCAGCGACGCGCCGTTCCAGCCGGCAAGATTCGGCGCATGCACGAGCGTGCGTCTGTCGCGTGAAATGACCCCCGGCGCCCCGACCGCGAGCGCTTCCACGCGCTCGCCGCCGCTGAGTTCCTGTGCAAGGGCGATGAGTCGGTCGCGTCCGGATCGATAATCGTTGGGCGTAGCGACGATGACGGTTTGGTCCAAGGTTTCAAGGTCGCGGGATCGCGCAACCCGCGTCTTGGTGCCGCCAATATCCACCACGATGAACATGTCACTGTCCAAGTCCAGAACCGCTACCGCCTAACCTCGACGCACGCACCTTCGAGGTCGCGTAAGGCGTTGCAGAGCCCCGCGGCCGGTGAATATGGCCGGCGTTTTTCGGAGAGTTGATCCATTGAAAATGCCGCTGGCGCGCCCCGCCGTGGGAAAATAGATTATCGCCGCTTCAATTTGATTGGCAAGAACGTGCGCCAATAAGCATAAAGCAGCAACGAGCTTTTTTGCCTATTTTGACGCGCCCTATTTTCATGGCGGATACTGTGCGCGACGGGACGCCGCTGTTCCGCGCGCTTTAAGCGCGGCGCGGAAGGCGTCGCTGTCATAGCCCTTGTCGGCGATCAGCGTTTTGGCCTTGGGCAGGGCGCGGAACATAAGGCCGGCGCCCTTGTGGTCGCTCATCTGGCCTTCGGTTCAGCCCGCCTTTCGCGCGCCCGATACAGCGGGAAAGAACCCCTTTTTTAGAAGGCTTACCGCCGTGCGACGCGCTTCAGATGCGTCGAGTCGATCATGATGCGTTTATCGTTGGGACAGATCGACCTGGCTCGAAGTTCTTTATCGTGCTTTCGCCACGGTTTGAGAGCTTGGCAAGCTTGACGTGCGGCCAATCGAGAAGGCTGCGAGCAGCGCGGCTTTATGGAGTCACGGAGCAGTATGGCTTCGGCGTGCAATAGGCCGAATGACCGCTCCCACCGACTCCACCATCCGCGCTCTTCGTCCGCATCCAGCGGATCCGACTAGCGCGCTGGGGATGCGCGGGGGCGCGTGTTCGACGATCTCGCCGAATGGAGTCCTGCCGAGGATTTGCGGCGCAAGCAGTGACCCCTGAAGGACGCGGCGGGAAGCATCGGCCAAGCTTCGCTTCACGAGCCTGCCACGCTTGCTCTTTAGGGCGCCATCCATATTCTTGCCCGCGCTTGTCGTCGGCGCTTAACCTCCAGCGACAGGCACACTCTGTCCTTGCCCGCGGCTTCACGGCTGCGGGCTTTTTTCACCACTAGCCCATCTTATTCAGCGAGGGGGTAATTTTGGGCTGGCGGATGTGGCGTAAGGCGTTGATTTAGCGTATGGATTAGTTGCTTACGCTGATCCCTCACGCCATCGCATCACAGCCACACCCGCCATGATTGAAGATAGCCTTCTGCCGTTTTCGTTTCCAGCCGTTGGCCGCAAGAAGATCACCGCCGCATTCGACGGCGGACGCATTACCTCGGACGCCGGCGTGATGTTGCTGGGGCAAGCCGAGCGCCGGCTGGGACTGGCGGACAAACTCGCCGCCGTCATCGCCGATCCGCGCAATCCATTGCTGATCACCCATTCGCTGGACAGCATCTTTCGCGCGCGCATTCTCGCCATCGCCTGCGGCTATGAGGACGCGGACGACCTCGATCATCTGCGCAAGGATCCAGCGTTCAAGCTTGCCTGCGGGCGGTTGCCTGATACGGGACACGATCTGTGCTCACAGCCGACCATGTCGCGTTGGGAGAACGCGCCGACCTTGCGCGAAATCGTGAAGCTGAGCGGCGTCCTCATCGATCTTTATTGCGCCAGTTACGCCGCGCCGCCACAAGCCGTCACGCTCGATATCGACGATACTTGCGATGTCGCGCATGGTCATCAACAGCTGTCGCTGTTCAACGCGCATTATGATGAGCGTTGCTTTCTTCCGATCCATGTTTACGACACCGCGACCGGACGCCCCGTGGCGATCATTCTGCGGCCAGGCAAGACACCGTCCGGCGAGGAAGTGCGCGGCCATTTGCGCCGAATCGTCCGCCGCATCCGCGCACATTGGCCGACGACCAAGATGACCATCCGGGGCGACGGCCATTATGGCCGCCGCGAGGTGATGGATTGGTGCGAGGACAACGGCGTCGAATACGTCTTCGGGCTGTCGGGCAACAGGATTCTCGCCGTCGCCGTCGATGTCGAGGCCGACGATATCCGCACGCGTCGTGCGTTGAAACAGATGCTCGTCCTGCGCGGCTATGCGCAAACCAGCTACGGCGCCAAATCCTGGAGAGGCGAGCGTCGCGTCTGCGCCCGCATCGAAGCGACGGAACTGGGGCTGGATATCCGCTACGTCGTCACCAACATCACGACGGGCTCAGCCGAACATATCTACGACACGCTCTATTGCGCGCGCGGCCAGATGGAAAATCTAATCAAATTGCACAAGAGCCAGCTGGCGTCGGATCGCACATCCTGTCGGTCGCCGCTCGCCAATCAGATACGCCTCATTCTGCACACCGCCGCCTATTGGCTGATGCTCGAATTGCGTGACGCCATCCCCAAAACCCATCCCCTCGCCGTCGCTGAATTTGTAACCTTGCGCGAAAAACTTCTGAAGATAGGCGCGCGCATCGTCGAGACCGCAAGCCGCATCAAACTTGCGCTCGCCACCGCCTGCCCTCAGGCAGGGTTATTCCGACATCTGGCCGACGCCTTGCAGCCAGCGGGACCGTGAACGACGGGGCAGAGACAGTGTCCGCACGCCCCAGATCACCCATCCATCCAACTCCAGCGCGTTCGAGATGTGCAGATCGACCCAGCGGAAATAACGCAACGCGGAATTGCGTCCGCAATCATGTCGCGAAGAAAATCAGAAATGCGTGTCGGCAGGGCGAATAAGACGGGCTAGGGTAGTTGAGGTTTATCGGAGGCATGGCCTTTGGCGCGGGCTTTCACGCGGCGCCGCAATAACGAATCGTGGAGATCAGCTGTTTCGGTAAGGTAATAATGCGGAATTTCGCGCTTCGAACGGCTCATCGCCGCCGCGATCGCCTTGCGCATCTCCGAAAGATCGAGGCCTCTTTTCACCTGCGCTGGAGCATCGGCTCATATTTGGACGACGGACGTGATCTCGAATTTCTCGCCTGGAGGATTCTCACCAATCCTCAGGATTCTGTCGCTGATCATCCGATACGGTGGCGTGGGGAGATTATATGGCGCCGGCACGCCCTTATAGACGCGGCCGGCCAAATCGAATTTCGAGCCGTGGCAAGGGCAGAAAAACCCTCCGGGCCAGCCCGCGGTCGGCTCGACATTGCTCGGGGTCGGATAATAGAGCGGAATGCAGCCGAGATGCGTGCAGACGCCGACGAGAACAGCGTAGGTGGGATCGATCGAGCGATGCCAGTTCCGAGCGTAGCGCGGCTGTTGCAAGACTTCCGAGTCGGGATCGGCAAGCTCGGAGAGCAACGCGGGGTCCTTCAATTTCTCCAGCGCCGCATCCGGCCTCCTGAAGATCACCACCGGCAGGCCGCGCCAGCGCACGACCACTTTCCCGCCCGGCTCGAGCCCGCCAAGATCGACGTCGATCGGCGCGCCAGCGGCAACGCTGGAGGCGTCAGGGTTCAACGCATCGATCAAAGGCCAGATCGCGGCCGCCGTCGCCACGATGGCGCACGCGCCGGTCGCGACGTAAAGAACGTCCCGGCGGAGAGGGTCTGCTAAATCGAGAGTCGTCATCCGGCGCTCCGCTCAAAAAGTACGCTCGCGTCAGGGAAGAATGTTGCGCGTGGCCCAATGTTCAAGTGCAGGGTCCCGCAAATTCAGATTGTCTTCGAAATAGGGGCGACCCGCTCGGGAAAACGGCGAGGTGGCAGCTTTCCGCGTCCGCGCTATCTTGTCATTTCAGCTTCGTTCCGGCAGTCTCGTCCAATGCCTCAGTGGTTCGCGATCACACGGACTTTTGCGATGCTGATGAAATCTCGTTCGGGGGGCACTTCGATCAGTATGCTTTAAAGCAATATCAGTAAAATACTCCCGTGTGGTGGTCGTCATGGTCATACGAGCAGGCCTCAAGATCTGTCGGCAAGACACAAACCGAGGGCCTCTATGTTCAGGATGTCTGGTCATTGTTTCCAGATTGGAAACTCACCCTCGGGGGCACCAGGAGTTTTGGCGCGCCTTCGAGGGCGCCAACGAAAACAAGCTCGGCACAACCAAGAATTATGACGGACGGGCCGCTTCCGCCTTTTCACCGAAGGCCGCGCTCACCACGCAACGGTGCTTGACGATCTCCGGGGACAGCTGGAAGTTTGGGGCGCCCCGCAAAGCGACTGATCCGGGTCATGTGTCGCTCGTGCTTTCGCGCAAGTTCTGCAGGCAAATGAAAGCGGTCAGCGACTTGTCGAGCTTGCGGCGCTCCCTGCCGGACGCCTTGCGCGCAACGCCCGCAGCGGTCCCGGCTGACGACGACGATTTCAGCATGTTGCTTGAGCCATTCCGCTGTCTCTTTGGCGGAGCGGGTTTCCAGCACGTCGGCGACGATCCGACGCTCAAGGTCGACGATCGTTCCGTAATTGAAGCCTTTGCGCCAGCTCCAATCATCAATCGCAATGGCGCGCAGGGGAGCGCCATCGCGACGTTCGTATGAATGACGTTTGAGCTGCCGCAGAATCGCATTGTCGCTGACTGGCATCGCCAGGCGCGCCAGCAATTTCTCGCTTGTTCTGCCGCCAGCGGCGTGGCCGAATAATCGCACGAGATCGCTGACGCGCCGCGTTTTTCGCGCAAAGGGTGACGCCGTCGTCAGTCTTTCGACGAAAGTCTTTCGTGCGCATCGCTCGTTCAAGCATCGCCACCGCCCCGAACGCAGCTCAAGAACGACAGGGGCGCCCTGGATTGGAAGATCGTGCAGGCGCCGGACATGCCAACTATGACGCGATGCTGATGCTCCTCCGCACTCCGGACAAGACCGCGCCCCGGCTCCGTCCGCCCATACAAACCACCGGTTCTCTCGAAATACAACGCCGCGCACGACCACTCCGGGCCCAAAGGCGAAATTCGCTTTCTTCGTCATGCGCTATTGAGGCACAAAGTTCCTCTTTGACAATGCAAAGCACGTAAAGTGACGCAGACCCCTTCAATATGAGACTGACACGTTGTTGAATTTCAACGCCTTGAATGAGACCAAGGTACGCGAGGGCATTTCAATTGAGCCTGCGGCAGCGATTCTTGTCACTCCGAATGAGACTCATCGACCGGTCGATCGACCGCAGCACGGTCGATCAGAATCCGCGCTACATCAAAGCTTTCGCGCGGCTCGGAGCGCGCTTTCAATTGAGACTCGATCTCAAGAAAGTCTCAGGGACCGTAAAATTAACTGGGTTTCAAGCGGCGGCTTTCAGCAATGGCGGAGTGGGCTCGAACATCCACGCGAAGTGATACCGATGCGTTGGCTTTGGTGGTTGCCAAGCCAAACGCTTGCTCAAGTCGCCGTTGAGCATGGCCGCGCGAACTTGCAACATGCGATGCGCCCCTTTGAGCGACCATTGCATCTGCTGCTTTTTGACCATGCGTCGGGCGACAAGGGTATCGACGGCGGACTCAGCGAGCGACGAAGCGATCCGGCGCCCTGATCGATATCGAGCTCCGTAGTCGACAATCGCCGCCTTGTTCTGACGGATGTAGGTCAGGAGAGCTTGACCCAATTGCCCTATGCGCCCGGCGCTCTCGTCGCCTTGTTCGCGTAACATCGCCATGTCGGCGATCAATTTTTCAAGTTGCTGCATCGCTCGATCGACCTGTCCGTGCCACAGTTTCCATTTCAGGGCGCGAATCTCTTCGTCCAAAACGACCGTTTCATTGGTCCATTCGTCGCGACAGCACACGATATGATCGGCGATTTGCTGCATGGGCTGAATTTTCATCGCGATATGGAACCAGTCGATGATGTGCGCCGTCGGCTTCGGCAGAGCCTTTGGCAAACGTTTCATGATCTCGGCGCCGTCGGAAATTACGGTCACTTCGCCACGTCCAACGTAACCCTCGTGTTGGAGTGCTTGAAGCGCTCGTGATCTCAATTCATGCTTCGACGTGTCCGCTGTCGCAAAGTAGTGACCGGGCGGCGAGCCGCGCCGGCCACGGCCGCAACGCGCAACGGTGATCTCGAATGTCCGCGCCTTTTCTGACCGGCTGCAGCGCACATGCGCCGTGTCGATGCTCACGACAAATTCTCGCTCCGGATCGTTCGGGAGATCGAGCTCGGCTTGCTTGTGTTCGGACGATGACGGCGGTTCGAACCATTCGCGCTGGCGCGCTTTCTCATCAAGCCGTTCGCCCAGTTTCATCGTCCGGTGACGCAAGGTCATGAACGATTCCGTTGATGGGATCGGGAGAAACTCGGCCAGCACATCCGCTGCCTTTCGATATGGCATGAGGCTGCCCAAACGAGCCGACAATTCCATCAACTCCGGCGTCGCCTGATCGGGGCAGATGTCGCGCAAAACGGTAGAAGCGTCACAAAAATAGGGAACGCAGCGCCGACAATTCATAATCCGCGGGTTGCTGACTTCGACACGTCCATAGACCGTCCGGATCTTGCGCTTGCCGTAGTCTTTGATGCGCCGAAACGTCTGACAATCGGTGCAATACCGGCTCGTCAGGACGTAGGCCTCACATTGCTGCTTGACGATAAGCTGCTGCAATAACGTCATGATCGACTTGCCATCCGCGATCGTAAGCCCGAGCTCGCCCTTCGATAATCGGCCGACGTCCTTTTCGATCACCATCTCGGCGGTGTCGCGTCCGCTGAATTCGTCCAAGCCTTCAATCGTGATCTTCCAACGCATCGCCGTCCTCCGCAGGGTCGGCCATTTCTTGCGTCCGAAATCGTTAACGTTCGTCGCAACCCAGTTAATTTTACGGTCCCATCGAATATTCTCAAGCCAAGATGGCTCCTGACATCCGTCACGGTCGTTCATGGAACAGCTCACGTCTCTGCTTGGATCGGCCGAACAAGCATGAACGGATTGGCGTCGGGCGACCTGATGTGCCATTGGAACGCGCCGAAAAGGTTCAGGGTCGACAGTTTGCATTGCGCATTGTGGTTGAGAACGTTGACGCCCCTTTCCAGCGTCACGATGAGCCGGCCGTCGATTTGGGCGTCCGTCCCGTTGAGTTGACAAGGAGCGGTCGCGTCTGGCCGCGAACCGCCGATCACGATGGCGCCGTCAGGTTGCGGCCGAATGCTGAACACTTTCATCTCGCGAGAAGGGAAGAATGAGGATTGTCCTCTGGAGCCGGAGCGCTCCAGGACTACCGAGTAGCGGCCCCGGCCGAGGTAGTCAGCTTTTTGAAATCCTTCTTGGCGCAATTGCACGGCAGCTTCGGTGAGTTGCGCCTCCATGTGTGCGTCCACATTCCCTCGGCTCGCCTGTATCAGGGCAGGCACGAAGATGAGAATACCCTCATAGGAATAGCTATAACTTCCATCGGCGTGAATTTCGACCTTCGCATTGAATTGCTCCGGGGCGAGCGTTCGAAAGAAGTTGCGCATTTCACCCCCGTACTCAGTCACCTCTATTTAGGGCGATATCCACTGGGGGACGGTCGAACGTGTCCGAATTGTTCTGAGCTGAGCTACAGGTCGGCCAGAGCGCACCTCATGGGGGAGCGAGGTGACAATCCTCGTTTTGTCCGTCGCGCCGTGATCCACACATTGCCAAGCCGGGTGTTTCAGAGTGGATAAAAATAAAAAGACGGGCAGCGGATGCACTGCCCGTCCCATCGCATCAGTTCTTCGTGATGAATGGCAAATTCGGCGAGCCGAACGAGCGCCGCTACTTGGCCTGCTGCAAATGCTCCAGCGCCGCCTCGGCGTGTGTGGTGGCGACATCGGCATGGCCTTGTTTGCCATGATCGATGGCTTCCTTCAGATGCTTGATTCCTTCGGCAGTATGCGGATTTGCCTTTGCCTTCTCGCCGGCTTCGGCGTGAGTCAGCGCGGCTTCGGCGTGCGTGACGAGAACACTGGCGTGGCCCTGCTTGCCATGGTCGATCGCTTCCTTGGTGTGCTTGATGGCTTCCGCGATATGGTCTTCGGCGGCCAGTGAAATCTTGGGCGCCAGAAACAGAGCGAGGCCGAGGCCCAACATAGCGATCATAAATCTACGGGTCATGGCTAGATACTCCTAATGCGTTGTTGCTCCCTTTGCCGAACACCGCACTGCTGACCCTCAAGGAGGCGCGCCGGGAAGTCGATCGACACGGTAGAGCATGATCTGTTTTCCGGAGAATGGGAAGGGACGCCAAGCGAAAGCGCGCGACGATTAATGCCGCTTCTTATTGAAGATGCCGGCTATTTCGGGCTGGACGCATACGCGCATTCTACGACCACACGCCGGTCGGTGCGCCCTGTTGCACTTCTCTTCGCGGGCGGCCGCCGACAAGCGCTCAGTGATGCGGAAATACCGAACACCAATCGGAAACGTTCCGTCAAAGACGGCGTAACAGGACGCTACCGATACAACAGCGTATGCTTTGCCTCGGTCAATTCCGCTATTTGTCGCAGCGGTCTTGCCGATCGCCATGGCCCTCACGTTGTTCGCTAGGGAACTGACGCTGGCCGTAAGCGCGGCCGATCGAGATCGCTAGCGAAGCTCCTGCGAAACGCATCATTCAATTCGCGGGTGCGATCACGCGTAGCAGTGTCAATGCGCGGTATGGGGTGCTCCTTACGATCGACGCGTGGCAATCGCGCGCCGAAGCGTGAGGAGAAAACCTGTCTGTATCCCATTTTCGAAATGCGTTTGATCTAGGACGCGGCGTGCGGCGTCTCATTCCTGTCGCTCTCGACTGTGCGACTGACTTCAGTAGCGAACGGCAATCAACGAGCAGCTTTGCTCAAGCGACGCTTCCATTTTTCGCCGGCTTTGAGTTCGGTCTTCAAAACCCATTTCTTCTGGATCGCTCTGCGCGCGCGTTGTGATGAATCGAGCAGAATGTCCTGCTTGCATTCTAGCGTTCGTTGCGCGGCCGGAGCCGTGGTCACGGTCACTGCCTTCTGCGCCAATTTACCGGGTTCGATAGAAACAGATTTCGCGATTTTTAGAGACTGGCGCACACGGCGCGTCTTCTTCGGCGCGGCATTCGCTGGATGAATCGGGATGGCGGCTTCTTGCACGAGGCTCGGGAGCACTCGCCCCGGAAGGCCGGTTAATGGTGTCAACATTTTGGGAGGCTCACCCTCCCTGCCGCCGAAGATAGCGTCGGCTGCCTTCAACGCGGCCAAGTACGCGGCGTCATGTTCGATCTCGGGGGTAGCGAAAACGCTCCGATCGTCAAAAGACGGATTCGTATTAGCGCTTTGAGGCTCGCTGATGTTCCGTGAATTGGAAGTCCGAGATGAGAGCATGCAAAGTCGTGGGGTCTGCTGATTTTCGGATTAAGCTTCTGCTCTTTCGGCAGGAGACGTAGCGATGCAGAAGCTGGTGTGGCGGGTGAAACTCGTGGCCGATTTTGGCGACGGGGCGGCGACTGAAATCCAGATGGCCCAGATCGAAAGAGAAGATTGGGCTGTTCCCGAAACGCTCGGTCTGACATTGGCTGAGGGAAAACAACTTACTGCGGCTATCCAAGCCGAAATAGTCCGCGCGCAAGCGGAGGTGATGGGGGAACGCTTCCGATACTGCAGGCATTGCGGATCGTCTGTCTCCAGCAAGGGCTACAGACGCGTCACCTTTCGATCTCTGTTCGGCAACGTGCCGCTTCGAATTCGACGATTTGTCAGTTGTCAGTGTCGCGACATCTCCCAGAAACCTAAAAGCTTTTCGGTGCTGACGCTTGAGGGCGGTCTATCGCCCGAACTCGCATATGTGACCGCCAAGTTCGCCGCACTCGCGCCTTTTGCGAGGGTTGCCGATTTCCTCACCGAGTTGCTGCCGGTAGGCGGAGCGATCAATGCCGGCACGGTGCGCAATCGAACCCGCCGCATCGGAGAACATATCGCAAGGCTGCGTCCAGCTGGAACTCCCGATCCCGACATCGACGCAGTGACCCCAGCGGTCGTGATTGGGTTGGATGGCGGTTATCTGCGCAGTCGACATCGTCGTCCCGAACGCAATTTCGAAGTGATCGCCGGCAAGGTGCTCAATCTCGATGGATCGCAGCATCGATTCGCTTTTGTGCGCAACGGAAATTCGGCAAGTGAATTCGCTGACGCGATTGTGAGCGCCGGCATCCGTCTTGGCACACCGGCGACAGTGCTATCCGATGGCGACATTGGCCTGTGGAAATTGCAGCGTCAGGTTATGCCGGAAGCGACACTCGTGCTCGACTGGTTTCATATCGCCATGCGTTTTGAGCACACCTTGCAAGCGGCGCGCGGATTGGGAGCGGGTACAGACAAAGCCTACCTCCACAATTATCCTATCCGCGAACTTCAAAGCGCAAAGTGGAAGCTTTGGCACGGGCGTTCGAGTTCGTGTCTCGGGCGCTTGGCAAGTCTGGCCCATTGGTTGGACGCCGCTCACGTCCGTGACGCTCGTAGCGCGGATGCTGCTCGACGGCATATTCACGATGGACTTCCTTAAAGTCGGAATTCATGAAAAACGTGGGTTGGCGAATTAAGCCAGTTTCGGTGAGATGCGCATGAAGTTCAAAGGCTGCTCTTGCGCAAACGCTCTTTCTCGCTGAACTTTAAGCTCGGCGGAGCGCACCTTGTGTGAATGAGTCCATGACGAGGTCAGACGCGTGAAGCTGTGCGGAAAAGAAGATCAGTCAAAGCAACGTCGAGAAAAAACCGGCCCTATTGGAAAGATGATGCTGCGGCGTCGGCATGGCGACCATTCCGCTTTCAGCGCCGTAACGAGGTCATGATCGAGGTCGTTCGCTAGCCGCCCGCCGAACCAGTTCTTGTCCTCGCGGGGGCCTTTCTCCATAGCGCAGGGCGGCGTTTGGCGCGCGCAGCGTGGCCTCCCCTTCGATTATTTCGATGCGCGCCGACGCCTCCATCCCTGGCCGAAGAGCAAGGTCGGGATTGTCCGCCTCAATCACGACGTCGACCGTCGCATCGCCCTGCTCCGGCGCCGTCGGCCGTCGCACTTCGATCACCCTGCCAGGGAACGCCCGGTCGGGCACAGCCGCGCTGGTCAGCGTCGCCTCGGCGCCCGGCGCGAGGGCGAGGGCGCCGTCGCCGCTCGCCGTCGCGCGGAGACGAATGGTGCTTGCGTCGCCGACGACGAAGAGCGGCGCGCCGGCGGCGACGCGTTGGCCCGCCGCCGCCCGCCGCTCGATGATAAAGCCGTCGAGTGGCGCGGCGATCTCGGCGCCGGCGCGGGCGGTCTCGGCCTTTTCCAGCGCCGCGCGCCGCTCGGCGACGAAGCTTTCCGCGCGCTCGACCTGCGCTTTGGCGCGTTCTAGCGCGCGCTGCGCCATTTGAACCGCCTTGCGCGCCGCGGTGCGCCGCTGCGAGGCCCGCTCTCTCCGTTCGAACGCGGCCTGCGCCTCGTCGCGCGCGGCGATTCGCTGCATCCATTGTGTCTCGGCCGCCGCGAGAGCTTTCCTTTCGCGCGCGATCGCTTCCTCGAAGGGGCGCTGATCGAGGGTCGCGCATATCTCCCCTTTCGTCACCCTGTCGCCCGGCGCGCAGCGCAGCGACGCGATGACGCCGGCGGCAGACGCCAAGACCGACGCTTGCGAGATTGGGGCGATGACGCCTGTCGCGACGACGACGCGCGCAATCGCGCCGCGCGGGAGGCGCGCTTCGTCACGCACGAGATTTGCGCGCGTGTGAAAATAAATCGCGCCGCTCGCTCCGATGATCATCAGGCCCAATATCCCGGCTAGAACCGGCTGACGCCATGCGCCGGGGGCGACGACGGCGGCGACGCGCGGCGCCGGCGCGGCAGGGCCGAGGCCCGAAACCCAGGCCTGCGCCGCCGGCGAACGGAAGATCGCTTTCTCGATCTCGACAAGCAGAAACAACAAGGCGCTGGCGAAGGCGATATGCCCCCAAATCTCGGCGTCGAGCGGCGTCGTGTGAAACAGCGAATGCATGAAAGGCACATAGGTGAACATCGCCTGCAGCGCGACAACGATACCGATGGAGATCAGCACGGCGCTGCTGCCGAAGAAGCCCTTCAGTGACAGCGACGACTCGGACAGAAAGCGCGCGTTGAAAAGATAAGCCACCTCACAGGCAACCAGCGTATTGACCGCGACGGTCCGAGCGCTGTCGAGGCCCATGCCACGCGCTTTCTCCAATTCGTAGAGACCGAATGTGGCGCCAAGCATCAGAAAAGACACGAAGACGATCCGCCAGACGAAGTACCGCGACAGAATCGGCTCGCCCGACGGACGCGGCAGACGCGACATGATGCCGGGAGACGGCGGCTCGAAAGCGAGCGCCAAGCCAAGCGTCACAGCGGTGATGAGATTGACCCAGAGGATCTGCACCGGCGTTACCGGCAGCGCCTCGCCCATGGCAATGGCGGCCATAACCGTGAGACCCTCGCCGCCATTCGTCGGCAAAATATAGAGGATGGTCTTCTTCAGATTTTCATAGACGACGCGGCCTTCCTTCACCGCATGGACGATGGAGGCGAAATTATCGTCGGCGAGCACGATTTCAGCGGCCTCCTTGGCCGCCTCGGTGCCCTTGACGCCCATCGCGATGCCGATGTCGGCGCGCTTGAGCGCGGGAGCGTCGTTCACGCCGTCGCCAGTCATGGCGATAATTTCCCCGCGGCTTTGCAGCGACTGCACAAGGCGCAGCTTGTGCTCCGGGCTGGTGCGGGCGAAAACCGTCGTCCGCTGCGCCACGGCGCCGAGTTCCTCGTCAGCAATGGAATCGAGGTCGCGGCCGGTAAGCACGGCCTCCGGGTTCTTAAGGCCAAGCTCCCGGGCTATGGCTTCGGCGGTCGCGGCGTGATCGCCCGTAATCATCTTGACAGCCACGCCAGCGGCCGCGCATTCGCGAATGGCTTCGATCGCCTCCGGGCGCGGCGGATCGATCAGGCCGATGAGACCGATGAAGGTCAGGCCGCTTTCGACGTCGCCGAAGGCGAGCTGCTCCTGCCCCTTCGCGGCGGGTTTCGATGCGACCGCCAACACGCGCTGACCTTTCGCCGCCATTTCGTCGATGCATGCGAGCCAGCGATCGAGCGCGAGCTGGCGCTGCCCCTCCCCATCGCCGTGCTCCCAGAAACACATGTCGAGCAGCCGCTCCGGCGCGCCCTTCACGAATATGTGGCCGGCCCCTTCATGGTCGTGATGCAGCGTCGCCATGAAGCGATGCTGGGACTCGAAAGGGATTTCGTCCGTGCGCGGCAGCGTCAGGGCGAGATCGCGCAAACTGACGCCGCCCTTCACCGCGGCGGTCCGCAATGCGCCTTCGGTCGGATCGCCGTCAACGCTCCATACGCCATCCCGCTCATGCAGGACGGCGTCATTGCACAACGCCGCCGGCCGCAGCACGGCCATCAGATCGCAGTCGTCGCGGAGCACGACCTCCTCGCCGTTGCGTGTAAAGCCGCCATGCGGATCATAACCCGTGCCGGTCGCCTCATAGACGGCCTTGGCGGTGACGATCGAACGGACGGTCAATTCATTACGCGTGAGCGTGCCCGTCTTGTCCGAGCAGATCGTCATCACGGCGCCGAGCGTTTCAACAGCCGGAAGCTGCCGAATGATGGCGTTGCGGCGCGCCATCCGCTCCACGCCGATCGCGAGCGTGATGGTGATGATCGCTGGCAGGCCCTCGGGTATCGCAGAAACGGCGAGGCCAACCGCCGCCATGAACATTTCGCCGAGGTCGAAGCCCCAGACCAGCGAGCCGAAGGCCATGACGAGAACGCAGATCGCGAGAATTACAATGGTGAGCCAACGCGCGAATTCGTCCATTCGCTGCAGCAGGGGCGTCGTCAAGGTCTGAACTTCGGAGAGAAGCTCGCTGATGCGGCCGATCTCCGTCGCCGCTCCGGTGGCGACGACGACGCCGGTCCCCTGGCCATAAGTAACGACCGTGCTGGAATAGGCCATCGATGTGCGGTCCCCGAGCAGGGCGTCTGACGCCACTGCTTCCGTGGTCTTATCGACCGGCAGCGACTCGCCGGTGAGCGCCGCCTCCTGCACCTGCAACGATTTGACTCGGATAAGGCGGATGTCGGCGGGAACCTTGTCGCCCGACTGCACATAGACGATGTCACCCGGAACGAGGTCGTCTGCATCAATGACCACCCTTTTTCCGTCGCGAATGACAGTGGCGTGCAGCGACAGCATGTTGCGGACGGCCTCCATGGCCTCTTCCGCCTTTCCCTCCTGGATGAAGCCAATGACGGCATTGATGACGACCACCGCGATGATGACTGCGGAGTCCAGCCAATGCGCCATGAGCGCCGTCACGACGCCGGCGGCGAGCAGCACGTAAATGAGAACATTGTGAAACTGCAGCGCGAAGCGCAGCAGCGCGCTGCGCCGCTTGCGAGCCGCAAGGCGATTGGGGCCACGAACAGCCAGACGGCGTGCCGCCTCCGCTTCGCTCAGGCCCGCGCTCGTCGTTTCAAATTGCTGCAGAACCTTGTCGGAGGCGACCGCCCAGGTTCCTTTGTATTCTGGCGAGTTCTCCATACGGGCTTCTTCCTTCTTGGCCGCCGAACCGCTCGGGAAGGGATGACAGCCCACGGCGCGGCCCCGCGATTTTTCGCGCAGGACCGCGAGCGACTGTCAAGCCCCGGCATGTCAGGACATTATGGGGCGGCTTAGGCTTGTGGGGAGCAGCGCGACATCGCGTCGCGCCAGCGCCTATCGCAATGAAGTCAGAAAACGTCGTCGGCCGCGGGCAGGCGTCGGAAATTTTCTCTTCCGTCGGCTTCAGGCCGATCCACGAGCGTCGTTGGAGGGGGACGACGCGGCGCCCAGCGGAGAAAAAATGGGACCGATAAATTAACTGGGTTGCGATGAACCAAAAGATTTCAGCGATGTGGACCGATACCAGCCGCGCGCATCATGCGCGAGCAGGACTTGCTTTTGCCAAGCGATTTAACGGACGGCGAATGGGCGGTGCTGGAGCCGTTCTTCCCACCCCCTCGTTCGTGGGGCGTCCGCGCAAGTGGCCGATCCGGCCGATTGTCGAAGCGATGCTCTATCTGCTGCGCGGCGGATTGCAGCGGCGAACGCTGCCGCCTTGCCTTCCGCCGGTCTCGACGGTGCGGCGCCGGTTCTACCTGTGGCGGGACAACGGCCTGTGGCTCACGCTCAACCAATATCTGCGCATGGGATTGCGGGAAACACAGGGGCGCGAGGCTTCGCCCAGCTGCGGGGTGATCGACAGCCAGAGCGTCAAAACCACGAAAAGCGGCGGGCCTCGGGGCTATGACGCGGGCGAGAAGATCAAGGGGCGCAAGCGGCACATTCTCACCGAAACCAAGGGCAACCTCGTCCATGCCCTGATCCACACCGTCGACATTCAGGACCGCGACGCGCGCCGCTGCTGCTCACCGAATCTAAGCGACCTCCTTCCGCCTATCGGCCGCTCGCGTCCTTCGCGAGAGCGGGGGAGCGATACTGCTGCGCAGGCAGAAATAGTGAATAGACCCGCGCTGCGTGTGACCACTCGACCTCAGGATGAAGATTCGCCTGCCTGGGGCGCTGGTTGGCTCGGCGTTGTAGTTCTTTGGGCAATCTGACTCGCGTCGCGCGCGAGACTTTTGAGATCGAAAGCCTTCCACGTTCCTCGATCGTGGATGTGACGTACGAGTTGCGCTGGAATTGCTGCCGGCCCGAGTCGAGCTCCAGCGATCGCACCCGCCATGGCGGCTGTGGTATCAACATCGCCGCCCACAGCAATCGCCGTTAGGATCGTCTCCCAGTAGTCGTCTGGCGACCGCAGAAAGCTATAAAGCGCCCAGAGGACGCTTGAGGTAACAAATGGTGAGATGCCATCCCATTTTCGATACTCGCCAGCGCCGAGGCCCGCCGCGGCGATCTCGGTTGCAGCGCCATGGGGATGTAATCTGAGCCAAGTTGGAAGGCGCCTTAGGGCTTGAGTGAAGCCGTCATTCGTGGACGCTACCTCTTCGCTCAGCGCCTCGACGAAATTCGTTCTATCGAACTGTATGGTTTGGCCGGCAAGAGCAACCGCGGAGGCAATCGCGACCGAACCGGCAACGGCACGTGGATCGGTGTGGGTAATACGGCTTTGGTCGGCGGCGACCTGTTTCCGCCGTTCACCATCATAGTTGTATAGCACGCCGATGGGCCCTGCGCGCGAGGCGCCGCCATTACCAACAGCTGGAGCCGACGCGCCAGCCTCGTTCCAGGGGACGCCCTGTGCAAGACGCCACGCTGCGGCTTCCGTGATCCGGCCGCGTCCAACAATCCGCCCTTCGACAAAAATGGCGGCGATGCGTTTGCCGTAATCTGCAGGATCAAAACCCTGACGATTGACGTAGCTGATCACCAGTTCACGGGCGAGCTGTGTATCGTCTGTGTACTGGCCGAAGGCGAACGATTCGGCGCTCACGCTGCGGGCGCGCCCGCGACGCAGCACGTCGTCAACATAAGCGGCACAGATTGTTGGCGGCCGACCTTCGACTGGGAACCCCAACGCATCGCCGACGGCCTGCCCCAACAAGCAACCGAACAGCCGATCTTCCAGTGACAACCTCATGAAGCAGTTTAGCATATCAAGGCAGGATCCGCTGCTACGCAGCCTACCGAAGGTATCAGCCAATGGCTGATAATTCAGAGCCTGCGTGCCGGCCGCTTTTTTGCTTATGGTTCCTGGCTGGAACTGTGATCAGCTTCAAGTCAACCATGCTACATCGTATGAATGTTGTTCTTTTTGTCGTTGTCGTACTCTTCTGCAAGTCGGTTTCGAACTTGGCGCGACAGGGCGATCGGGCGCGCTAGGAAGCGCTTACTCCAGGAGATATCGGGAATTTTAAGGGTTTCGCTCGCCGCGCTCGCGATCCTCGTCGGCATGCTCACAGACGTCCCAGTCGCACATCAGTTGGTCGCCATCGCGAAGGTCACCCGAGAATGATATGACGCAAACAGAGCGCCCCGCGAAAAGACTGGGCGCCAAGAGCCAAGCGCATAACAAGAAGGACGATGCCGCAAGACACGTTCGCAGATTCATGTCCTCATACCACTCCCCACGACTTTCGCTCCGCATTTATCTCGCTCCCGATGTATTCCTCGGACCGGGGAAGGCCGATCTATTGCAGGGAATCGTTGAGACCGGCTCGATCGCCGCCGCTGGGCGGCGCATGAACATGAGCTACAAGCGCGCGTGGTATCTCGTCGACACATTGAACGGTTATTTCGATGAGCCGCTCGTTGTTTCAAGCAAGGGCGGCCGCGCCGGCGGGGGCGCGTCGCTGACGGATACCGGTCGCGCGGTGCTGGAATGCTATCGCCGCGTCCAGGAAAAGACGGAGGCTGCAATCAAGTCGGAGCTTAAGAGTTTAGCGCGCATGGGCGCGAACGCCCAAAAATAAGGCTTGGCCCCAGGATTGCTTCAGTCGATATAGTCATAGAGCTATAACGATAGGAGCCGCCATGCCCGCCCCGGCTATTCACTCCAAGGCGCTTGAACAAAGCGTGAAGGGTAATGCGAGCGCGGCGTTTGGCGGTGGGGCGATCATTGGGGCGCTTGGCGGCCTGATCGGTCTTGGCGGCGCGGAATTCCGGCTCCCGCTGCTCATCGGCGCGTTCGGATTTCCTGGCCTCGAAGCGGTCATTGTTAACAAGGCGATGAGCCTGATTGTCGTGGCCTTCGCCCTGCCGTTTCGCGCAAGCGCCGTGCCGCTTGCGGCGATAGCCGCCAGTTGGCCCGTCATCGTCAACCTTCTGGCCGGGAGCCTTCTCGGAGCATGGTTCGGCGCGGGATGGGCGACGCGACTGAGTGCCGAGACGCTTTACCGGATCATCGCGGTTCTGCTGGTCTTGATCGCCATCGCCCTGATGTTCGGTCACGACGCGGCGCGTTCAAGCGCCGTATTGACCGGCCTTCCGCTAGCAGCTGCTGGCGTCGCAGCGGGCTTCGCCATCGGAATCGTCGCCTCCCTTCTTGGAGTGGCCGGCGGCGAACTCCTTATTCCCACCCTGGTGCTGCTCTTTGGCGCGGACATCAAGCTCGCGGGAAGTCTCTCGCTGGCGGTGAGTCTCCCGACGATGATCGTCGGCTTCACCCGATACAGTCGCGACAGCAGTTTCAAGGTTCTCGGTCGAAGCCGCCGCTTTGTCCTGACCATGGCGGCGGGATCGATCGTCGGGAGCTTCATCGGCGGGCAGATGCTCAACGTCGTTCCGAGCGCGGTTCTGCTGCCGCTGCTTGCGGTCATTCTGTTGATTTCAGCGGCGAAGGTCTGGCGACATGAGTAAAGCAGCGGAATCGTGTTGGCGCGTCTCGAAGTCTCGCGCCGATGAGATTCAGGTGGCGGTTGCGGCAAATTTTACGGCGCCGATGCGTAAGATCGCCGACGATTTCGAGAAAGAAACCGGCCACAGGCCGCTCCTTGCCTTCGGCACGGTCGGCAAGTTTTACGCGCAGATTAAGAGCGGAGCGCCCTTCGAGGCGCTGGTGTCTTCGGACAAGGAGACGCCCGACAAGCTGGTTCGCGACGGGCTTGCGGTCGAGGCTGCCCGTTACACTTACGCCGTCGGCAAGCTCGTTCTCTGGAGCGCTGCGCCCGGCTTGGTTGATTCGAAAGGCGCGATTCTGACGAGCGGCGCATTCCAGCATCTCGCATTGGCCAATCCAAAGCTCACCGTCTATGGCGCCGCGGGACAAGAGGTCTTGAAGAAACTTGGCGTCTGGGACGCTGTTCAGCCGAAGATCGTTCTGGCAGAGAACATCACGCAATCGTACCAGTTCGTCGCTTCTGGCAATGCGGAAATTGGCTTCGTCGCCTGGTCCCAGGTCGTCGGCCAAGATGGAAAGATCGAAAAGGGCTCGGCCTGGGCGCCACCGGCCGATCTTTACCCGCCGATCAAGCAGGACGTGATCCTCCTCGCGCCCGGCGCCGACTGGCTTATGGCTATGAACTCGTAAACGGGAGCGTGCGATGAAATTCGTCAAGATTCTAAGCGCCGGCATTCTCGCTTGCTTGCTGGCGTTGGGACCGGCCCGCGCCGGCGAAAAGCTCACGATCGCGGCGGCGGCCGACCTCAAATTCGCGATGGACGAAATCGCGGCGTCGTTCCGCAAAGCGCATCCCGGCGAAGAGGTAGATGTGATTTACGGATCGTCAGGCAAGTTTCATACGCAAATCCAGCAAGGCGCGCCCTTCGACATTTTTTTCTCGGCGGACAAGGGCTTTGCAGAAGGCTTAAAAGCCGAAGGGCTCGCTGTCACCGAACCAAAACTTTATGCGGTTGGCCGCATCGTGTTGTGGAGTTCGACGCGTGACGCCAGCAAAATGAACCTGAAGGATTTAGACGATCCCAAACTGAACAAAATCGCCGTCGCCAATCCGGCCCACGCGCCCTATGGCAAGCGGGCGGAAGAAGCGCTGGGGGCCGTCGGCCTTTGGGACAAATTGAAGGACAAGCTCGTTTTCGGCGAAAACATCGCCCAGACCGCGCAGTTCGTTCAAACCGGCGCCGCAGATATTGGCGTCATTGCGCTCTCGCTCGCGAAAAGCCCGGCACTTGCGAGCAAAGGCGGTTATGCGCTGATCCCCGACAAGCTGCACGCGCTGCTCGAACAAGCATTCGTCATCACCAAGCACGGCGCGGAAAACGCTCTGGCCAAAGCCTTCGCCAGATATATGAGCGCCAAGGAATCTCGCCAGATCATGATCCGCTATGGCTTCGTCCTGCCGAGCGAAACGGCCCTGAAATAGAAGCCATATGCTTGACGCCGAAGATTTCGCCGCGATCTGGCAGACGTTAAAGCTTGCAACGATCGTGACGGCGCTGCTGCTCCTCATCGGCACGCCGATCGCGTGGTGGCTGGCGCGCACGAAGTCTTGGCTCAAGGGGCCTGTGGGCGCCGTCGTGGCGTTGCCGCTCGTGCTCCCGCCGACCGTGATCGGCTTTTACATGCTGCTCGCGATGGGGCCTTACGGCCCGCTCGGCAAGCTTACAAACTTGCTCGGTCTTGAAGCGCTCCCGTTCACCTTCCAGGGAATCGTTATCGCATCGGTTTGCTATTCGATGCCCTTCGTCGTTCAGCCGATCCAGAACGCTTTCGAAGCTATTGGCGAACGTCCTT
The DNA here is from genome assembly GCF_003855495.1 of Methylocystis rosea. Lineage (NCBI taxonomy): Bacteria > Pseudomonadati > Pseudomonadota > Alphaproteobacteria > Hyphomicrobiales > Methylocystaceae > Methylocystis > Methylocystis rosea. Next base: position 127,464 of record NZ_CP034087.1, on the reverse strand, counting down.
TGGAGGCCGCCGCGACGCTACGGGCAAGTCCGCTCGACGCGTTTTTCACGGTCGCCTTGCCGCTCGCGAAACCGGGCTTCGTCACGGCGGCGATCTTGGGATTTGCGCACACCATTGGCGAATTCGGCGTCGTTCTCATGATCGGCGGCAATATTCCCGGCAAGACGCGCCTCGTTTCGGTGCAAATCTACGACCATGTCGAAGCGATGGAATATGCGCGCGCTCATTGGCTCGCGGGCGGCATGTTGATCTTCAGTTTTTTCGTGCTGCTCGCCCTCTACACGCGCCGCAAGGAAAAGGGCGATGTCTGAAGTCCCCGCACAAGCGTCGATACAAGCCAAATTCCGCCTCGACTACCCTCAATTCACGCTCGATTTTGGCGCCGATATTCCCGGCCGAGGGGTGACGGCGCTGTTCGGGCCGTCAGGCTCGGGCAAGACAACCGCCTTGCGCTGCGTCGCCGGCCTCATTCGCGCGCCCGGCGGAAGGCTCGTGATCGGCGATGAAATTTGGCAGGATGAAACGCGCGGCTTTTTTCTTCCCACGCATCGCCGGCCGCTCGGCATGGTTTTTCAGGACGCCGCCCTTTTTCCTCATCTCACGGTTCTCGGCAATTTGAACTACGGCATGAAGCGCTCGGGCACGACAAAGGCGTCGGCCAGCTTTGACGCTATTCTCGCTCTGCTGGGCATCGAAGGCCTGCTTGACCGAATGCCAGGGAAACTGTCCGGTGGCGAGCGCCAGCGAGTCGCCGTCGCGCGGGCTTTGCTGATGCGCCCGAGGCTAGTGCTGATGGATGAACCTCTAGCCGCGCTCGACCTCAAGCGCAAGCTCGAAATCCTGCCCTATCTCGAACGGTTGCGCGATGAATTGGATATTCCAATTCTATATGTGAGCCATTCGCCCGACGAGGTCGCCCGACTCGCGGACCATCTCATTCTGATGGATACGGGCCGGATCGTCGCCAGCGGCCCGCTTTCGCAGACTTTGGGAAGGGTCGATCTTCCCTCGGCCTTCGCCGACGACGCTGGCGTCGTGTTGAGCGTGATCGTCGCCCAACATGAAGTAGATGAACTGACCCGTTTGGAGTTCGACGGCGGCGCGATTCTTGTCTCCCGTCGCCTGGAATCTGTTGGTCGCCGGCTACGGTGCCGCATCCACGCCCGTGACGTGAGCCTCGCCATCGAACCTCGCGCCGACACGAGCATTCTGAACATTCTGCCAGCGATGGTCGTCGCTTTCGCGCAGACGGGCACGCCGGGGCATGTGCTTGTCCAGCTTTCCTTGCGCGACGGCGCTCCGCTGCTCGCGCGAATAACCGAGCGCTCGCGTCGTCAACTGGGCGTCACGGTCGGATCGGCCGTTTGGGCGCAGGTGAAGGCGGTCGCCCTCCTCGGGGAGTGAACGCGAGAGGTCGCCCAGGCGTTCATTCTTCGTGCGTTTCTGACTCGCTTTGCTCCGCCAAAATCCGCCGCCCGGCGAAAGCTGTTTCAAGCAGAGTGGCGTCATTCTTTCAGTGGCCATGGAGGTAAATCACGTAGGAGGCGAGGAAGTAGCCGATCGACAGCGACAGGTGTCAATTTCGGTTTCAATGTGAGACCGGCACCTTGTGATTATCCAAGGAGTTGTCGTCGCTCACTGTCATTGCAGTTTCGGCTTCATTTGAGACCGGAGTTCAAAATTTTCGGTTTCAATTGAGATTCCTCGACTGGGCGATCGACCAACCTCCATCGCAGCAGGTGTGTGACTGATGATCAACAAATTCAACGCGGCAGCACATCTGATGGTCAATGAGGTCTCGCGAGCAATTCGGTTTCATCTGACACTCGAGTCTCGATTCAGACCGAATAAAAATGCGGAATGGCTCGCAGTCTCACATTGAAACCGAAATCGACACTTGTCCTCCTGGGTTTCTATCTGCTTTGGCGCGCGTGAGCCGGCTAAGGCAATCCATGCGCGACAAAAAATGCGTGGTGTGTGCCGACGACGTCGCCGAACTTCATGGTGTGTTGCCTAAATGAATAATTTTACGTGGACTTCTCTGTTAGTTTCCACATCAAACAGAAAACAACGGGAGTCGCAATAAGTGAAAGCATCACGGAAAAACACAATGCGCCGATGACCGCGAGCGCCAACGGTTTGAGCATATCAGCGCCCGAGCCGACGCCATAGGCCATCGGCAGCATACCAAGCGCTGCGGCGAGAGACGTCATCAGCACAGGTCGCAGTCTGCGGCAGCCGGAAAGCACCAATGACTCTTCGATGCTTAGGCGATCCGAACGAACACTGTCGACCAGATCAAGCATGAGAATTCCGTTCTTTGCAACGATGCCGACGCCAATTATTGCGCCGAGAAACGAAACCACATTGAGCGTCGTGTTTGTCAGCCAAAGCAAAAAAACCGTCCCGAACAATGCGAGCACGGCCCCAAATACGATAGCGATCGGTTCGCGGAACGAACCAAACTCTATCAGCAACACAGTGAAAACCAGCAAAACTGCTACGATTAGGACAAGGAGCAGATTCCGAAACGATTCCTGCTGCTGTTGATATAACCCGCCAAATTCGATCATCCCCGGAGCGAGCGACTTATCTGCGCTGAGCCGTTCACGTATTTCAACGATAGCGCTGCCGAGATCTCGGCCCTCCAAGCGCGCCGTCACCGCAACGTTTTGACGTAAATCCTCGCGACGCAGTTCGAGCTGGCTGGGTATCTCGATTACGTCGGCGACCTGAGACAATTTTATCAGCGAGCCATCGGGCGCACGAAGCGGCAGCTCATGAAGAGTCGCGACGTCTCCGATACTTCCGTTATCAACGCGGACGCGGATTCTGACCACCCGGTCGCCTTCGAGCACGCTCGACGCTTGTTGGCCAAGCATAGCAGTATTCACAGCGGCTGCCACATCGGCAGGCGTTAAACCAAATCGTTGCGCAGCAATCGAGCGGACCCGGAGACTCAATGTGGGACCGGCATAAACCAACCCGTCGAAGACGTCGACAACACCCTTCAGTTGTTTGATCTCCGCGGCGATATCACTAGCTTTGCGTTTTAGAAGCTCAGCGTCGGTCGAGAATATTTTTACTTCGATAGGTTTCGGTGACCATGTGAGGTCGCCAATAAGGTCGCTGAGAATCCCAGCGAAATCCCATTCCACTCCAGGCACGGCCGCACGGAACTTTCTGCGCAGTTCGGCGATGATCTCATCCGTGCTTCGTTTACGAGACGTTTTCAGCTTGACCAGGAAATCGCCTTTGTTCGACTCAGTAAGCGCAAGCGCGAGTCTCGCGCCGGTGCGTCGGGAATAGCTCTCGACCTCAGGCGTAAGACGAAGGATCTCCTCAGCCTGTAGGAGTTGGCGATTGGTTTCCGTCAAGCTTGTTCCGTACGGCGTATGATAATCGATGACAAATCCACCTTCATCCATCGGCGGGAGAAAATCATTTTCGAGGCTCCTATAAAAAACGATCCCAAAAAGAATTAGGAGAAAGCAGCCAGTTAAAGCCGACCATTTGTGCTGGAGAGCGAAGCGCAAAGCAGTTTCATAGATGCGGACAATGTGTGCAAAGAGAAATCCAGTGTCCTCATGGCTTCTCTCACGTCCCTGATCTCGGACCAACCAACTCGCCAGAGAAGGCGTAAGCAAGATCGCGAGCGCCAGCGAGGTGAGCAACGAGACAACCATCGTCAAAGCCAGAGCCCGAAAAAACACGCCAGTGATCCCATCGAGAAACACCAGTGGAATGAACACGACGACGGGAGTAAGGGTAGACGCCACGAGGGGGCGGAAGATTTCGGCGATGGCGAGACATATAGCCTCGATCCGAGGAACGCCAGTTGCGCATTTGGCGTAGATAGCTTCCACTACGACAATCGCGTCGTCGATGACCAGACCAATGGCCGCGGCAATGCCTCCGAGCGTCATCAAGTTGAAACTTAAACCCGCAACGCGCATTGCGGCCAGGGTAATGAGCACTGTGACCGGAATAACGACGATCGCCGTGAGCGTCGTCCCCCAGTTCTTGAGAAAGAGATAGATGATCACAATCGAAAGTATCAGACCGAAAAATATCGCTTCCCAAACGCTTCTCACAGACGCTCGAACCAGTAGTGATTGATCATAGAAGAACGAAAGCTTTGCGCCCGGCGGCAGTTCCCGTTGCAGCGCGCGGATTTCGTTGGCGATCCCATCCGCGATGTCGAGCGTGCTCCCGTTGGACTGACTTCGGATGTTGAGTAGGACGGCGTTTACGCCCTCGGCGGTAACGACGTTAAAAACAGGCTCGGGGGCGCGTTCGACACGCGCGAAATCCTTCACTCGAAATGGACGCCCGTTCGATACCGCTACTGTCACATTTTCAATTTCATCGATATCATGCACACGTCCATCGACGACCGTGAGGTACAGCGTGTGGTCCTCTTCATGCAGTCCGGTCGGCGCAATAAGATTGGTTTTGACGAGCGCATCGGTAATTTGCGAGAGACTGAGCCGTGCGGCGCTCAATCGCAACGGGTCGACGACAACGTGATATTCAGGGGCCCGGCCGCCGACCAAATCGACCCGCGCGACGCCCGGAACCGTCAGAAATCGTGGCTTGATGTCATAACGCGCGATTTCCCAAAGTCTGGTGATATCGTGTGTCGAACTGGTCAGGCTTACGCCGATAATAGGAAAAGCAGCGAAGGTTAGACGCCAGACCGCGGTTGTGGCGGTCGCCGGAAGGGTGCTTCTCACCTGCGCAAGGCGGCTATTAACCTGAAGCTCGGCCTGGAGCATGTCCACTTGCCAATTAAAGAAGACATTGACCTCGGCGGAGCCGCGACCGGTCGCGGAACGAACTGATACCGTCCCTGGAACGTCTTTCATTGCCTCCTCAATGGGACGAGTAATCGTCGCCATCATTTCCTGCGCCGGCATGACCCCATTATCGATTAGAACGACGCAGCGCGGAAAATTGGTTTGCGGGAAAACGGAGGACGGCATCTGCAACGCAGAATAGATCCCCGCGAGACACAGAGCCACGGTGATGAACGTGATCGCGGTTGCGTTGCGTATCGCGAACTGTCCGAGGGATGACTTAGCGCTCATCGTTCGCTCAAAAATTCGGTAGGTCGCATGGGTTACGGCTTTATTGTTTTGTTGTCTTTATTTTCGTTCCATCGGGCAACCCATAGGCCCCGATGGCCACGATCGAATCGCCCACCTTTAGTCCTTTAGCTTTGACTTCGATAAAACCGCCATCCCGTAGACCGGTGTCGACAGGCGTTTGGATCGCTCTATGATCTTTGACCAGGTAAATAGCTGGTTGGCCCGCCACCTTCACTACGCTTTCACGAGGAACAGCTAAGCAGCCAATCCGCTCTTCCGTTATGATGCGGGCTCTCACGAATTCGCCGGGTCGCAATCCTGAATCCTCCGGGAGCAATATTCGAACGGGCGCCGCGCCGGTCCTCTGATCCACCGAGGGACTAACGAAGGACACGTGACCCGTCGTTATGGGCTTCGAGCTGCTATCGGTGTAAATTTCTGCGGTCTGGCCTTTTTTTATTTGTGCAGCCTCATCACTTGGGACGGCGACTGTCGCCACAAGTCGCTTTAGGTCGACGATCTCCGCAACTACGGTATTCAAATCAACTGTCTGGCCTGGCAGTGCGTTTACACGCGCGACAAGCCCGTCCAAAGGCGAGGCTAACTGCACTTGCGCAATCGCCGCTTGAGCAGATGCAAGGTCCGCGCGAGCCGTCGCAAGACGCTGCGCCGCGTCTTGCTTGGCCTGCATCGTCGTGCCCCCGATATTGATCAGCTTTTCTTGGCGCTCAGCCGCTTGCTGAGCAAAAACGAGCGCATGTCGTGCTTTATCTATTGCCGCCTGGGCGATCCGGTTATCGAGTTCTACAACGACGTCTCCCGCTTTGACGCTCTGACCTTCCTTGGCATGTATTCCAACCACGATTCCCGCAATTGGGGCCGCAAGTTTCGCGCCGCCGCCTGGATGACCCGCTTTCGCGGGTTCCGGCTCCACGGCGCCGTATGCCTCGACGCGGGCTCGTAGGTCCTTTTTCGTTATGGCCCCAACCTGGACGGATACTCCTCCGGCGCCCTCGTCGCTCTCTTGAACCGCATCACTGCAGCCAGCAAGCGCGAGAATGGCGATGCAGAAAATTGCGGACAATTGTCGAGTCGTAGTCAGCCGGCGATGCCCAGTCACAGCATTTCTACTCGGCGGATATTTGTTGACGGTTCTGATGAAAGGTCGATGAACTTCGAGTGAGCGCGGAATTTTCCATTGATCAAGGCATTTCTCTCGTCGAATTTCCGTCAAGCGCTGTGCAGCGCAAGGCGTGCGCAGATCTAACAGCAACGCTGTTTGCGTCGGCTGGCATTCAAAGATCCGCTGGTCTGTAAGTGAAGCGCGCGCGCCGCAGCGAGTCAGCTGTGGCGCGCTCACAATTCAATTCTACGCCGCGACGACGACGGAGCAACGAGCCATGCTGAGGATGCCATCCGCGGCGCTTCCAAACAGGCGTCTCGATAGACTGGATCGTTTACTCCGGCCGATCACCAGCAATTGCGCGTCGACCGCAGACGCCAGTGCAACGATTGCCCGGGTCGGGCTCCCAGTCAGAGCATGACCTCTTATCGCTATGTTTCGCGTTTGCGCCCAAGCTGTTGCCTCCGCCAGCACGCTTTGAGCCTCGCTCATTGCGTTTTCCACGGCCTCGTCAACTTCACTCATGAAGAGAGGCGCATGAAGCATTTCCGCAACGCAGACAACATGGAGTTGTGCTTTGCGAGTTTCCGCCAAGTCAATCGCCATAGCAAGAGTTCTGTATGCTCTCTCAGAGTCGTGGATAGCGCACAGGACAGCGCTCCCGCCGTTGCGAGAACAATCGGAAGCCCAGTTGTCGTCCAGTCGTTTGGATAGGGGTTCTTTTCCATGAAACTTCAGAAAGGACGCTTGGCCCTTCCATGCCGACGACTGTTCACGAAAAAATGTGGGGCTTGATGGCATCAGTGGCGCCGGGGAAATCATTGAATGGCTCCTTTGCCAGAAACTTCCTAGGATCAGAAGTAGCCTCATCCACTTAGGCGCGAATTAGCAGGACTCAAAAAAGTGCCGAGCAACCTGCAACGCTGTTCGCTCGAGGAGGCCTTCCCTAACGTGTCAGCGCATGGTCAAATCCGACAGGATATCGGGAAGCAAACTCGGATTCACAGGCGCTTTTATAGCTTCGATCTGCTCCCTGGAGGGCGATTCGCCAGGGACGCTTGGCGGTAAGTTCTTGAGCGCCTGATCTTGCCAGCCGCCGCCCAACGCCATGAAGAGCCCTGCCACATCGGCGAGAAGATTGCCTTCCGCCTGCGCGCGGTTGACCATCGCCAGGAGATAGGTTTGCTGTGCGTTAAGGACCGTTAGAACGCCGACGCTGCCTATATTCATCTGGCCCCGCACAATCTCCAGATTGCTGCCTGACACCTTCACAACGTGAGCGGCCACGTTGACCGCTTCGGCGTCCGCCTTAATCGCTTTCAACGCATCGGCTACATTTTGGAACGCCGAGATTACGGTCTGGCGGTATTGAGCCTGGGCTTGCTCTAGGGCGGCATGCGCGGCTTTTTGCTGATTAAGAAGGGAAAAGCCTGTGAAGAGCGGCTGCGCGGCATTGGCGGCGAGGGTAAAGAATTGCGTTCCTGGCGCGAAGAGTTCGGCTAATTTGAAGGCGCTGAACCCCGCATTGGCGCTTAAAGTAATGTTGGGCAGCCGCGCGGCCATTGTAACGCCGACGTTTGCGCTGGCCGAGTGCAATTTCGCCTCGGCGGCTCGAATGTCGGGCCTCTGCCTGACGAATCTCGAGGGAAGCGAGAGCGGCACGCTTCGCGGAAGCTTCAGTTCGCTGAGATCGAAGGTTTCGATGATCTCGTCCGACGAATAACGCCCGACGAGAGCGGTGATCAAATCCCGTTGTAGAGCGATCTGCTTTTTCAGGGGTGGAATCAATTGTTGCGCCTGACCAACGGCGGCGTCTTGAGTCAAGACGTCAGCCTCGGATGCCCCGCCAGCCCCTTTTTGTTTGCGAATGATATCGAGTAATTCCCGCGCGATTTTTACGACGCGCTCGACGGCGGCGAGTTGCCCTCGCAAAGACGCCTCCCGTATCGCCGCCACGGCGACATTGCTTGTCAGCGCGAGATATGCCGCCTCTAATTGATATCGCTGTAGGTCTGTCTGCGCCTCGAGCGATTCGACGGCCCGCCGGTTCTGGCCCCAGATGTCAGGCGTGTAGGACACAGTCAGCTGTTTCAGAAACAGAGAGTATACCCAAGTCGGAGGGTTTTGGGTGTTAAAGGATGGCGCGTCCAGGAGAATATTGGCGGGCGTAGGGAACAATTGATTGTATATAGTCTGATTGATCGTCCCGAGGGAACGATCATTTGAAGTCAGATTCAGGCTTTCGTTTGCCCCAGCCAAAAGTGTTGGAAGAAATGCTCCCTTTTGGCTTTCTGCATTGTAATACGCGATCTTGATCGCCGCTTCGGCAGACTGCAACGAGGGATTGTGTTCAATTGCGGCCTCAATGAGTCTATTGAGCTTTTTATTCTGAAATGCCTCCCACCACCGCTGCGGCACCTCTTTTTCTACAGCGAAACCTATATCGGTCGCTTTGTCTTGACCCGCGCGGGTAAGTCTTTCTGCGGTGAATCTCGTTGTTTCCGGAGGACTCGGCGACTGAAAATCAGGGCCTACGGCGCATCCCGACAACGCAAGATGCGCACAAAGGGTTAGCAACGCCCAAAGCGTCATTTCTTTGACAGTCCGCGAGACCAAAAGGATCAAGTATGACATTTGCATGCGGCGTTGTGCCCAAGCTTATATTTTCCCGGGCCAGCCGATTTGAGCGCCATATCTCGATGAGTCCGTTGCACTGTTGCGCGAAGCTGCAACCTCGGCTCGACTTGCCTGCAGGCTTTTCCGCCATTCACACCTTGCCGATGCTCGAGACCTAGAACAGGCCCTCCCTTCAGGCGCATCGATCTCCCTCGCCGGGCGCCGCGGCTCCTCCATACAGTGACGATCAAAGATCGCACCCCTGGATCCGAAAAAGCTTTAAAAGTCCCTGCGCCGCTCGGGACATTGCAAGCCCAAGGATGTGTCAGCTGGTCCTCCGAGAAACAGCATCGCGCCTTAAGCCCTTCGCCTCGGGCGGGCTTGGACCTAACAAAAAAGAATTAGGCGGGAATTAGCAGGTTTCACACTGGTCAGAAACTGACCCCAACCGGGCACGACTTCTTCGACTATCCCATCCGGACTGTGGCCTTTTGCTTAGTCCGCAGGACATTGGATCGCGACGCATAGGCCGCCGCTCTCGGGTCGGTTAGATATCGTCAAATCGAAGCTATGTTGCTTCGCGATCGCCGCTACAATAGCGAGACCAAGACCGGTTCCCTCACCAGCCGCATCTGGGCTGCGAAAGAAGCGCTCGGTCAATTTGGGCAAATATTGTTCTTCAACACCAGGTCCCGAGTCGCAAATCTCAATCTCTATGCGTTCATCCGCTCGTCGAACGGACACGTCCACGGAACCGCCAGTGGGCGTATACCGAATGGCATTGTCCAAAATTGTATTGAAAAGCACGGCTAGATCATCCCGCGACCCGCGAACCCTACCAGGCAGCAACGCTTTCACCCCAAGATCGATTCCTTTGGCGGCCGCGATCGGAATTTGGTCCGCAATACAGGAGATCAATACCTCACTAATATCGATGGATTCAAAACGTAGATCTTTCTGTGGGTCATCAAATCGAGCCAACCGAAGAAGTTGATCGACCAATTTTGACGCTCGTCGCAGGCCTTGGTTCATTTCATCAAAGTCGCGCCCACTTCCGCTAGGATCCAATATCATTCGAAGGTTTTCTAACTGAATATACAAGGCCGAAAGCGGCGTGCGAAGATGGTGCGCCGCGTCGGATACAAATTGTTGCTGCTGATCAAGCGCCTTTGTAAGGCGCGCGAGCAATTCATTCATCCCGTCGATCAGAGGCAGCACCTCAGAAGGCACGTCGGACACCGGAATCGGATCCAACCGATCCGGGCCTCTGGCTTGGATTGAACGCCCGATTTCGGAAAGCCTATCGAACACACGGGCCATCGCCCAGCTGACTATGATCCAGGCCATCGGAATAGTGACGGCGATTGGCGCCGCGACTCCAATTGCGGCGCGCTCCGCAAGTTCTCGCCTGACTATGAGTTGCTGAGCGACAACGACAGCGCGCTTCCGACCGTGCAGGGTATAGGCTCGCCAATCTATGCCTCCGGCCGTTATCACAGAAAAGCCGGAGACGTCAGAAATCGGTAACTCTATGGAATCTCCAGGCGACCGCACAATGTCGCCATTTTTTTTTCGCACCTCAATCAAGAGGTCGTCTTCTGGCTCTATCTGCGTATGTGGGGCATTCACCGCTTCTGCCGGAAGGTCGCCGATGTTCAAGGCAATTTGGCGCAATTGCCCATCTAGGAAATCATCTGCTTCTTTACTGGCCCGCCAGTAAGAAACTGCAGCGTCAATTGCTCCGATAGCAAGAAGGGTGAAGGCTGTCCAAACGAGAATCGTTTTCTTGAGAGAAGTCATTGGGCGCCCTTGCGGATTATCCACCCCGCTCCGCGGACGTTAAAGATGATGTCCTTGTCGAACTTCTTCCGAATCGAATGTATTAAAACATCGACGGCGTTGCTTTGAACCTCTTCGCCCCAACCGTAGAGCCGATCTTCAAGCTGATGACGTGACAGGATGGCGCCGGGCCGCTCCATCAGCGCCGACATGAGCGCGAATTCGCGAGCAGGCAGTACAGCGCGTCGCCCGCGATAGCTGACTTCATGCGTCGCCATATCAAGGCAAATTTCCCCCGCAGTTAGCATCGATTGCGCGGATCCGCTTCGCCGTCGTTGCACGGCCCGCATTCTGGCGATTAATTCACGAAGCTCAAACGGCTTTATCACGTAATCATCCGCCCCGAGATCTAGCCCCTTGATTCGATCTTCTAGGGCGTCCCGAGCGGTGATTATGATAATTGGCGTCTGGTCACCGCTTTCTCGTCTCGTCCGCAATACCTCAAACCCACTTTTTCCGGGGAGGCCTAAGTCCAAGAGCACCATCGCATAATCGCCATCCGCCATGGCTACTTCGCCATCAGGGCCCGTTTTCACCCAATCCACGGACAAGCCCTGCAAGCGAAGGCCACGGGTCAGGCTTTCGCCGATCATTGAGTCGTCTTCGATTAGAAGGAGGCGCAATGAAAGAACCCATCAAGCTTTAGCCGGATGCGCTTTCGTACCCGTTCGAATTAGCAAAGAAGAGGCCTCGGAAGCAAATTCTCGCCAGAAACTCGATGCGGTTCGGGTGCGCTTCGCAACCAAGGCGGGAACTATCTTCCCAAGAGTCGCCCTGATTTTCATAAGCCAAAAAGCAACATGAATCGGAGCTATTTTATTCATTTCGGTCCCCCGCCCTTGTCCAAGGACGCGGCTGGTACTACACGATTCTTAGCCGGGGCTTAGGGTCCTACAACAAAGCAGCGACAGAAGGAGGCAACAGCACCTTCAACTCGCGTGGTCGCCGGAGCGCACACTACTCTCATGACGGGATCGGATCGGCGGATACCTTTTGTTGGTCATTGCTTCCGTGATCGGGGTACCGTTAGGGGGAAATCCTAAATCGTTAAGCTACGAAGAGGTTGGTCCGGAAGCATGGGTCGACGCAGGCTCTGAGGCGTTTTCTGGGTAGGGAGCCTTTGGTTTTGTCGGCCTTGAGGATGTTGAAGGCGGCGTGGCGGATGGCGGCGAGGTTTCGGGGCGACATGTCCTTGCGGGTTCGGCAGCGATCCTCGTCGAAGATTACGTCCATGGTCCAATGGAGATTGTTTTCGATCCGCCAATGCGCGCGCACGGCAGCAAAGATGGCTCTTGGATCGGGTTCGAGCGAAGTGATGTAGAGCCTTGTCTCGAGGCTCTCCGCGCCGGATTTTTTGTCGATGCGCCTTGCAGTGATCGCGGTGAGAGCGCGTAGACCCTTCCACTCCGGGTGACGCTCGGCCAGCCAGGCGGCGGCGCGGTAGAGGCGCTCTTCGATCCGGCCATGGTCCGTGTCGGTCTCAGTTTCGCTCTGGCAGGTCGCGGCGCATGCGGAATCGGCAAAAAAAAGCTCGGCGTCGTCGTGAAGGCTCGTCTGATGGCCCTTGAGGGCGAGCACATAGTCCGCCCGGCTGTCGACGATGCGCGCCACGATCGCCTTTTGCGTCCCCATCGCGTCGATGGAAACGATCGCTCCTTCGAGCGCGAGCATGTCGAGGAGTTCCGGGATCGCCGTGATCTCGTTGGATTTGCCGTCGACGGCGCGTTGCGCCAGCACCAGCTCGGCCGTCGTGGCGTGGCCGATACGAGATACAGCGTGCCCGTTCCGTCGGACTGCCGCGAGCCGCGCAACGTATTGCCGTCCACGGCCACGACCTCGCGGGCGGCGGGGCGGATCGACGCCGCCCAGGCCGAAAACCCCCGCTCCAGCGCTTGCGGATCAAGCAGACGAAACACCTTGCGCAAGGTCTGCGCCGTCGCGACGCCGTCCGTAAACGGCAAAAACCCCCGCAGCCAGTCCAAGGCGCCCGTCGCAACTTCCCCGAAGCCCTCGAAGTCGTCCGCGCCGCAAACAACCCCGACCAGCGTCGGCAGCAAAATCTCGTCCAAAGGATAGGTCGCCAAGCCGGGAACGCGATGATCCGGAACAACCCGCATGTGATCCAAAAAACCCTTCGTCATGGCGCGATCCTCCAGCGCCCTTCCAATCCTTTATGTTTAACCAATCCTTAACGATGTAGGACTCTGCCCTGGGGGTACCGTCAGTGTCGACACCTGGGGGTACCGTCAGTTGACAAGACCTGTCTGGATTTGAATAATACTTTTGGGCGATGGAGTTCGCCTTATAACCGCCCTCGGGGCTGATGACTCCTACTGCGCTTGCACGTTAGGAGTCTGCGTTGAACCAGCCATTATTTCTCAGTTTACCAACTCGAATCTGCTGCAAAGCGCGCCTTCGAAAATATCCGCGCACGACGGCGCTCGTAATCGACCGCGTTACTGGCTGGCGCTTTCGGTCTCCCTCTTTGGCTGTTGTAGCGAGCAACGTTTTTTACCTTTCCAAAGGTGTCCGAGAAAGAGTTAAGAAGCATTACGATCGTCGACCTTGTCGCGCTTTGGTTTTCTGGTCGCCTTGGCGACTAGCGCATCTAGTCGTCTCGATCATTGATGCCATCTTTTCTTTCGCATGCAGTGCAGAACCGATCGTTGCGACCTGTTCTCGGGCGAAACTCGCGCTGAAAGCGAGGCACGGCTATGCTGCGGCTCTCTCGATCAAAGGTTATCAGCGAAATCGAGTTTATTGTCGATCGCCCGATTGCCGGCATTGGTCCGCTTCGCTGGGAGAAGAACGGTGCGGAATGCACGGCGGAGCGTTACGGCTATCGTGGCGAGTTCTACAGCTTTGACGTGGAGGTCATGCGGGTGTGCTCGCTTGGCGACGCGCGAAGGAAGTGGGAGCTCCTTATCGTTACCGAGCATTGGCGCAACGCAGGCGGAGGGCGCATGCACGTGGGCAACTGGTTCAAACTCACGAATGGCAATACGTCCGATGTCAAGAGATGGATCGCGAATAACAGAGAGACAGGGTTGAGCAAGTCGCATCGAACGCTCGAAGCACCTCAGCGAGAGTTCCAGCCAAGTAATCGAACTCGGAAATCGGCGGGATGAACGAAAGGGCGATCGCAAGCCCGAGGATATTGATTCCGCCAGCGGCTTCTATGAGAGATCGCCAAATGAAAGTGCAGGGGAGCATCGTGGTCATTCATTTGGTCCATGTCATCCACAAATATTTCATTTGGGCGATCGTCGCTTCTTATATAGCGGCAGCGTTTCTGCCGGCGTTCGGGCTTTGGATACGTGAGGTTGATGTCGCGCTTCTAATAGCGCCGCCAGGTAAAATTAGTATCAGTCTGCCGCCGCTGATGTTGGCGATGCTCGTATTCAATGCCGGTCTGGGTGTCTCCCTCAATGAGCTTCGCAGCGCCCCTCGCAAAGCATTCATGATGATTGCCGGCCTGTTCGGCAACCTCGCCGCGCCTTTGACCATGATTGTCATGGTCAGCCTGACAATGAGGCTCTGGCACAACCAGGACGAGGTACAGCAACTACTCGTCGGCTTGGCTCTCGTCGCTGCGATGCCGATTGCCGGAGCGTCGACGGCATGGGCGCAGAATGCGAGCGGCAGTCTCGTTCTGAGCCTGGGACTGGTGTTGCTCACCACCCTGCTGAGTCCGTTGACCACGCCTCTCATTCTTCACGCCGTGGGCTTCTTGACCAGCGGGGACTATTCCGAGGATCTGCACGAGCTGGCGTCGGGAGAGGCGGCGACGTTTCTCGGAGCATGGGTAATACTCCCGTCGCTACTGGGAATTGTGTCGCGTCAACTGATGAACGAGCGGTTATTCGTCCAGGTGACGCCTTATGTGAAGCTGTCGAATTTCCTCATCCTGGTCCTTCTAAACTATTCAAATGCCACGCTCGTTTTGCCGAAAGTGGTCTCACTGCCAGATCCCGATTTCCTGTTCGCCGTCATTGTCATCGTCAGCGTGCTTTGCGTAGCAGGGTTCGGGTGCGGCTTCCTGCTTTCGCGCGCGGTTCGGGCTAACCGGTCGGAAACGGCGTCGCTCATGTTCGCCCTCGGCATGAACAATAATGGCGCTGGACTTGTTCTCGCCTCGTTGGCGTTGGTGGATCATCCGCAAGTCATGCTCCCGATCATTTTTTACAATTTGGTCCAGCACCTTTTTGCGTCGCTCGTCGATTTTTGGCTGCAGCGCGTTGGCTTTCGATTACTCGTCGGGGGTGGCGGCGACGAGCAAGCGCAGTCGCGATTGAGGATTCCTGGATCTTGAGCAAGACAACGCGCGTCGGCGCAGCCTCGAGAGCTGCCGAATGGGAGGTTGGGGCATGAACCAGTTCCTGGGTTCTTGGCAGCTCTGGGCGTGTTTATCGGCGGCCTTCGCCGCGCTCACGGCGATCTTCGCGAAGATTGGAATTGAAAACGTCAATTCTGACTTCGCCACATTTATCCGCACAGTCGTCATCCTTGGCGCGCTCGCCGCTTTTTTAGCCGCGACAAGCCAGTGGCAACGCTTCGATTCAATTTCCGGCCGCAGTTATTTGTTCTTGGTTCTATCCGGCCTTGCGACTGGCGCTTCTTGGGTTTGCTATTTTCGCGCACTGAAATTCGGAAATGCATCCCAAGTTGCGCCGATCGATAAGTTGAGCGTAGTGCTGGTCGCGATATTTGGGGCGCTGCTGCTGGGAGAGCGACTAGCCTTCCGAAACTGGCTCGGCGTCGGCCTCATCGGGATCGGCGCGATGCTCGTGGCCTATAAAGCCTGAATCGGCCATGTACTTCGATTGGCTCATCGACCACGGACAAAGCATCGTATTCAGGGAAAGCCTTCTGACATGGTTGGTCCTGATCCCAATCGCGTTGGTGGCAGGCACGGTTGGCGGCACGGTCGGATTTGGCAGCGCCGTCATTCTTATCCCCATTTGCGTTTATTATTTCGGGGCATCTCCCACAGTCCCAATCCTCACAGTCGCGGCGCTCCTTGGTAATCTCTCCCGCGCGGCCTTTTCCTGGCGTGAGACGGATTGGCTGGCGTGCGGCGTCTACGTGGCGGGTGCCCTCCCTTCGGCCATCCTTGGCGCGCTGATATTCATTGAAATCGACGCAGCGCTCATTCACCGGCTCTTGGGCTTGTTCATTCTATTGATGATCCCTGCGTCGCGTCTGATGGCGAGATTCGCCATGAAAGTAATGCTTTGGCAGCTATTCCCAATTGGCGTCGCGATGGGATTGCTGTCGGGCGTCGTTGGCACAGTGGGGCCAATCAATGCGCCGTTTTTCCTTGGCTATGGCCTCGTTAAGGGCGCTTATCTCGCCACAGAGGCGTTGGGCGCCGCCGCGGTCCACTTAACCAAATCACTCGTGTATGGCCGATTTGCCGCTATTGACCCTGTTTCTCTTGCGAATGGATTGACGATCGGGATGGCGCTGATCGGCGGTTCCTACCTCGGCAAGCAGATCGTCAATCGCATCGATGCCACTCGCTTTCGGAACTTGCTCGAGCTGATGCTCGCGGTGGCGGGGAGCTTGATGCTGTTGGGATATTGATCCTGCGTCTTTCCATAGGCGCGTGGGTTTCGTTCGAATATCGCAGGGCTTGCTCGCAAGCTCCGCTTCATAGTCCGAAGGATGTCCGCCATCGACCGGGCTCTGGCTCACATTCTTGGTTGAATAACATAGGGAGGACGGAACATGGCGGCAGTTTGGGCGCAAGTCGCGATGGTGTTTGGTCTGGCGCTGGTCGCCAGTCTGATCGCGCATCGCTATCGTTTTTCAACGGCACTGGTGGAAATTATCGTTGGCATGGTCGCGGGCTCCATCCTGGCCGCAATTGGCGGCTATGCCGCTTTCTCCGTTCAGGAGCCGTGGGTGAAAGCCTTCGCCGGCATTGGGGCCATATTCCTCACCTTCCTTGCTGGCGCTGAACTTGATCCAGACGTTTTCCGGATGAAGTGGAAAGAGGCCGCCGCCATCGGCGTGGCGAGCTTCCTCCTGCCTGCAATCGGGTGCTGGGCGGCCGCGCATTACCTGCTCGGCTGGGAAAGCTCCCCCGCCATTCTCGCCGGCATCGCGCTTGCGGCCACGTCGGTCGCCGTCGTCTACACAGTGATGATGGAATATGGCTTCAATCGCGTTGAGTATGGAAAGACGATTCTCGCCGCCTGCTTCATCACCGATCTCGGCACTGTGGTGACTCTTGGGCTCGTCTTTGCGCCCTTCACCTGGAAGACGCTGCTGTTCGTGGCCGTACTCGCCGCGGCATTCATCGGCCTGCCGAAAATCACGCCACGCGCTTACGCGCTCTTTGGCGGCAAGCCGTCGGAGTTCGAAGCGAAGTTCCTGCTTTTCTGCTTGATGGCGCTTGGCGCTCTTGCGGTTTGGGCGGGGAGTGAGGCCGTGCTGCCGGCCTATCTCGTCGGCATGGCGCTGGCGGGAAGCGTCGGTCGCGACGCTGCGCTCATCAAGCGTCTCCGCACAATTACGATCGGTCTGTTGACGCCATTCTATTTCATCCGCGCAGGCTATTTCGTGTCGATTCCTGCCGTCCTGATGGCGCCGTTCGGAGTGATCGCTCTCATCGCCGTTGAGATCGCGACCAAGATCGTCAGTGTCTATCCGGTCGCCAAAGCCTTTAAGGCGCCGCATAAGGACGCGATGTATACAACTCTCCTGATGGCGTCCGGTCTGACCTTTGGCACGATTTCGGCGCTCTTTGGGCTCTCCAACAAGATCATCGACGACGGACAATATTCGACGCTTGTCGCAGCCATCATCGGCACGGCTATCATTCCGACCTTGATAGCCAACAGATTCTTCCTGCCGCGTCATTTGTTGCCAAAAGACGAGGCCGAATTGCACACACCAGCACACGAAGCCGAGGTCGAGGAAGCGTTGGATGACTCCGAAGTCCGTTCTTAGCAACTGCCGAGAAGTGATCAGCGGCGATCCTAATTGCGGCTTGCGCTCGTCGACCTATGTTTCGAGCGTGATGACCTCAATCTGTGACGCGAAAGCTGGCCCTTCCAGTTCTGGAATGGTCGACCACGCGCTATCCAAGCGCGCGGGCAAATGAGGAGCTAAGCCCTGTCCCACCAGTTTAATCGCCTCAGTTACCAGCTGAAACGTGGCGTTGATGCTTGGCGGGTTTCCTGCAGATAATCGCGACGCGCGATCCGCGCGTAGCAAAAGTCGCGAAATAAGCTGACGTTGAGAGGGAAGGAATCATGTCTAGAATCGAATCGGTTCGCGCGCTCGAAATCCTCGACTCCCGAGGTAATCCTACGATCCGGGTGCAATTATCCCTCGATGACGGGGTAGTCGCGACCGCCTCCGTGCCTTCAGGCGCGTCCACGGGCGAGCATGAAGCGGTGGAGCTACGAGACGGGGAATCTCGTTTCGGCGGTAAGGGCGTTCACAAAGCCATTGAGAACGTGCATGAGGTGATCGCTCCGGCGCTCAATGGTCAAGATCCCACCCGCCAAGCTGAAATTGACGCCTTGTTGCTGGCGCTCGATGGAACTCCGAACAAGGCCAAACTCGGAGCAAACGCGATACTCGGCGTTTCGATGGCCGTCGCCAGGGCTGCAGCTCTCGCCTCCCGGCTGCCGCTTTATGCTTATCTAGGCGGCCCGGGAGCAACGCGCCTGCCGGTTCCCATGATGAACATCATTAATGGCGGCAAGCACGCCGACAATTCGGTAGATTTTCAGGAGTTCATGGTGATGCCGGTCGGGGCCCCAACCTTTGCGGAGGCGCTGCGCTACGGAACTGAAACCTTTCACGCATTGGCGAGGATTCTGAAAAAAAAGGGCTACGCAACCTCGGTTGGCGATGAAGGCGGATTTGCCCCAAACCTCGAAAGCAACGAACAGGCGTGCGAGATAATTGTCGAAGCAATTTGCGCAGCAGGCTACGAGCCGGGACGCGACATTGCCCTCGCACTCGATCCCGCTGCAAGTTCATTCTGGACGAGCAATGGGTACGACCTCGCAAAGTCTGGCCAGGGACGCAAAACCAGCGACGAAATGATCGCGCTTTATCAGGGCTGGGTCGAGGCTTTCCCCATTGCTTCAATCGAAGACGGATTGGATGAAAACGACTGGTCCGGCTTTGCGCGCCAGACCGCGGCGCAAGGTCATCGAATCCAAGTCGTCGGCGACGACATTTTCGTGACCAATCCCGCTTTCATTCGCCGCGGCATCGCAGAGAAAACAGCCAACGCCGTGTTGATCAAACTGAATCAAATCGGAACTCTCAGCGAGACGATGCAAGCAATTGCGCTATGCCGCGAGGCCGGATGGAACTATGTCATTTCGCATCGCTCCGGCGAAACGGAGGACACATTTCTTGCTGATTTTGCCGTGGCGATGGGCGGCGGCCAGATCAAGACTGGCTCTGCCTGCCGTAGCGAACGCGTAGCCAAATACAATCGCCTTTTGGAAATCGAGTCGGAACTCGGGAAAGCTGCTGTGTTCAAGTCGCCGTTCGCATCAAATAGCAGCTCCGTTGACTGAACCCGCGCTCTCAAACCTGCGCATCCGAAGCCAGACTCGTTCGCCGCATTCGCGTACCTAGAGACTGCGACACTCGCTCTTGCCTCGCAAGAAAACCGACACCGCCCGAGATCTTATTAAAATCGCGCATAGGATGGAGCTCAAAATCCACAGGAGGGGTCAGCGCAGAATCTTCCCAAAATCGTACGTTAAGGGCGGTTGGACGGTTAGAAATAAGCAGCTCCTCCCCGATTTGGACCTCTGATTTCTTGCAAGAATGCTGATTTTTGAATTCCCGGCCAAACTGCAGCGCCACCATTTGTGGGTGCGCAGCAGGAGGCCAGCAATGAAAAAACACGAAATTCTTTCCCCACAATCCCGGGCTGAGTTGTTCGACCCGCCGACAGATCCGGCAGCTATCGTTCGGCAGTACACGTTCTCGCTCGATGATTTGACATTGATCCGCCAACGACGTCGTGATGCCAATCGATTGGGATTTGCCGTGCATCTTGCCTATTTGAAATTTCCCGGCAGAGTTCTCGGTAGTGAGGAGGCTCCCGCCTCCGACATGGTCGTTTTTTTGGCACAACAGCTCGGAGTGGGATCGGACGTTTATAGCGAATACGCGCACCGTGACGAAACCCGTCGCGAGCATCTGGGCGACATACAGTCATATCTTTGCGTTCGTCCTTTCAGCCGCGATGATTATCGCTATGTCGCAAAGATTGCGACGACCGAAGCGATAGGCACGGATCGTGGCCATGCGATCGTTGCAGCCATGATCGAGGCTTTGAGATCCCGTGGCATTTTGTTGCCTGTGCCGACAATTTTGGAGCGCATCGGCTTGGCGGCACGCGCTCGCGCCCGAAAGCAGGCTCACACGAATCTTATAGAGGGATTGGAACAACAAACGATCGCCGCACTGCAGGCGTTGATAGCAGTCAGAAACGATAGAGACCGCACGCAGCTTGCCTGGTTGTGTGACTGGCCAGAGGCGCCGACGCAGAAGAACCTGGTTGGCGTCGTCGAGCGCTTGCAATTCATCCGCAACTTGGGCGTCGGTCCAGATCGCGAGCAACGGATTCATCGCGCGCGTTACAGGGCGATCGCCAAGGAAACGGCCATTCTCAGCGCTCAGCATCTTTCGCGGTTCGACACGCCGCGCCGAACGGCGACTCTGGTCGTGTTCGCCCGCGAGATGGAAGCGATCCTCACGGACGCGGCGCTGGTCATGTTCGACAAGATGCTTGGCGGTGTCTACCGTCGCGCCGAACGCGCCTACAGAGAAAATGTTGTCCATCGAGCGAAAGCGCTCGATGCTTCGGCGCGAGCGCTTCTTCATATGGCGAAAGCCATGTTGGCCGCGAAGGAATCGGGAGAGGACCAAGACGCGGCTGTCGAACGCTCGCTCGGCTGGGAACGCTTGAAAGCGCTCGTCGCGGGAACAGAAATTGTCGTCACCAACACGCGCGAAGATAATCTGACCGAAATCGTCGAAAGATATCCGACGGTGCGCCGAATGATACCGGTCCTGCTCAACGCATTTGTGTTCCACTCATGGAAGCCAAACGACTCATTGCTCGACGCGCTCGATCTGTTGCGCGGACTTTATGCGGCGCGGCCGAGACAACTCCCGCAGCGCCCGCCCACAGCGTTTCTGAAAGCGACGTGGCGCAAGCTCGTTGGACGAGGATCTGCGTTTGATCGTCGGGCCTATGAGGTCGCAGTCATGATGACGTTACGCGACAGTTTGCGGTCCGGGGATATCTGGGTCGAGGGCAGCCGCGCGTTCCGCGCCTTCGGCGATTTTCTTCTGCCGCCAGAGGCTTTTGTCACACGACGACAAGAAGGCGAATTGGGGCTTGCCGTCCCGGATCGCTTCGAGGATTGGCGCACTGAGCGAACGGCCTTGCTTGAATCGCGGCTCAGTGAAATTGATGCGCTCGCGTCGGCAGGCAAACTTGTCGAAGCGGCCATAACCGCAGAAGGATTATCGATCAGTCCCATTCGCAAAGACGAGAACGATGAACTAGACGATGTCGCGCGGCGGCTCTACGGCATGTTGCCGCGCCTGCGCATCACCGAGGTTCTCGCCGAGGTCAATGGTTGGACAGGATTTGCCGAGCGCTTCGGTCATCTGCGAACCGGCGCGCCGCCCGAGGAGAGCGTCGGGCTGATGACCGCATTACTCGCGGACGCCACCAATCTCGGCCTCGCCCGAATGGCGCGCAGCTCCAAAATATTTAGCCATTCCAAATTGCTCTGGATCGCCGAATGGCATGTTCGCGATGAAACCTATCAGGCGGCGCTCGCGTGTCTGATCGAAGCGATCCACGCGCAGCCGTTCACAAGGGTCTGGGGCGACGGCGGCACGTCATCGTCGGATGGACAATTTTTCAAGGCAGGCGGCCATGGAGAGGCGCGCGCCGACTACAACGCCAAATATGGCTCGGAGCCGGGCGTCAAGTTTTATACGCATGTCTCCGATCGCTATGCGCCGTTTCACACCAAGGTCATCGCCGCCAACGCCAGCGAGGCCGCGCATATTCTGGACGGGTTGCTTCACCACGAATGCTCGCTGGACATCCGCGAGCATTATACGGACACGGCGGGCGCCGTCGATCACGTGTTCGGTCTCTGCCATCTCACGGGATTTCGATTTGCGCCGCGCATTCGCGATCTTGCCGATCGCCGGCTCTATGTCGCTGATGCTCGCGCCACATATAAATCACTCGACCCGATGATCGGCGGCGCTATCGACTTCCGCATCATCGGCGAAAATTGGGATGAGACGTTGCGCCTCGCGGCGTCAATCAAAGCTGGAACGGTTGCGCCGTCGATCCTGATGCGTCGGCTCGCCGCTTACCCCAAACAGAATGCGCTGGCGAAGACGCTTCGGGAGATCGGGCGGCTCGAACGCACCCTCTTCACCCTCGACTGGATCAGCGACCCGGCTCTGAGGCGGCGAACAAACGCCGGGCTCAACAAGGGTGAGGCCCGCAACGCGCTCGCCAGGGCGGTGTTCTTTCATCGTCTTGGCGAGATCCGCGACCGGACCTTCGAAAATCAGCGCTACCGGGCCTCTGGCCTCAATCTCGTCGTCTCGGCCGTCGTCCTTTGGAATACGGTCTATCTCAGCCACGCCGTTGCCGAGCTTCGCTCCAGCGGAGAACGCGTCCGTGACGATTTGCTCGCCCATATCGCGCCGCTCGGCTGGGAGCACATCACCTTCAACGGGGACTATGTTTGGCCGACCGAGCCGCTCCAAAATGCTTTCCGGCCCCTCAGAAACCCCCGCTCTGAGCTACTCGATGCGGCTTAGAGTACAATTTTGGGAAGATTCTGCGCTGACCCCGATCATAGGCCTTCGCTGCGACGAGCCCGTCACGGCGGATGCCGGCGACCAGCGTGACCGTCTTGTAATGGCCGTGCGGCACGCCGACGCGTAGCCGTTGTCCGCGCCGGCAACGCCCGCCTTTGCGCGCCAAATTGGTCGAGGCGCCCGTTTCGTCGATGAAGATGAGATTGTCGGGATCGAGATCTGGCTGTTCATCGAACCATTCGATGCGGCGCTTCATCACGTCCGGGCGCCGCTGCTCCGTGGCGTGCGCGGTCTTTTTTTGAACGTGACGCCGTGACGGTCAAAAAAGCGCCACAGCACCGAGCTCGAAAAATGCTCACCGCAGTTCTTGATCAGGCGCTCCTGGATCTCGAGCAGCGTAATGTCCGGCGTGCGCCGGATCAGTCCCATGAGGTAGTCGTGATGGGCTTCGATACGGCCGGAGCGACGATCGCCTCCAGTAGCCTTCGGCGACATTGCTCCCGTCGTCTCGAATTGCTTGACCCAGCGCACGGCGCTGGCGATGCCGACTTCGAAACGCTGCGCCGCCGCATTGCGCGACAACCCTCCAGAGACGACCGCTTCCACCACTCGTTTGCGAAGATCGTTGGAAAGCGCCATGCCCGCCGCCTCCCTTCCGCGGCGGAAATGATGAATCAGATGTTAGCCGATTCGGGAATCCCAAATCGATTCACATCGTTCGGAGCCTGCTCTAGCTGATCGAGAAGCTTGTCTTCAATCGGCGCGTCAGCGATGCAGCCTGATGGCGCGCATCGAACAAAGCCCACGCGGCCGATGTCCGTTTGATCGATCTTGAGGCTAACGCCATTGGGCAAGAACACGTTCATCGGCGCAACAATCCGAAGGACCCCGCCTTTTAATTCCCTAGGCTTCAGGATCATCACGCGCAGATTGACGTTGGCCGCGTCCTCGGCCCTGACCATCTGAGTCAAAACGCATTGCTCTGAGCGCTCGCCAGCGGGCGTCTCGCAGTGAAGCTCCCAGGCGCCAAATTTTGTTTTACCGGCCTCCTGTCCCCGGGCGGAAACTTCGAGTGAGCCGCAAAAAGCTGTTTGGATTGAGGGCGAATAATTTCACCGCAAGCCTCCCGGTCGACGCGCCTTCTTACGAGAAACGCAGTGCTGCGTTGCCGCGTTCGTGCGACTTCGGAATTAATCCGACTCTTCGTCGATGTCCTCCACGAGTTCAATCGCGTCCTTATCTCTAGGGTCCAACATGCCATCCAGCTTAATTTCATTGGCGGAGCACTGCAGTAGTCCGGCATCTTCGAGCTTTTCGATGTCGGGCAAGTCACGCAAACTTGCGAGTCCAAAAACTTCTAGAAATTTCTTCGTCGTGACATAGGCGTAAGGCGCGCCCGGTTGCGGCGCGCGCGGTCCAGCGGCAATGAGGTCGAGGCTTTTCAAGCTACCGATGACGTCACGGCTGATTTCTCGACCGGCGAGACGCGAGAGCTCGGCGCGCGTCGCCGGTTGCAGATAAGCGATCGCCGTTACGGTGAGGAGTTCGGTCGGCGTCAATTGCGGCGGACCGCCGGCGCGGGCGCCGTTGTTGAGCGCGCGAATGGCGTCGGCGTAGCGCGCCTTGGTGCGCAGTTGGTAGCCGCCGGCGACATGAACCAGTTCATACGGCCGCGCGCGCAATTCGTCGCGAATATCGCAAATCAAATCATCAAAATTGCAGGCGCGCCCAACCAGTTTGGCCAGCGCCTCACGCGTCACCGGTGCGGGTGACGCAAAGATCGCCGCCTCAACGCGCCCCATCCATTCTCGCCAGCGCATGGCTTGCGGCAGATCGACGAGATCGGCGTCGAACAGCAACTCCTGATCGCGCCGCGCCGTACGACCTTTCGTTGGCGCGCGCGTTTCTTGCGCCGATGTGGCGTCAGTGCGGCGCGTCTTCATGGATCGCAGTTCGGTGATCTCTCTCATCACAGTCCGTAGAGTCGAAAATTTGCGCGCCCAGAGAGTTCGCGCACGGCGCCAAGCGCAACGAGTCGGTCGAAGAGGCGGCGCGACGCGCGGTCGGAAAGACCCGCCGCCTTCGCCGCACGCGGCGCTGAAACGCAGTCGTCGGCAAGCAACAACGCAATGACGCGCCCTGCTCCTTTGGCGCGCAATTTCGCTGCGACGTTCAGCAGCGTGTCAGTACGCCGCGACAGCTCGCCGGCAAGCGCATAAGCGTCCTGCGCAGCGTGTGCCGTGGCGCGCGCGACGCTCAAAGGCCAATCGGGATCGCTCGGCCGCGGTCGACGACCCCGCGTTGCGACAATGTTTCCTGCGCCCTCAGACGATGTGGCCCGGAAAGAGGGATGCAAAATCGTCGTCGCCAAAAGAGGGATTGGCGCTTCCCAACCGAGGCGGCGCGCCAGCGTTACGTCGGCGAGCCATAGGGGGAAAATTTCCGCGTCGATTTGCGGCGCGTCGACCAAGATTTGCGCCGCCTCAGCGCTCACACGCGCCGCCGCGGTAAGCGGATTTGCACACGTCAAATTCTCGTACATGAGCGCGGCGCAATCGATGTCGTGCGGCAGGTCGAGACAATCGGCGGCGACGCGAAAATATTGTGCGTCAGGCCGCCGCGGACACGTTGCGAAGAGACGCCACAGGCGATGCAGGCGTCCGCCCGGCGTCGGCGCGGCGTCAAAGCCGGCGAGATGCTCGGCGTCGCGCAGCGCCACTTCATCTTCGCGTAGGCGCGCCATTGCGGCGCAGGTGGCGGCGGCGCGCAAGGCGAGGCGCTGGCGCAATGCGCCGACGAAGACGGGTTCCGCGCCCGCTTCGCCGAAGTTTTTGCCGGCGCTCGAACCATCGGCGGCTTTTCCGCCGGCGCTCGAAACATCGGCGGAGTCGATTCCGGCGCGCGAAACATCGGCGCCGGAACGCAAAACCTGGTCGAGCCGCGCCAGCGCGACGCCGGCGAAGAAGTGCGCGCTGGCCGCGTCGTGTTGAACGCCGCCGACCTTCGCCCACTGCGGAAAAGGCCGAATTTCTAAGGGTTTTGGCGGGTTCGGGGCCGCATCGCGGCGGCGCCTGGCGCGACGTTGCGGGGCCGCGCCTGACGTCGTGTCGATCTCCAAACAGGCAGACGAATCGCTCTGCAGCATGGCGGAATCGTAAGCCGCGAACGCGTGCGCGGGCAAGTCGCCGCGGCGCTTTATGCTTAAAACTCGCGACGCATCCGCCGGGCTTGTCGTCTCGCCCGCGTGTCCGATAATGTGGGCTTATCGGACATGATTCGATTGCCCCATAGTTCCGGGCGATCCAGCCTTGAAATCGACCCGGCAAGCCTGCCGAGGCGTCGGATTTTTTCCGCTCGAACGGCGCGGTGTCGGACAGCCATAATTTGTGGGATTGGGCGCTCGGCGCGGCGGGACCGCGCATAATTTCGCAATGCCGATTCACAATTCATGGGACAAGCCGCGCCGAAATTTGTGGGACTCGCGCATAATTTATGGAACTGCGCTGCAATCGACGCCGTCGCGGAGCCTTTCCAGCCGGCTGCGCGTCGGTCAGGCGTCGTAACTCGACGCCGATGCGACGGCGCGTCGCAGACGGCCAGGTCCTCAAAATACGACGCAGGTTCGTCTCCCCCTCGGCGTCGGCCGCCGCCAGCGCCGCCGCCGCGTGTTCGACGGGATTTTCGGTCAGGCGCGCCACGCCGACGGCCAAAGCGTAGTTCTGTAAGAGCGAGCCGCACGCGAGCGCGGCGAGCCCCGGGCGAACTGGCTTGGCGAGCACGGGCGCGAAGCGATCATATTCCGGCGCGGCGACAAGCAGGGCCTGGCGGACGATCGGCCGGGTCAGAAACGCGTGGTTGGCGCGGCGCGCCTCCAGTGAGAGTCGCGGCTGCTCCGCCAGGGATGGCGGCGACGGGCGACGGTAGGGTGTGGTCAGGAACCGCAGCAGCTCCGGAACCGGCGGGTCGATCTCGCCCACGGCGTCGCGCTCCTCGGCCCAGGCCGCCAAGCGGGCGACGCCGCGGCGCGCCAGCGGATCGAGGCGTTCGAGAACGCTTTCGGGCAGAAAGCTCTGCATCGGCCGCTTGTCGCGCCCCCGCAGCCGAACGCCGTGCACGGAACACCAAAAGGTCCAGGGCAGCGCCGCATCCTTGCGGCCGATCGCGGGAGTTTGAGCGCAAAGCGGGCAAAAATATCTGGCGCTCGGCGCGATCATGACACGGGCGTGCGGCGCCAGGGTCGCGAATGTCATCGCGTCGATCGTGGACGCGCTCAGCCCGGCGCGCGCCGCGATCAAGGCCCCCTGCCCCGCCGACAGGTCCTGTTCCAGCGTCAGCGGCGAAACTCCCGCGAGCCCGAAATGGTCGAGCAGCGCGCTCGCCGATAAGCCGTATATCCCGGCGACCCGCGACAGCCACGACGACAGGCGCTCTTCCGCCGCCGGTCGCGGCGCGACAGGCAAGAGCGAGGCGAGCGCCGCCGCGTTCACACCGCCTCCCCGAGCAACGAGGTCGTCCTGGCGACCTCGAAATCCGATCCCATGATCCGCTCCTCGCCGCTGACGATGGCGGCGACGGCAAGCCGCGTCATCAAGGAGAAGATCGCAGCGGTGACGCCGCCCGTCGTCTCAAGGATGCTTTTGAGCGCCCGCTCGCCGATCTCGCTTTGCCGGCGCAACGGCAGCGTGCGCTGCAAACTTCCGATCAACGCCGCGAAATCCTGGTCGTTCCGCCAGGGCGGGAGCGCGATGGCCTCGAAGCGGCGCACGAGTTGCTCGTCGGTCTTGAGCGCATTGCGGGCCTGCTGGGTGCCGACGCAAACGAGCGGGATGCGCAGCTCGTTGCCCAAAAACCGCAGCATGTTGAGGAACCGCGCCTGCTCGCGCACCGTGCCCGCGTGGAGGCTGTGCACCTCGTCGATGACCAGCATGCCCGGCTGCGCCTGCTCCAGCACACGCAACGCCACATTCTCCAAAGCGCCGAGCGTCGGCCGGGTCGGCTCCGGCGCGCCGATCGCCGCGAGCAGCCGCTTGTAAAACCGCGCTTCATCCGGCCCCGAGACCATCTGGACGAGCACGACCGGCATGCGCTTGAGCCCATTGACGGCGTCGAAATAGGCGGGGTGATCGCGCGCGAACTTTTCGACGATCATCGTCTTGCCCATGCCGGACTCGCCGACGATCAGCAGATTGGGCATGCGGGCGCGTCGGGGAAACGAGATCAGCTCCTCGAGCATCGCCAGCGCCTGCTGCGCCCGCGGGTAATTGATCCAGCGGTCGGCGCGAATCCGCCGCAACCGCTCTTCCGAGCTCAGCGCGGCGATTGGACGGATCGTGGCGAACAAATGCTCAAAATCCTCAGTCATCCCATTCCTCCACCTCGAAATAGGGCAGCACCAGCGGCGGGTCCGCCGCGCGCGGCGCGGCGGCCTGCGGGACCTCAATCGTCTTCGGCGGCGGCGATCTGGGACGCCGCGCCGCGTCGCGCCGCATTGCCTTGGTGGCGCGCACCGCCTCGTCCACCAAAGCGCGCTGAGCAAGGATCGTCGAAAAGATCTGTTCCTCGTCGACCGCCCGGCGGCCCGCCGCGCGCAAGGCCCGCAACGCCGCCCGCTGCTCCCACAGCGCGATGGAAGGGCGCGTTCGATCGGCCGGGCGCGCTTCGAGATACCCCTCCCCCACCCGCACGAAGACCACCGAGAGGTCGCGCGGATCGTATTTCACCGTGAGCTTTTCCGCGCCCCGCCCCATGAGCCAGCGCAGCTCGTCAGACCAGTAGCGGATGTGATGGAGATGCAGGCCGTCACGTTGCAAAACGCGCCGCTCGGCGGGAAGGAAATCGATCAGGAACCGCCTGACGTCGCAGGGCATGCGCACAGCGACCTCGTCGATGCGCGCCCGCCAGACCGCCGCCGGCGGCGCCCCGAGCGCCTTATGGATCCGCGCGTGATAGGCCCCGACGATTTCCAGGGCGAAATAGGTCTCGAGCTCGCGCAAGGTCATCACCGCCTGCCGCTCCGGATCGAGATCGCCGCGCGCGCGGATGTTGGAAAAATGCGACCCCGGAATGAGATGGACCGCCCCCATCATCGTCCCGATCAGCCGCTCGATGTGGCCGCCGAAACGAGGCGTTCCCGGCGGCCGATAAACGAGATCCACGCCGTGTTCGGCGCAGGCGCGCTCAAAAGCCAGCGCATGGAATTCGGCGCCATTGTCGACATGGATGACGCGGGGTATTCCCCGCGCCGGCCATTCCGCCGCGATCCCGCGCGCCGCCAGCCAACGCGTCTTGTCCATCACCGCATGGGTCAGACACAGCGCGACCGCCGTCAGCGAGGGCGGATCGAGCGACAGATGGAAGCCCATCGCCATCCGTGTGGCGACGTCGATCGCCAGCGTCAGCGTCGGCCGGCCAATGGGAAGCCGGGTGATGGGATCCACGACGGTCACATCAACCTTGGTGTGGTCCATCTGCACGATCGCCAGCGGCGCACTCGCCTCCAACGATCCCGGCGTCGCCAGAAAAATCGGCTCCGACTTGCCCTTGCCTTCCCGCCGTCGGAGCAGTTCGGCCTCGTCCTGGCGATCGAGCCAGCGACGCAGACGGCGAATGGACGGAACGGGGAATCCCTGGCGCCGACAATCGGCGGCGACCTCGGCCCAGAACCGCGTCAACGTAGGACGCCGCCGCGTCGCGTAGAACTCCCGGAAGTGTTTCTCGACAACGGCGAGAACATCAGGCGTCAGCGGACGCATCCCGGATTGGGGGCCGCGACGACGCGGCGCCAGCGCGCTGGTCCGGGCGCTCTCTCGAAACCGCTTCAACCAGCGAAACAGCGTCGTCCGGCCGACCCCGAGCGCCGCCATGGCGTCGCGGATTTGCTCGCCCGAAGGCCGCTCGGGCAGCTTGGAGAGAACCTCCGCGCGCCGTTGCGCCGCCGCCCATTCTTGCGGGTCGATGTCGCCAATATCCATGGACAGCCTTGCCGTCTCGCAGCAATCTGGTTCCACAAATTACGAATCAAACTCGACGCCGGTCCCTGAAATTCTGAATCGATCCCAAAATTATGCAACAGCGAAGTCCAAAGATTCCAATGCCCCGGAGTCCCAGAAATTGCGACAATCCGACACCGAGGCTCAATGCTGCCGGAAGCCGATTCACAATTTATGGGACGAAACCGCCCGAATATTTCGGGAATTCGAGCATAATTTATGGAACTGCGCCGGCAATCGGGGGGCGGCGGTCCGACAATCGGACTCTCACCCGTGGGAAAGCCCGGCCGATGTAGCCCTTTTTTTCGGCCGCCGAAATTTGGCGCAGGACTTATGAGACCGGTCGAATCGGGATTCCCGAGCCGCCGTTGGAAAATGTCGAAAACTGCCGAGGGCACATGTCGGAAGAAACCGCCACTTCACCGCCCGACGAAGACGTCCAAACCGACGCGCGGCTCATCGAGCGACCGGCGGCTCCCCATCTCGCCGCGCTCTCCGAAAAGGCGCGCGATTACGCCCGTAACGCCCGCTCCGAAAACACAAGGCGCGCCTACGAGGCCGACTGGCGGCAGTTTGCCGCCTGGCTGCGCCGCCAGGGTTTTGACCCCCTGCCCCCGGACCCGCAAACCGTCGGGCTCTATCTCGCCGCCTGCATGGAGGGTTCCAGCGGGCGTGATCCTTTGAGCGTATCGTCGCTCGAGCGACGGCTCTCGGGCATCTGCTGGCGCTACCGCCAGCTCGGCGCGCCACTCGATGCGTCAGATCGGCACATTTCCACCGTGCTCGCCGGCATCCGCCGCGCCCATGGCCGCCCGCCGGTCCAGAAGGAGGCGATCTTCGCCGACGAGCTGCTGGCGATGCTGGCGACGCTCGAGATGGATCTGCGTGGGATCCGCGACCGCGCGATTCTCGCGCTGGGCTTCGCCGGCGGTCTGCGCCGGTCGGAAATCGTCGGCCTCGATTGCGGGCCCGATCAGAGCGAGGACGGAACCGGCTGGGTCGAAATTTTTCCTCCTGGCGCGGATATATCCAGCGCCAGCAACAACGACGGCGGCGCGGTGCTGCAGATTTCCGGCAAAACCGGCTGGCGCGAGGTCGAAATCGGCCGCGGCTCCCGTCCCGAAACCTGCCCCGTCGCGCTGCTCGAAACCTGGATGCGGCTCGGGCGCATCAATCATGGGCCGTTATTTCGACCGATCGCCCACAAGAACGGCGGCGTGTCCGCCGATCGCTTGACCGACAAACACGTCGCTCGCCTCGTCCAAAGGACCGCGCTCGCCGCCGGGATTCGCGGCGATCTGAGCGAGGGCGAGCGGCGCCTCGCCTTCTCTGGCCACAGCTTGCGCGCCGGCCTCGCCTCCTCGGCGCAAATCGAGGAAGCGCATGTGCAAAAGCATCTCGGCCACGCCAGCGCCGAGATGACGCGTCGATACCAGAGGAAACGCGACCGCTTCAAAGTCAATCTCACCAAGGCGGCGGGGCTGTAACGCGAAATCACGCGCTGTTGGTTCGGGGATTCCGGCGCAAAATCCCAGTGGAAGACGCGGCCTGGGCGTCTTCGAACCGCGCCGCGCTGATAGTCTGTTCAAGGCGATTCGAAGCGGGAGAGATACGAAATGGCGCGCCGGCGAGAAGCGAGACGACCTGCATCTCATAGAGGCGGTTGCGCCCCGGAAAGCGAAAATGCGCTTCTCGCGCAGCGAATCGATGAATTTTGCCTTGACGCCGTCGCGAACGTTTCCCCAGCAAAAGTAGAGGAAACCGCGCGGCACTGGCTTTCCAAAAAGAACCTCGATCCCAACGCTCCCTCCAGCGTCATACTTCTCATGGAGGCTTTTGCGCTCGCGGGCTATCTGGCGCTATTCACGCCTGCGCTGCTCGGCGCCGCGCCGATCGAACGCTTTATCCGCCAGCGACGCGCGGACGCCGATCAGGGGGGACGCGCGGCCCTGGATGCCCTGGGCCGGGCGAGCTTTTATCTCATTCAGTTGAAATCCCGCGTCACACCGCAAATGCTCAGCGTGAAGGATATGGCCAGTGGGAAAAACCTGTCCCTATTCGACGAGGACATTCCCGACGCCGCCCTGGGCGCCTATGTCGCGACTTGGCTCGCGCCGCTGCCTGACGGCGGGTTCGTCGCGCTCGGACCGTTGACGCCGCTCGATGCTGGCGCGCTCGCCGAAGGCCTCACCTTCGTGCGGCCGGGCGCGGGAATGTCCAATCCGCGTCGTTGCGCCGCCGCCGTCTATCGGCATGTCATGCGCCATGACGGCTTGCGGATCGAAGGCCTGAATCTTTTCCCCGAGGATCTGCTCGAAGAGCTCGCGGAGGTCGCCGAGGAAGACGAATACGATGATCTCGATCGCCTTGCCTTCGCATTCGCGGCTACGAAGAAAGGCGATGAGCCCGAGGCCGCATTGATCCGCGAGGCGCGCAAACTGGCCGCCGCGCGGCATTTGTTTCAGGCGTTGACGCGGAACGCCATCTCACGCCAGCACGGCCGCGGCGACCTCGCCGAGGCTTTTTCGCGCATCGGATTCATCATGATGGAGACTCTGGATCGCCGCGCCGCGGCAGGCTCAGGCGACGAGGATCGATCGTTTGAATCGATGGCCGCGGAAATTGATCGCGCCATCGCGGAAAATCGCCTGCCAAGAGAAGCACGCGCGGTGTTCGACGAGTTACGCCGCCGCGTGATGGCGTCGCGGCGCGTGGCCGCCGACAAGGGCCCCGGCGACGCGGAGCTCGCGCGGGTTCTACAACGCATCCAGGCGCTGCGCGCCAAAACCGTCGAGCAGGGCTGCACCGAACAGGAGGCGCTGGCCTCCGCCAAGAAAGTCGCGGAACTGCTCGATCGCTACGGGTTGTCGCTCGGCGAAGTCGAAATGCGCGATCAGGCCTGCGAGGGCGTTGGCGTCGACACCGGCCGACAGCGGCGGGCGCCAATCGACGAATGCATACCGACGATCGCCCTGTTCTGCGATTGTAAAATGTGGATGGAGACGGGAGCGAGCGGCGCAATTCGTTACGTTTTTTTCGGCCTGCCGGCGGATGTCGAGGCGGCGCATTACCTTTACGACTTGATCGTCGTGACCTTCGCGACCGAAACGGCGCGCTTCAAGAACGAGGATATGACTATTGCTTCCAGCGCGCGGCGTGTATCGACGCGTTCCTTCCAAATCGGGCTCGCGCATGGAATCGGCGACAAGCTGAAGAGCCTAAAAGTCGAGCGCGACGCCGCCAACAGGCTTTCGACGGGCCGCGATCTCGTGCCCATGAAAGCCTCCGTTATCGAGGACGAACTGGAAAAACTTGGGCTGTCCTTCCATGCCAAGTCGCAAAACCGCAAGCGCAGCGTGGCGCCGGACGCCTACCACGCAGGCCGTGCCGCCGGCCGGAAATTCGAGCCGCGACGGGGCGTCGAGGCGGCTTGATCCGCGACCGTGCGAGACGGCGATCTCACCCGAGCGGGGACGAATGCGGTGCCCGCCCCTCCTCACGCGCTACGTGGCACACTGGTGTGACCTCCGCTTCGAGCTAAAGCCACGAAGCCGCGCCTCACGGCGTCAAACAGAGCCGGCGGCAACGGACCATAATATCCATCGGCGGTTTCAAGCGGCGGCGGCCGTAGATCGGGGCCGGGCCAGGTGAAGCGATTGCTCTCGCTCAGCACGATCCACGACCGTTCGTCATCAAGCCCCAGCCTTTGCTTGACTCTCGGTGGTATCTCGATCGCCTGAGTCGGATCCGCGGGCGGCGCGTGGGTAATCGGAAGAACGCGAACCACTCGAGCGCCATCTTCTTCGATCGCGACAATCGCCAACACCAAGCAAGGCCGGTCTTTGTCGCCTTCTTCTCTTCCTTCTCGGCTCTGCCGATCCCAGAGGTAGGCGTAACGGAACACATGACCGATTTTGATTTCCGTCGGGATCATCTTCCAGACAACGGCGGATCGAGCTCTACGTTCAGAGCTTCAAACCCCGGCGCCATGCGCGTCTGCTCGACGGCCTGAATGTCGGCTTCGCTTAGCTCTACAGTGCGTTCGACCCGGCGATCGCGCTTCGACAGGCGGACGTAATCTTCATAGGCCATCAGCACGGTGCGCGGACGGCCGTTCTTGGTGATGATCACGGGATCGCGCACGGCAGCGTCCTGATAGGCGCCAAAATTTTTAGAAACCTCGGCTGCGGTCACGGTGGAGGCCATGGCAAAACTCCTTTACCTCGCACTATATTACGGAAGACCCGTAAATCCCGCAAGCAGTCAGTATGGTGCGCTATAAAACGACCGTTTTGTGATGACATACGATTCTGGAATTTTGGCGGATGACACATCCCATAGGATGTATTATATCAGGCCATGAAACGGGTTGTTCTCGACACCTCCGTCATCGCCTCGGCGTTTCGCAGCTCGCGCGGCGCGAGTTTCGTAATTTTGGGGCTTGTCGCCGAGCGACGTCTCGTTCCCCTCGTCTCGACGGCCTTGTTTCTCGAATACGAGGACGTTCTCCAGAGGCCGCAACAGCGAGAGGTTCACGGACTCGACGTGAATGCGGTCGCGAGGGCCCTGAAAGAGCTGGCGGCGCTCTGCGAGGCAGTCGAACCACATTTCAGGTGGCGACCGCAACTTTCGGACCCAGGCGACGAAATGGTGTTGGAGGTCGCGTTGAATGGGAGGGCCGACTGCATCGTGACTCACAACGTGCGTGATTTCCAACAAGCCATCCCGAAATTCGGGATTCCAGTACTGACGCCCCGCGCGTCGCTGGAAAGGATCAGAAAATGAGCAAGGCGACGTATCCCCTAAAATTGCCGGCTTCCCTCAAGAAGGAAGCAGCCAGGCTGGCCAAGCAGGACGGCGTGTCACTGAACCAGTGGATTGCGACAGCCGTGGCCCAAAAAATCGGCGTCGTCGAGACGACGGCCGAGTTCCTCAAGCGCCGTGCGGGCAATGCGACCGGCTCCGGTCTGTCGGAGATCCTGCGGCATGTTCCAGATCGCGAGCCAGATCCCGGCGATGAACTGCCTCCCAGCTGGGTTGCGCGGTGAAGAAAGTTCCCTGTCGGTCTTCCGGAAGGCGATCTGCTGACCCATGCCTCTGATCGGCTACGCGCGCGTTTCAACCGATGACCAGGCGACTGACGCCCAGGTCGATGTGCTGAAGGCCGCCGGCTGCGGCGAGATTTTTCGCGAGCATATGTCGGGCGCCAAGGCGACGAGGCCGGAGCTGGCCAAGGCCTTGGCTCGGGTGCGCCGCGGCGACGTGCTGGTGGTGGCGAGACTCGACCGGTTGGCGCGCTCCTTGTCGCATCTCCTTTCGGTGATCGCCGAGCTCGACGCCAAGGGGGCGCATTTCAAATCGCTCGCCGATCCGATCGACACGACGACTCCGCAAGGGCGTTTCGCTCTGCAGGTGCTCGGCGCCGTGGCGGAGTTGGAGCGAGCACTGATCCAAGAACGCACTAAGGATGGCTTGCGCGCCGCCAAGAAATGCGGCCGGGTCGGCGGCAATCCCAAACTGCGCGCCGGTGACCGCGAAGCCATCCAACGCATCGTCGACACGAAAGCTGCGAGCTATTTCGAGCGCGTCAACCGAACCGCCGAACACTGGTTGCCGATCGTCAAGCAAATGCGCCCCGATCATCGCTGGCAGGACGTCGTGCGCGTTCTCAACGCCAAGCGTGATCGCTTCAATGACGCTCCCCTGCCCCACTGGGGCGTCGAGCGCTTGAAGCGCGCCGTCAAACGCTTCGTCACCGAGGGCCTGGTCGATCCAACCGTCCTCCAACCCGCCGGTCGCAAGGTCAGCAGCGAACGGCTCACAACGCTGGTCGCCGGCGTCAAACGCGCCAATCCGGAGCTCACGCTGGCGCAAATCGGCGCACAGCTCGAGGCGATGTACGAGCGCACGCCGCGCGGCGGAACCCACTGGGCCCCTTCCTCGGTCAAAAGCCTGCTCGACCGCGCGGAGAAACTTGGATTGCTCGGCGCCGAAACGCATTGAACCGAAGGCTCGCCGAGGGCCGCTGAAATTCCACGCGACATCATCCCGCCCTCTTGCGCTCGCGCGCGGCCTTTGCCGCCTTTCCGCGCAAAAGCGCCATCAGCACGGGACCGAGCGAGAACTCCCCTGCCCCGGCTTTTGCGGTCAAAACACGCAAATAGCCGCCCGCGCATTTGATCTGATCGCCGCGCTGCAGGATCGCGGCGATCACAATCGAGGCGTCGTGCTCGCCTAGGACTTGCAAAGCCTGCGCCCAGGCGTCGGGCGAGACGCCAAGCGCCGGTCGAACCAACGCGGCGGTCGCCGCGAGATCGCGCCAAGAGGAAATCCCATCACTGGCGAAATCGAGGATATCGGGACAGGCCTCCAGCACCATGCCGAGCGGATAGGTCCGCGGCGGCGCGACTTTTGGATTTCGTTCTGGCGTCGCCCCCCCTAAAACTTCGGGCAGGGGCGCTGATGGAGCCCCTGCCCCTTGGTCGTGGAGCCCGGACGGTTCGGCCCTGCCTTTTCGAAGGCTAGGTTCAAGATCAGAAATATTTGTTTTTTGATTCTGTATGTGGCGCTCACTTTGGGACTCATTGGCGCTCTTATTATGGGCTTTCACGTGAGTTTCGAGCAGCTTACGGATTTCCGCGGCGAGCGCGGCAAGTTCGTCCGCCAAGGCCTCCAGATCGGCGCGCAAAATATTGCGCGCATAGCGGCTGGATAGCGTCGCATAATGCAGGTGAAAGCCTTCCCAGTCGCCCGAAACGCCCTCCTCCATTCCAGTCGCGATCATCTTCACAATGTCGCGCCGCGTCAGCGTGACTTTCTCGCGGAGCAGCGCCATCGCGCGATTCTCGGCCCTGACCTCTTCGGCGAGGTTTTCGATCTCGCTGGCGCGCGCGATGAGCGGCGTCAGGTCGAAGCCGAAGGCGTCTTCGACCTCGCCCCCCCGCCCTCTTCGCGCGAAGCGTTTTCCGTTGGGTGAGTCCCGTCGAATGATCAGCCCGGCGTCGATCAGCATGGCGATATGCCGGCGTAACGTCGCCGGCGCCATGCCGTGGGCGCGGATCGACAGCTCCTTGTTCGACGGAAAGACGATGATCCCGTCGGTCGCATCGTTTTCGGGGGCCTTGACGTCCTTTTCAGGCAGCGTCAGCGCCGTCTCTTGATGGAAGCTCAACAACGCGTGCAACACCGACAGCGCGCGGTCGGTGACGCCAAGCGGAGCTTTTGCCTCTGTCAGCGCCCGAAACAGCCGCCATTTATGGACGACTGTCTCTGGCGCGTCCGGGCGCGACGCGAATTCCTTTGTCGCCGCCTGACTCGCCACCATGGCGAGCGACAGCGATCGCCGCCCGAAGGGCGTCGTTGGATGTGTGCGCATGATCCATTGCCTCGTTCAGGCAAAAGAAATCTGCTCGCCGAAACGGCGCCGACTCTTGACAGCGATTCGCGGAAGTGAGAATCTCGGATTGCTTAGATACGAGAAGGGCTTCCGGGGCGGTGACGTTTCGGGGGCCTTTTTCTTTTGCGGTTCAATCTCCACGCTCGGTAACAGATTTCCCCTGTTTGAACGCTCGGTACAGATCGGCCAAATGTTCAGACAGGTATTCTCCAAACGCTCTTGCGTCAGAATTTCTTGCCTTAAGCGATACGGTGTAGCGCTTGCCTTCGGCTAACATTTCAGCAGACAGCGCTCCATCTTCCGACGCCCAGTTCTGCTTTTGACTCGTACGGGGACGGCTCGTCGGCTTCGCACTTTTGAGACACGTCATGATTGCGTTGAACCTCTCGTCGCTGGAGAGGTCCGATATCCCGCCTTCCTCGATCGCCTTCCGCGCAACATCATGGTTGCCTGGCTTTTCGAGTAAAAGTTTGAGCTCATACCATCGATCGCGGCCCACCCCTTTTGCGGGACCGATCGCTCCGAGAATTTCCTCTGGCAAACTCGCCACGGAAAGCATCTTGGAAAGTGTCGCCCGGTCAATCGAGAGAGCCGCGAGGACTGTCGAGTTATCGTCGTCGTAGCGAAGCCGGGAAAGTTTTGACGCAAATAGGGCCTTTTCGATGAAAGAGAGATTTGCTCTCGCGGAGTTTTCTTGGCCCTGCGCAACAACGTGTTCGCGATCCTTCAGTTCTTTGACGACCGCGCGCACTTTCCGACCGAGGAGCTTCGCCACACGCGCGCGTCTGTGGCCGAACACGATCATGTAGCGCCCCGTCTTGGCGGGGTGCGGACGCACTAAGATTGGAGAATCCTGTCCCCGATCGCGGATCGCCTCCACTAGTTCCATGAATTCCTGATCGTCACCGTCAAGCCGATCTTTTACGAAGGAAACTTCGACGAACTCTGGATCGAGTTCGACGATCGTCTCTCCTTCCATGAGTTTGTCCGCTCTGGCGGCCAGTTCATCAATCGAGCTCAGTATCGAACGTGACGCGCCTTTCAACGTGTAATCGAGCGCCGGGGACTTCTCCTCGGGGCTGTCGTGTGCCATGAGGCTGGCGAATGGGTTTTTACGAGCCACCGTTCATCCTCCTCATTTGATCTAATTGTCTGAAAAGAAGATGTGTTTTTGCAGTTTTTACGGCCGTCAACATCATAGCCGGCCCCATGCTTGATGGATGAGGCCCTGAATTTCGAAATTAACGGCGTCCATGCACTCGATCGCGCGGTCATAGGTATCGCGATTAAAGTTTGCCCTTTCGACCTCATACAATGTCTGCTTTGTGAGGCCAGCGTCGGATATTGCAGTTGACTTAAGCATCGGACTTTTCAAAATTTCCTCCGCCAACATAGACTGCATGAATCCAAGCATCTGGGCCTGCGGAATATCCGTTGGCTCGTAGCGCGTGATCAAATACCGAAGCCAGTCCATTTGGACATGGGCACCCACTTGCTTAATAGTCTTCGTGATGTTGCCGAGCATAAGCAGGAACTGGCTCATCGACATCAGGTCCAGCATTTGCGGATGGACGGTGATCAGCACTGAGGTAGCTGCCGCGAGCGCTGTCAGGGTCAGGTATCCGAGTTGCGGTGGGCAATCTACGATAACGACGTCGTAGAGTTCGTCGACATCGGCGAGCACGTTACCAAGCCGGGCGAAGAACCTCTTCCCCTCTGCTGAACCTTGCATCGCAAGCGGCGTGGCGTATTCGTATTCCTGCAGCTCGAGGTTAGCGGGGATGATGTCCAGATACGGAAAATTGGTGGCCGCAATGACCTCCCGTATTGGCTTCCTTTCGTCGTCGTAACGAATGGCGTCGAACAGTGAAGGGTTGCGGTCTATTTCTGGCTGGAACCCGTGCAGAGCGGAAAGAGACGCTTGCGGATCGAGGTCGATGGCAAGGGTCCGGTGCCCCGTCAATGCGAGGTGTTGGGCAAGGTGTGCGGCGGTCGTTGTTTTGCCGGACCCACCTTTGAAATTCACGATCGCAATAACCTGCAGCTTCTCGCCGGATTTCCGATGCGGGACATATTTCTTGGCGTCCGATCGACCATTCTTGTCCAGATATTGCCGTAGCTCGATCATCTGCTCAGCTGAATAGATCCGGCGACCGCCAGCAGCAATCCTGGGCTCCGGGCCTTTTTTTTCGAGGTGAAGCCGTTTTAGATTGTTGGGGCTTACGCCGAGATAATGTGCGACCTCGGCCATCGAAAAATACCGAAGAGTCTTCTTCGCATTTGGAGGAAACTTTTCCAGGCGAAGCTGATCGAGCTTCCTGGATATCTCCGCGCCTTGAGCGAGTATCTTGTCATCGAATTCGAATGCCGGAAGCAACATGTGCTTTTTGCCCGATTAGAAAATAGCGCCAAGATCTCTCTGACGGCGGATTTAGCGCCATTATGTCCGATTCGTTTGTGCTGGCAAGAATTATAGAGTTAACAAAAGATTAACGGGAAGAGACGCGTCGCTTGGAAGGTTACGAAAACGGACGCGTACCGTTATTTCATTGGTTCAAATCGCGTTTCAGCCGCTTTGACGGCCGTCAACATTCTATCGGCCAAGCGGAATGATGCATTGCCGTGCCACGGCAGCGACATGGTGGTCTTTTCGTCGCCGCCGCTCCTTTACGTAGGCCCCAAGATTTTAAGCGGCGCATCACCAAAACGTGCCTCGACGAGGCGATCGCGATGGAATTGTTCGTTGAGCCGGAACTTGGTGATGAGGCTGATGACGTCGCCATCGAGGCTGAAGATCGATTCGGCGTAGACATTGATCGGACCAAAGTCGCGCACCAGCACGGCCACGCGCAACCCATCTCATGCAAGATGCGGTTTAGCAGCGTCGTTTTTCGCGATCCAAGAATGCCGGTCACCACAGTAACTGGCAGAGCCCGCTTCTCGGAACTCGCGTCGATCTCGGTAACAGCCATGCCTGCTCTTGCGTTCAAGTTCATCGCGTGGGCGGCCCCCTTCGCGCCCCCGCGGGATCGGCGGATTCTTCCTCAAGCTTTGGAGGAATTTGGCTAGCTCTCCAAACATGGCGTGGACGATCCAGCCCCCGAGTGTCGATCGCGATCGCCAGATCTTCTTTTGCGATTAACGTGCTAATCGCCAGCTCGAACGCTTGCCTCGCTAGGCCAAAGCGCAACTTCCTCCCTTATCGCTTGGCGCAAGGAGGACGAAATGGCGTATGCAATAAAGCATGGGACAGACCCCAATGAGAAAACAGAGCGCCTAGAAACAGCCACGGCGTGCCTCGAACGGGCCAAGGCTTTACAGGCTGAGCATGAGCCGAACATCAAGGTCTTCACTCGGGACGGCGCAGAAATCACAATGCTTGAGCTCGAAAGGCTTTCAGGAAAAGAGCTGATCTGAAGCCGGCGGTGTCCGCGTCGATCGCCTTGGCCGTGAAGGGCAGGGCGCTACGCGCCCTGCAACCCAAAGCTCGCTGGGACGCTACTTTCCTTTCCGGTGAAAACTTCAAATGCGTCCGCCTTTGGCCGTCAAATCCGTATGGCTGCAATACGCTC
This sequence comes from Methylocystis rosea, assembly GCF_003855495.1. Classification (NCBI taxonomy): domain Bacteria; kingdom Pseudomonadati; phylum Pseudomonadota; class Alphaproteobacteria; order Hyphomicrobiales; family Methylocystaceae; genus Methylocystis; species Methylocystis rosea. Next base: position 86,986 of record NZ_CP034087.1, on the reverse strand, counting down.
AAGAGATAGGTTCAGAATCATCTGAATGTCATGGAGGCGTAAAGCCGATTACTTAATCGGTGGGCCACTTTGCGCGAGCCAACTCAGACAGCCGGTTTTCTCGGCACCGTGTGCGCCAACAGCTGACGGGCGCACAAGGCGTTACGATCAGACTTGCATTGTTATGTCAGCGAGCAAAAGACGCAAATTTTATTGCCGTCAGGATCGCGGAAGTAGGCGCAATATGCCGTTCCGTCGCCTCGTGGGCCGGGCGCGCCCTCATCTAACCCGCCAAGAGAAATTGCAAGCGCGTGAACCCTCTCAACTTCCTCTATCGAAGCTGTGGGAAGCGCGACCATAACGCCATTGCCTGGCCGAGCGGGCTCACCATTAAACGGCAGAACAACGCCGAGCATCGGCCCGTCGCCGGTTCCATACATCACGCCTGTGCACCCATTCGTCATCGAGTAGAGGCGCTTGGCTCCGAGGGCGCTGCAAATTTCATCGTAAAACAGCGCCGCGCGATCCAAGTCATTTGTTCCGACAAGGACAAACCCGATCATTTAACGACCCTCGGGCAGCGCCATACTATCCGATAACTGAACCCTTTCGGCGGTTGGCTTGCATTCGGCTGGGAGCGAGAGGCGCGGGCATCGACGCGCCGCCCAGTTGGCGGCATTTGAGCGGGTTGGCTTTAGCAGGGTAAATATTCAAAAGACAAAACCATCGGTACAGCTAAAGTTCGAAACCAAGAGCTGTGGCCATGTCTCGGAGTTGGGTCGATGAAGGCTTTGTCATATGGCGACATAGCCGCGTTGCTCCTTGACGCGCCGCTGCCGCGCAAGAGCCTCCCGAGCTTCGGCCGCGCTCTCATAGGCCGTCAGGCGCAGACGTCCGCTGCGGCTGATCCGCCCCCATTCGACGGCAAGACACCAACGCCCGAATAAGTCGGGCGCTACGTCAAGGCGATAGAAACGGCGCATGTTCTTAGCTGCGTCTATGCGATGCAGAAGGATGGCGTCCATGTGAGAGCGAGTCTCCAGTCATGGCGCGGAGCCGGTCAAGCCGGATGATGGGGCGAGGCGCGGAGATCAAGGGCGCCGCCGGCTATCTGCTCGCTTTTGTGCGCTGACCGCCGAGACGCGGGGAGGGGAGTTTTCGCTCGATACTCGCTTTTGGCGCTACGCCCCGCCATCGGGGCGCGCCCCAGCCGCCAACCGCTAGCCGGCCGGGCGTATCCTCGATAAAAGGCCCTGAGTAACCCCAAGGCCTCTGGTATCGCGAACCTTAAAAATCCATCCCTCCCATGCCACCGCCGGGCATGGCCGGCGCGGTTTCCTTCTTGGGATGCTCTGTGATTGTCGCCTCGGTTGTGACGATCAGACCCGCAATTGAAGCCGCATCCTGAAGGGCGGTGCGCACGACCTTGGTCGGGTCGATGATGCCGAGTTTCACGAGGTCGCCGAACTCGCCGGTTTGAGCGTCATACCCAAATGAGTAATCCTTGGATTCAAGCAGCTTGCCGACCACGACCGCGCCGTCGCCGCCGGCGTTGTCGACGATCTGGCGGGCCGGAGCCTGGATCGCTTTGCGGACGATCTCGACGCCGGTCTTCTGGTCGGAGTTGGCCGTCTTGACGCTGTCGAGCACGGCGATGGAGCGCAGCAGGGCGACGCCGCCGCCGGGAGACACGCCTTCTTCAACCGCCGCGCGGGTGGCGTTGAGGGCGTCGTCGACGCGGTCCTTCTTCTCCTTGACTTCGACTTCCGTCGCGCCGCCGACGCGGATCACCGCGACGCCGCCCGCGAGCTTGGCGAGGCGCTCCTGGAGCTTCTCACGGTCGTAGTCGGAGGTCGTCTCCTCGATCTGGCCCTTGATCTGGGAGATGCGGGCCTCGATGTCCTTCTTGTCGCCGGCGCCGTCGATGATCGTGGTGTTCTCCTTCTCGATGCGCACGCGCTTGGCGCGGCCGAGCATGGGAAGCGTCACGTTCTCGAGCTTGATGCCGAGATCCTCGGCGATCATCTGACCGCTGGTGAGGATGGCGATGTCTTCGAGCATGGCCTTGCGGCGATCGCCGAAGCCCGGCGCCTTGACGGCCGCGATCTTCAGACCGCCGCGCAGCTTGTTGACGACGAGCGTGGCGAGCGCCTCGCCCTCGATGTCCTCGGCGACGATGAGGAGCGGCTTGCCGGTCTGGACGACCGCTTCGAGGATCGGCAGCAGCGGCTGCAGCGTCGACAGCTTCTTCTCGTGGATGAAAATGTAGGCTTCGTCGAGTTCGGCGATCATCTTCTCGGCGTTGGTGATGAAGTAGGGCGACAGATAGCCGCGATCGAACTGCATGCCCTCGACGATGTCGGTCTCGGTCTCGAGGCTCTTGGCCTCCTCGACCGTGATGACGCCCTCATTTCCGACCTTCTGCATCGCCTTGGCGATCTCCTCGCCGATGAAGCGGTCGCCGTTCGCCGAGATGGTGCCGACCTGGGCGATTTCGTCGTTGGAAGTGACCTTCCGCGAGTTCTTCGCGAGATCTGCGACGATAGCCTCGACGGCGAGGTCGACGCCGCGTTTCAAATCCATCGGATTGAGGCCAGCGGCGACAGCCTTGGCGCCTTCGCGGGCGATTGCCGCCGCAATTACGGTCGCGGTGGTCGTGCCGTCGCCGGCTGCGTCGTGCTGCTTGGAGGCAACTTCGCGCACAAGTTGAGCGCCGAGATTTTCGAACTTGTCTGAGAGCTCGATCTCCTTGGCGACGGTGACGCCGTCCTTGGTGATGCGCGGCGCGCCGTATGATTTTTCGATCACCACATTGCGGCCCTTGGGGCCGAGCGTGACTTTGACGGCGTTGTTGAGGATTTCGACGCCACGCAAAATACGATCGCGGGCGTCGGTGGAGAAACGGACGTCTTTGGCAGCCATGTGAACTCCTGGAATGGATAAGAAAGCGTCTAAAGCGGACCGCGCGTTTAGGCGACGACGCCCATGACGTCGCTTTCCTTCATGATCAGCAGGTCGTCGCCGTCGATCTTGACCTCGGTGCCGGACCATTTGCCGAAGAGCACACGATCGCCAGCCTTCACGTCGAGCGGAACAAGCTTGCCGCTCTCGTCGCGGGCGCCGGGGCCGACCGATACGACCTTGCCCTCCTGGGGCTTTTCCTTGGCGGTGTCGGGGATGATGATGCCGCCCTTGGTCTTCTCCTCGCCTTCGAGACGCTTGACCACAATCCGGTCGTGCAGGGGACGAAACGCCATTGTAAAGTCTTTCTTTTCTATGCGTGCAATCGCACGGCACGGTTACGAGTAGCCGCCCATTAGCACTCGCCGGTCTAGAGCGCTAATCGGTTCGAAGGTATGAACACTCTGCGCTTTTTCAAGGCTCGGCCACTAAGCTTGTAGACAGACCCGCTGCCGGATTTGTCCTCGGCCCTTGTCTTGGCACGTCAAGCCTCCGTGGCTGGCGCGCCGCGAATTTCGTCTCCCTACCTTTGCAACTCAAAGGCGGTGGGCCTCGGTTTCGACCAGCATCTGTTGCAGCCATTCCGTATAGGGGGTGCCGCCGGTTCCTCGCGGATCGTCAGTCCAGCGACTGATGTATTCTTCGGCCCAGCGGTAATGGACACGGCGAAAGGCCGCCATCGCGTCCAGGATGGCGTTGTACGGCTCCTTGACGGTCGCATACCGAAAGTCAAGCATGGCTGCGACCTCCTCGATCAGCGCCCGATGCTCGGTTGGCATGTAGTTCCGCATATCGTCGAGGTGATCGGTGAGCGCGGTGCGGCGGTGGGGAATCTTCATGAAGGCGATCAGCGTCGGCATGATGCTGCTTTGCGCCCCCGTCTCGCCGCGAAACTGCATGGGGGCGCGGTCGACGCCCTCATAGGTCACGTTTTCGAAGAAGCGGATGTAAGGCCGGAAGGTCCTGTAGTACAGCGTGGCGTCCATGTGCTCGGGAATGCGCTTAAGCACATCGACCTGTCGATTGACGGCGTTTGCAATGCGCCACAGTTCGGCGCTGAGATCCGCTTCCGGGTTACCCGCCAGCCGCCGCTTGATCGTGGCGATCGCACTGAGGATCTCGGCTGCTATCGCCTCGATTTCGACATGCACGAGGATGAACCAGCGCTCGTCGTACATGTGGACGAAATTCTGGATGGTGTCGATGTTGCCGAGCGCGATCGGCCCATCCTTGCGGAAGCGTTTCCAATTGTACAGCGCATAGCCGTCATAGCTCAGGATCGGCGGGCGCCCGAGCAGCCCCGCCACGTCAACGAGAGGTCCGGCAAGGTTATGGGGGAGAGTCGTAGCCGGCTCCTCGCCGACTTGGTTGATATAGGCAGAAGCGAGAAAGCCGACCCGCACGTAGTAGAGACGAAGCTGCGGCAGCGTCTCGGCGGAAATCGGGTCTTCCCACTTCGGAATATGCAGGGCGCGCGCATACGCCCGAAAGCCTTCGTCGTAAAGCAGGCTCGGCAGGTCGCGCCCGATCTCATCCAGCGCGGCGTAGGGCGAGCCCGAAGGGAACGCAGCGAGGGGATCGGCGTCCGGGAGGAAGCCGCGTCGGGAATATATCGGCTTCAGCAGTTCGCTGCCTTGGGACAGGGTGATTGGCATGTCACTGCGCTCTCCGGGCGATGTCAACGAGCGCAATCGCGTTGACCCCGCTGCACGCGAGCGCGAGCCCGCCGCTAGCCGCTCTTATTCATCGCGGCTCTGATTTTTCGGGCTTCGGGCGCTCTGTGATCCGAGGCGTGCAGCATGGTTCGGCTCCTTTTCGCCGTCGTTCAGGTCATGACTTTTGCAAACGCGCTGGAGGAGAAGGAACGGATGAACGCGGCGGACGCCCCGGCCTTCACGGCCCCTGCGGCGCGAGCGCGTTGGGCAGACCGCGGAACAGATCGGCTTCGGGACAAGCGGCGGCGAAGGCGAGGCGCACGCGGCTGGCGGTCTCGATGACGCGGGCGGCGATCTTGATCAGGCGCAGGCGCAATGTCGCGAACTCGGCCCTCGCCAGGTCGCGCGTCGTGGGAATGGCGTCGCGGACCGTAAGCATCAGCCAATAGGCGCCGGTGTGCAGGACGAGGCGCACCTGATTGGCGATTGGCGAGCGACACGATGTGCGATCGGAGGCAAGCTGCGATTTGTGCAGCTTGATCAGGTTCTCGGCCTGACCGCGCGCGCAATAGAGGCTGTCGTAAAGCCATTCCGCCGAGCCGTCCGCGAGATTGGTGACGACGAAGCGGATGTCGAGGCCGAGCCGCGTCGCCTCGATGCGGGCGATGGCGCGCCGTTCCCTGTCCCAGGATTTGGCCCTGTGCCGCGTCTCGGCGTAACCGCGCACCACATCCTTGTCGTCGATGGCGCGCTCGGTGCGAACGGCGTCCGCCGTTTCGTCCACCTTCTTCGACAAGGGCTTCGTGCCGGGAAGGCCGAAGACGTAACCGACGCCGTGTTCCTCGCACCACGCCATTGCCTCCGGTCGCGCGTAATGCCCGTCGCCCCGAAACAGGATGCGCGTCTTCGGCCAGCGCTTGCGGATATGCCGCGTCAACCGGCGCAGAAGCGCGCGAACCTCGACGCCCGACGGCGTCTTGCCGGGCCGCAGCACGACCGCGACGGGCCGGCTTCTGTCGGTGTCGTAGACATGGATCGGCAAGAAGCAGCGCTCGTCGTAGTGGGCGTTGAACAGCGAGAGCTGCTGATGCCCATGCACGACATCGCAAGTGTCGTCGATGTCGAGGGTGACGGACGCGGGCGCGCGTTCATACGAGTCCATCCATTGGTCGACGAGCGCATAGCTCAGCCGGATCGCGTCCTTCAGCGAAGGCGCATTCTCCAGCCGCGACAGGGTTGGTTGCGAACAAAGATCGCGGCCCGTATCGGGCAGCCGCCCGCAAGCGAGCTTGAAGGCTGGATCGGCGCGCAGAAAATCCAGATCGTCGGCATCCTCGTAGCCGCACGAAATGGCGAAGATGCGGGCGCGGATCATGTCGGCGAGGGTGTGGGTAATCCGCGCGGGATCGCGATGATCGGGAAAGCAGCGCGCCAATCGTTCGGCGACGCCGAGGCGATGTTCCGCCATCGACAGCAACATGACGCCGCCGTCCGAGGTCAGGCGACCTCCGTCGAAATCGGCTGTGACTTTCTTGCGCGCGACGGTTGGAAACGAGAACGGCAGGAGATTATCGTCTGTCATGGCGGGCGTGGCTGGCGCGGCGTGTGCAAAGGGTTGGCTTAGACACCAGAATCCTACGCTCTATCAGCGGTCTACGCCACGCTCGCCAGCCTCAATACACACGCGCCGTGAATAAGAGCGGCTAGGCGTCGGCGCCATGTTGCGGACCACGCCCCCGCCCGAGGGTAACGGCCACCGCTCGAATGTCTGGCTTTTAGGATCGAAGCGCGTCAGCATATTTGGCGAGGCCGCCGACTCCACGTACCAAATGACGTCGTCGACGACGGCGATGGCGTAGGGGCCGGAGTCTCGCCCGCCGGGCGACGGCCACTCCGAGACCTCGCCTGTCTTCGGGTCCAATCGGCCGAGATATCCTCTGGCGTAGTCCGTGTACCAAATGGCGTCGTCGCTCGCCGCCGCGATCCTCCGCGGGCACGCGTCGAGATTCGGCAGGGTGAATTCCTCTATCTTCAACGTCACCGGATCGACGCGGGCGATTTTGTTTGAGCCGAACTCGGCGAAGGAGGGAACCCCTTTGGAGTTCACCAGCAAGCCATAGGGGAGAGAATGGGCTGTCGGCGACGGGATGAGTTTGATGTCGCCCGTCACAGGATTGAGACGGCCGAGCATGTTCCCGCCGATGACGGTGAACCACAGGATCCCCTTCTGGTCGAAGACGGGAGTGTGAGGATCCCGGGCCGCCGGGTCGGGAAGCTTAAATTCGCGAACGTCCCCGGTCGTGGGGTCGAGCTTGCCGATGTACCCCTTGAAGCTTGCTGTGAACCAGATTGCGCCATTCGCGTCAGCGACCAGCCCATGCGGCCCCGAGTCGGGCGTTTTCAAACGGTATTCCCGGAACTGCCCGGTCTTTGGATCGAGCCGCCCGAGAAGATCGGCCATTTGGCCGGTGTACCAGATGGCCCCGTCGCTCGTCACAAGCGGATCGTGCGGGTGCGCGCCAGCCGTGGGCGTGCGCCATTCCTTAATATCGACGCGAACGTCGTCGCTCGCCATAGCAGCGGTTGCGCCACCTAAAGGCTCTGGTTTGGCGTTTGTCGCGGTCCTTACGAGGCGAGGCCTGCTATCGGCGTCGCAACTCGATCTATCCCAGGTCGGGCATGCCAGCTCGACAGGCGGAACGCTCGCAAGGCCCGGCGGCGAATAAGCGGCCAAGGGGGCGACGAAGGCGCTAGCAGCGAAAACCAAGCTTGGGAGAGAGAGCATGTTCGCGTCCGGAGCAGTTGCCTCCCGCAATTAGCGCTCGCGTGGGTCGTATCAATTTGGGCTCTCAATGCGAACGGCTGCGCTGAATCAATGCAACGTCGGCCTCATCAGCAATGCAAACGCCGGTCTCTGAGCTTTACGGCGAGGGAAGGATGGGTCCCCTCTGGCATGCGCACGCTGCTTGGCGCAGACACTAACGAGAGCAAGTCTCGACGAACGAGCGGCGCTGGCCCAGCGCCATTCCGAGAAGACGGGTCTCGGAAGGAAAGGCCGGCAACCGCCAATAGGGCGCCGCCGCTGTCGGCGCTCTCGCAGCGATCTCGCCGATACGGGCGTCGGCTGGAAAACGCACCAAATGCAAGGGGGATTCTGCCAGCAATCACATGACTGCTTGGCGAAAATGCTGTAGCAAACATTTCGTCCACGCAAATACTGGGGTGCACAATGGCAAGAAGAACGACTGCGAAGAAGACCGCGCGCAAAGGCGCCACGAAGAAAGCCGCTCGGAAAGTCACTGCGAAGTCTGCTGTTAAAAAAGCCACGCGCAAAGCGCCGGCAAAGAAGCGGACCCGTAACCCCCTCGCAACGGCGACCGCCGCCCATCAGGTGGCCGAAAAGAAGCTCACTGTCGCCAAAAAGGCTTATGATCGCGCTGTCGTCGCCGAGGCGCGCGCCGCCGAGAAGCTCAAGAAAGTGAACGAGAAGATTGCGCAAAAGGCCGTAAAGCAGCGGCCTTCAACGGCGTCTGATAATTCTGAGACGTAGGGACTTAAGTTCCACGGGCGAAAGCGACATTCGCCAAGGTGATTTCAGAGCCCGCCGCTTTTTCCCGGCGCAAGCGTAGGGCAGGCGAAAGAAGTCGGCGGGAAGCGAGCCGTTTCTGGCGACATCGCTGCTCATTACCTCGACGGAAAATCACTGGAGCTTTGCGGCCGGAAACCCGCGCTCCGGGGAAGGGTGGAAAGCAGCCTGTAAGAAGCTTAAGTCGGGTACGTGAATAAATCGGTGCGCTTGGTAGGACGGCGATGGTAAGCCCTGAAGGCTTTCTGGTCTGGCTGACGGCGGCATACTCCCTGGCGACGCCAATCATCGCAGCCGTATATTGGCGCAGCTACGGGCCTGCTAACTTTTTGTGGGTCTTCCTCACTTTCTGTTGCGCCTTGATCGATTGGGAACGAGGCCATAGCTTGACCGCGTGCCGAGAAAATCGATTTGGTCCCTTGGAGAGGGCGTACGAGTTTTAGACGCGCAACAGATTGATGGCCAATGGCTGATATCGGCGATGGCCATGGGGTCTGGCGCCTGCCCAGACTGCGGAAAGCGATCGATTCACCGACACGGCTGGCATGAGCGGTATCTCCAAGATTTGCCGGCGCAAGGCACCCCCGCAACTGTGAAGCTCCGTCTCCAGCGCTGGCAGTGTCGAAATGGAGCCTGCAAGCGTAAGACCTTCACTACACAGGCGCCCGAGGTCGCGGATCCTCGAGCGCGCCGCACCGCTCGGGCGACGGAAGTCGTTTATCTTTTCGGCCGTGGCGTGGGCGGGCGTCCAGGTGAGCGTTTAATCAAGCAAATCGGCATGCCGATGAGCGACGATACGATCCTGCGCTGTCTCAAGCGACGGGTGAAGGCGCGCGGCTCCGAGAGGAAAACGCGAGTCGTCGGCGTCGACGATTGGGCATGGCGCAAGGGTTCGACTTACGGGACCATCATCGTGGACTTGGAACAACGGGAGGTGGTCGATCTTTTTCCGGAGCGCGCCGCCGGCATGACAGCAGATTGGTTCAAGAAGCATCCTGGTGTCGAGATCATCAGCCGCGATCGCTGCGGTTCGTTCGCCCAAGGCGCGCCGCAGGCGCGGCAAATCGCCGACCGTTTCCACATTGTGCAGAATCTGCGCGAGGCCATTCAGGTCCAACTCAGCCGCGCGCCCGGGTTTTGCGCGCGTCCTTTGTTGCCGACGGACGGCGAAGAGGTCGCCAGCGTGAGAGATAAGCACGGCGGCGCCGAGCACCGCCGCCTCACCAGAATCGCGAACCAACATTCAAGGCAAGCGGTTTTCGACCACGTTCGCGCGCTTTGGAAGGAGGGCCGAAATGTCCGTGAGATCGTGCGACAAACGGGGTTCGATCGCCGCACGATCGCCAAATGGATCCGAGCCAGTACGCTTCCCGAACGGAGCGCTTCGGCGCCTAAGACGACGTCGCCGCGACATTTCGAAGATTATCTATCACGCCGCTGGTCAGAAGGTTGCGTGCGCGGCCGTCGCCTTTTCCAGGAAATCAAAGCGCGCGGTTAAACAGGAAGTTTTTCAAACCCTGAGCGACTTTTGGCGAAATGGCGCAATCCGAAAAGAAAGACGGTGAATTTGAAGGCCACGACGGCTGTTCCGAATCCACGACCTGTCGATCCCGCGACGGGACGTTCGATATCGCCAATCGTGGCTGCGGCGCTGTGCATCAAGCCGCGGGGAATGCTGACCGCCAATCAAGCTGCGAAAGTCGATGCGCTGAAAAGGGATTGGCCAGAGTTCGCCACCATGCGTCGACTCGCCATGCGATTTAGGGGCATGCTAAAAAGCAAGAGCGTCGGTAAAATCGGCTCGTGGCTGAAAGACGCTCAGAAGTCAGGCTTGTACGCGATGCAACGTTTCGCGCGCACGGCGCAAAGAGACATCGACGCGGTGAGAAATGCGATCACTGAGCCTTGGAGCAACGGCCAGACGGAAGGACAGATCAATCGTTTGAAAGCGCTAAAACGAACGATGTATGGTCGAGCTGGACCAGAACTCCTCCGGGCGCGCTTGCTTCCTGCGTAGTGACTGCCGCAACAGGAAGTGAGGAAGAACCATGAAGTCCGAGATAGTGAGCGAGATGAAGGCTCGTGGTGGTCTTGGCGCTTCCGCCCTTGAAATTCGCGATTGCTACGATCTGAAGGTGTTCGCCAGGGCGGCGACGCGGCAAAAATCGCGACGCCTCGGATGGCTTCTGATCAGCGAACAACCGCCGGAGTTCATTGATCTGGGCGAGAGTATAGGCTCGATGATTGTTCTCAAGACGCGCCGGGACCGGGCCCTTACCTTCGATCGACATGGCCTTCAGCGTGGATTCCGGGATCGAGGTAAGCTTCGAGACCTCGTTCGTCATGAAGTAACGGAGACCCTTTTTGGCATGAGGCGGATACATGCGTTCCCGTAGGGATTGCATCTGGCTCGAAAGCACGCCGGCGTGCCGCACAATCCGCTCCGCTGGGTCCTCCTTCTTTGGGATGTGTCGCAAAGGTTCAGCGATCGTCGTCGTCGTCGGTCCTCTCTGACGGGCTAAGGGCGCTTTGACGCCCATTGCCAGTCAGCGTTAGGCCATGATTCTCTTTCTTCGTCCAGCGTTTTTAGGTTAACGCACTATTAACGAAGGCTGTTTCGACTTCGGGCAACGTCCCCTGCGACAGAACCTTTTTATAAGCGTTTTCAACCATCTTAGGCCGCCAATGACGGCGATCAAAGTACTCGCAAGACGCATGAAATCTGGTGGTAATCTCTTCCGAGCGGCCCGACTTTGCCGATGGCATGATCGCATTCGACGAACGGCGGGCGGCGCTGTGTTCAGTTTCGATCGAGGCGCAGCAAGGCGAATCGCACAAGCCGGCGGTGAGGCCAAATTGCTTCCCGCCAAGCAAAGGATAATCTGGCACCGTGCAGCCAATCTGCGGAACCGAACGGCGCCCAATTCCGAGATGACGGCGCTCATGCGCCCTCCTTCCCGAACCGCCACACGGGGATTCCCATCTTGCGAGCCTTGTCGGCGAGGTTCTCGACGATGCCGGAGCCTGGGAAAACGATGATGCCGATCGGTAGGGTCTCGAGCATGACGTCGTTGCGCTTGAAAGGAGCGGCGTTCTTGTGACGGGTCCAATCGGGTTTGAAGGCGACTTGCGCGACCTTGCGATTGTCGGCCCAGCAGGCGGCGATGCGCTCGGCTCCCTTGGGACCGGCGCCATGGAGCAGAACCATGTCGGGATGCTTGGCTCGAACCTTGTCGAGCGTCGCCCAGATGCGGGTGTGATCGTTGCAGTCGGGGCCACCCGCGAATGCGATGCGAGAGCCCGCTGGCAACAGCACCTGCGTGTCGGCGAGTTTCTTCGCGTTGAGAAAATCGCGGCTGTCGATCATCGCCGAGGTCAGAGCCCGATGGTTGACCATTGAGCCTGAACGCGGGCGCCAGGAGGAGCCGGTCTCGGTCGAATAAAGTTCCGATAGCTGATCGCGAAAGAACTCGAAAGCGTTGCGCCGCTCGACCAACGTGAGCCCTTGCGCGATCAGACGTTCGAGTTCGACCGATCGAATTTCCGAGCCGTCCTGTTCGGCCTGGGTCCGGCGCTGCGCGACCTCATTGTCGTCGAGATCGCGGCCGATGCGATCGGCCTTGCGGTGAAAGAGATTGACGATCGACCAGAGGAGATCGGGAAGATCGGCTTCGAGGCGGGTGTCGGACAACAAGCCCGACAGGGTTTCGACGACCGATTCGAGAGCAAGCGCCGCAGCGTCGGAAGAGGGCAGGGGACGCGGATCTGGATCGTCCTCGAAGGGGCGATAGCCGTGCAGGGCGAGTTCGTCGAGAAGATGCGAAGAGGATGATCTCGCGTCGTGATCCGAGAGGTCGGACTCGAAGGGAAGGGAAGTGATCTCGTCATTCATGGCGTTTCTCTTGGGCGGAGGCCGCGCCGATCGCGGCCTGACAGCGATCCCAAAGCCACGGGCGGACCGCGCCGCATCCAAAGGACCGAAGCGAAGCGCAGGACGCGAGGCGCCGACTTTTTTGGCTCGCGAGGAATGCCCGGCGCGAAACGCGCCGGGCAGGGAAAAAAGTCGGCGCCTCGCGTTGCGGCAAGCGGGCCGCTTGTGGCGACATCGCTGCTCTCAAAGGCCGTCGCGCGGCCCTCTCGCCAAGAGCAGACGCTGACGACAGAAGAGAGAAGCCAGCCCCACAGTCTCGGCCGGGCCGAAGCAATGGTACCCTATTTGTTCTTTTCGATGTTGCCCGTCCGGAGATCGGACCCGAGCATTGCGGCGAGGCGGCGCTGAAACCCTTCGCTCGACATGCCGCGCAGATCGCTGTTGAAGTCGGAACGCAGCGACGTGATCGTCGTCGCCCCGATGCCGAGCACCTCGGCTCGCTCGCTGAGTCGGCGCGCCGCTCTCCATCCGGCTGCATCATTGTCGCAAGCAACGATCAAACGACGCAGCCCCGGTGGGAACTCCCAGGCGGCGAGATGGCCAGCGGAAAGCGCGGCGACGATGGGCAGATAGGGCAGGGCGCTCTTGAGCGAGAGAACCGTCTCGATCCCTTCGCCGACGAGAACGACGTCGTCGATTATTCCGAAACGAACGCCGTTGCCAAGAATGGCGCCGAGGGAACGGCGCGGGGTGGGAACCGACGCCTTATCGTTGCGCGTCGGGTCGAGAAAGGTGCGGTGCATGCCAGTGATCTCGCCACGATGATTTGTGACGACTGCGATGAGCGCCGGCAACTTGCGACTGGAAGCGCCCGGGCACTCGCGGTAAAAGAGCGCGGGATGATAGCGCAGCGACGTTACGTCGAGATCAGCGGTGATTTTTCGGGCGCGCAGATAGGCTTCGGCCGGCGTTCCTTGGATCGGCCGTGACGCCGCCCATATCCTCCGGGCTGTAGCGATCGTGTCGCGATCGGAGAATCGTTCATTCGATCGCGTTGGCGGCTCGATGCGCGGTTGTTTCAAGAATCGCCGCGCCTCGTTGAGCGTTTCTCGAAACGACCGAAGATTTTCCCGCGCCGCGATGAGATCGAGCAGATCGCCATATTGGGAGGTCGCGGAGTCGACCCAATTGCCGCGCGCGCCCTTGCCGGAGAGCGGGCCTTTGAGCCGCACATAAAGACTGCGGCCCGCATGGTTGTTCACGTCGCCAACGGTCCAGTAATTACCGGACCGACAGCCATTCGAAAGGTAGTGCTTGCAAACGGCCTCGACCTGTTCGGCGAGACCGCGCGACAGCGCCGCGGCGGGACGTTCCATGATCGCCCCCGCTCAAGCGTTCGCGCGCGTTGCAGGCGCGACGCGGAGCAGGGGGAAGAGATCGAGGATTTTCGCGATGACGCCCGCCGCTTTGTCGCCGAGCGGCACGAACAGCCGCAGCTTCCAAGCGATGATTTCGGAAGACAGCCCGAGCGCCTTCAGCCGATCCACCATGCTGTCCGAAAAGCCGATCAGTTCGAGCCGCTGGCGGTTCATCACGAGCGAGCGCTTCAGAACCAACCCATCGGCGAGAATGAGACTGGCGCCGTCCTGCATGACCGCGGCGATCGCGTGGTCTGGCGACAGGGCAGGGGTCGCGGCGCCGAGGTTCTCGCCGAGAACGGCGGCCGTCGCCGGCGACGCCAGACGACCGATGATCCGCTCCCCTTCGTCCGTTTGCAGGCGATAGACGCGCGCGGTCTCGTCGGGCAGGCGGTTCCAGACGGGTAGCAGCAGGCCGGTGACGATATGGAATGTGCTCTCGGTGAATTCCGGGAGGGCGGCGACTTCGGCCTCCCATGCTTGCCGGAACTCCTGGCTCGTCGCCTCGCGCCAATGCGAGCGCTCCAAGGCTTCGACGCCGATCAATTCTCGATGGGTCGGCCGCAACAGCCGCACCCGCGTTTGAACCGTCCCGTCATCCTGCATCAACCCGGACGCCGGCAGCTTGACGGCGGCCCGGCCCGATTGCTCGTTGACCATCAACCGGGATTTTTGGGACGCCGTCGCGAACTCCAAAGCGACTTCAAGCGACGTCACGCGCGTTCTGTCCTTGCGCGCAATGGTGACCAGCGAGGTTTGCGCGCCGCTCCGCTCATGGATAGCGATCGTTCGGCGATCGATGACGACGAGGCTTTCGGCGGTCACCGTTTCGATGCCAATGTCGAACGAGCCGGCCTGAATGGCGCCCTCGATCGAGGCCTCCATCAGCCCTTCGAAAACCTCGAACAGCCGGTTCTGCAGTCCGATCGGCAGAGCCAGGATGCGGTTGAGGAATGTGGTGATCGGCGGGAGTTCTTCCTTGAGCGTTCCGTCCTGGTCGGTGAGGTCGAGACCCGTCGCCTCAACGAAACGCGTCAGCGAACAGCCCTCGACCTTGCCGGAATAGAGCAGCTGGTAGAGCTGACGCAGCGCAATGCGGCCATAGGCCGATTCCAGATTATCTTCGGGCCGGAACAACCCTTGCCCGCCGGTCTGGCGCTGACCGCGCGTGATGGCGCCGAGTGTGTCGAGCCGCCGGGCGATGGTGGATAGGAAACGCTTCTCGCCCTTCACGTCGGTCGCCACGGGACGGAACAAAGGCGGCTGCGCCTGATTGGTGCGATTGGTGCGCCCGAGCCCCTGAATGGCGTTGTCCGCCTTCCACCCCGGCTCCAGCAGATAATGGACGCGAAGCCGCCGGTTCCTCGCGCTCCGGTCCGCGTGATAGGAGCGCCCGGTGCCGCCGGCGTCGGAAAAGACGAGAATGCGCTTCTCGTCATCCATGAAGGCTTGCGTCTCGCCGATATTGGCGGAGGCGGGACGATTTTCGACGCAGAGACGATCGGAGCCGTCGGCATTGGTCTTACGCACGATGCGCCGCGAGCGGCCGGTCACTTCCGCCACCATGTCGGCGCCAAAACGTTGGACGATCTGGTCGAGCGCGCCCTGCACGGCGGGCAGCGCCGCGAGATGCTCGATCAGGCGATCGCGCCGCTCCGTCGCCTCGCGCGAATGAACCGGCTGGCCGTTGTCGTCGACGACGGGCCGCGATTGCAGATCGCCGTTGTCGTCGGAATAGACCTCGTAAAGCTGCGTCGGGAAGGAATGGGCGAGGTAGTCGAGAACATACTCGCGAGGAGAACAATCGCACGATAAATCGCCCCATTCGGATGTCGGGATTTCCGCAAGGCGGCGCTCCATCAGCGCCTCGCTGGTCGAGACGATTTGGATGACGGCGGCGTGACCGCTTTCCAAATTCGTCTCGATCGAGGCGATCAGGCTCGGGACCTTCATCGCCGTGATGAGGTGATTGAAGAAGCGCTGCTTGTTGGATTCGAACGCCGAGCGCGCGGCGGATTTGGCGTTGCGATTATAGGCCCTGCCGCCCTCGCCGGTGATGTTGGCGGCCTCCAATGCCGCGTTCAAATTGTTGTGGATGATCTCGAAGGCGCCGGCGTAGGAATCATAGATGCGGATTTGTTCAACCCCGAGCCGATGCTCCAGCATCTCTACCTCGACGCCGGCATAGGACAAAGCGCGGGACGCATAGAGCCCGAGCGCCTTCAGGTCGCGGGCCAGCACCTCCATCGCCGCGATGCCGCCCGCCTCCATGGCGCCGACAAAATCCTGGCGGGTGGCGAAGGGCATGTCAGTCGAGCCCCACAATCCGAGACGCGCGGCATAGGCGAGATTGGCGACCGTGGTGGCGCCTGTCGCCGAGACGTAAAGGATGCGCGCATCGGGCAAGGCGTTTTGCAGCCGCAGGCCGGCCTTCCCCTGCTGGGACGCCGCCTGGTCGCCGCGTTCTCCCTTGCCGCCGACGGCGTTGGCGAGCGCATGCGCTTCGTCGAACACCACGACGCCGTCAAAATCCGCGCCGAGCCATTCGACGATCTGGTCGAGACGCGAGGCTTTCAACTTTCCGTCACGCCCCTGCCGCTCGTCGGAGCGCAGCGTCGCATAGGTCGTGAACAGAATTCCCTCGTGGAGCCGGATCGGCGTTCCCTGCTTGAAGCGCGACAGGGGGACGATCTGGAGTTTTTCCTGGCCCAGCGCCGACCAGTCGCGCTGCGCGTCTTCGACCAGCTTGTCGGATTTGGAAATCCACAGCGCCTTGCGCCGTCCTTTCAGCCAATTGTCGAGGAGGACGCCGGCGACCTGGCGTCCCTTGCCGGCGCCGGTGCCGTCGCCGAGATAAAAGCCGCGGCGAAAACGAACGAATTTTTCCGCGTCGTCGGGCGCGACGTCGACGCAATCGAAACTTTCATTCACGAGAAACGATCCGGCGAGATGTCCGCCATGCGCCTCGCCGGCGTAAATGACGCTCTCCAGTTGCGCGTCCGAAAGAAGCCCGGAGTCGATCACCGACTTCGTTTGATGAGGACGATAGCCGGGTTTCGGCGGCGCGACCGAGGCCATGGCGGCGGACTGCACCAGCGTCGTCGGATGCGGCTTGGCGCCAGCGATCACGATCGATTACACGGCGTAGGACTCATAGAGCCCGGCGCTGAGTGACCCGCCTTGCGGCGTCTTCCAATCCCTCGTCTCATAGGCGAGTTCGACGATCTCGCTGGCGAGCGGCGACGAGAGGGGCGTGGGCCTTCCGACGCCGGCGACGTTCGACGAACGAGAAGACACGCGATCCGAACCGCTGAACGATCGCAAATGCGAGGAACGGGGAAACGCACTCGACGCCACCGGTTTCGACGGGGCAGGGGAAACGTCGCCGGCGCGATCCCCCGTGGTGAGCGCCATGCGCGGCGGAATCTCGCGCTGAACGAGTGACAGCAATTCTTCGAGGGTGGCGATAGGGCCGAAGCCCTGTCGGAACTCGCTCGAATTTCCGGCAGGCGGCTTGTCGAAGACGGTGAGGCGGCTTTCGACGCTCGTGCCGTGCCGTGCAAAGAACCCGCGCGATAACGACGCGGTGAAAATAAGCCGGCCCTTCTGTTGCAGGCGCTCGAAGCCGGCGCGCCAGGCCGGCGAGGTCGGCGAAAAGCTCTCGCCCGTGATGGCGACGAGACGGCCACCTGGCAGCAACCGCGCCAAAGCCGAGCGCAAATGTTCGAAGGTCGCCGCCGCGTGCCTCCCCTCGATCAGGGGCGACGACGAAAAGGGCGGATTCATCAAGACAACGGTGGGGCGAAGATCGGCGTCGAGCCGATCATGAAGCTGCGCGCCGTCGAAGCGGCTGACCGCCGCGGCGGGAAACAAAGCGCCGAGAATCTCGGCACGCGTCTCGGCCCATTCATTGAGAACGAGCGTCACTCCCGCGAGCTCGGCGAAGACCGCCAGCATTCCCGTCCCGCTTGACGGCTCCAGCACGACGTCGTTCGAAAAAATCCCGGCGGCGAGGCTCGCCACATAGGCGAATTCCAGCGGCGTCGAGAATTGTTGCAGAGACTGGCTCTCTTCAGAACGCCGGGTCTGCGTCGGCAGCAAACCGCCGATTTTCGAGAGCATCGCCAGCACGCGCGACGGCTCGTTGTTGGCGCGCGCCATGATCGCGGGGCCATAGCGACGCAGGAACAACACCTGCGCCGCCTCGCAGGCTTCATAAGCGTCCTTCCACGCCCAAGCGCCTTGCGCATCGCTCGCGCCAAAGGCGCTTTCCATCGCGGCGCGCAAAATCGCGGCGTCGATTGCTTGGCCCTTGGCGAGATCGGTGACGAGCGCCTGCGCCGCCATCATCAGGGCGCGAGGCTTGTCGTCGGTGGAAAAGGAAAGTTCGGCCTGTTCGGATCGAGCAAGGGCGGCGGCATGGATCGGGCTCATCAACTATCTCCGGGCTCATGTGAAACCGGCCCGGAAATCTCTCTCTTCAACCTTCCGGGCTCGCCCGTCCCGGCAAAGCCCTTTTCCTCTCCCTTCCCATTCCCGACGCCATAATCTATCCAACCCGGCCGATGAAGCTGCTCGGCCCGATGTAAGTTTCGTGTCGCGCCGGATCAATCACGAAACCATGGCGGCCGGGATCATATTCCACGTCGGACACGAGAAAGCGTCGCTCCCTTCCGCGGCGATCGCCGCCGATGGTCGCCACGCATTCAACGAAGCCCCGGCGTTGTCGCGAGGTAATGGCGGAGATCACGATCCAGTCGGACGCGTGATCCAGCCGAAATTTGCGCGCGTCCTTTGTGCGGGATTCCCCAGGACGAAGGACCACATTGTTGACGATCTCGTAAGACTCGGGTTCGCCAGCGCGCAAAGTTTCATCGGCGCATTTGCGCTCATAGTCGGTGAAGAGACGCGGAAACGTCGCCGCGACTTTCGACCACTGACTGTCTTCCTCGTAACACCCATCGGCGTTGCGATAGGCCGGATGAACGAGGGCGTTGCGCTCCTCATCGAGACGGAAGCCGCCGTGCGAGGCCGTCGAATGACAAACGACGCCCTCCTCGTACGCCCAAGACATCTGCGCCGTTCCCCATGGGGTGACGGCGTGTGTTCTGACTTCTCGGCGATCGAGCCTCAGCAATTGGCGCTGGTGATCGGCGAGTTGTTCGACATGTCGACGAAAGGCGGCTTCGTCTTCGAGCAGACGACCGAAGATATAGAAATCCGATGGGCGCCATTCCTCGGGCGGCTGGTCGATATGACGCGCACTGGCGAGAGAGACGCCGCCGGTTTTGGAAGGCAGAGCGAGGAAGGCGCGCTCGCCGAGGCGCGCCGCGAGAAATCCGTCGCGCGTGCGATGGAAGGAGATAAGAGATTGATCGGCAGAGTTCATGAGAGGGCTCCATCATGTAAAAAGCCCGGCGCGAAGGCCGGGCTCCTGGTGAGACGGTAGACGAGGCGAGCGGCCGTGGCCGCATTGCCCGTGTGCGATCATTCCGCCGCGATTGCCGAATGCTCGGGCTCTTCGGATTCGGAGCCCATCGGAATGTTGGCGCCGTCGTCGTTCTCGACGTCTGCCAGAAACGCCGGCAGATTGACGTCATCGATCGCTGCTGGCGAACCCGCGCTCGCCGAGCCGCCGTCTTGCAGCAGGGCAGGGGCGTCGAGATTTTTTGTGCGCAAAATCTCTGGCAGCCAGCCCGCGCCCTGGAGCAGCCTTTCCGCCTCCGCCGCCATGTCAGTTTTCCTGAGATGGTCGATCATCTGCGCGGTCGCTTCGCCCTTCGCCTCGCGCACGGCGGCGAGAATCTGCGCCTTGGTGACCTTGCCGAAATAACTCTCGACCGTCGGGCTCCAATAGGTCGTCATGTCGAGCGTCCGATGTTCGGCCAAAAGATCGGCATGGACGAGAGCGCGCGGCCGCCGGTCGTGAGCGAGATGCAGCGCATTGACGCTCAGCCCGACACAATGGGCAAAGAGCGAAGCGCGACTCTCCCCGTCCAGTTTCACCAGCCAACTCCAAAGATCTTGGGATTTCTCCGGCAGTCGCAATTGCCAGCGCCCATGCGCTTCACTGATCGCCCGCGCCGCCGGCGTATCGCCGAGGCCGGGCGCGTGTGAGCCGAGCAGCACGCTCTTCGCATCGATTTCGACGCAAGTTTCGAAGCCGCCAGCGCCATAAAAGGCGTTCAGCGCCAGCGCATGAGCCGCCGCAAGAAACGCCGCATCGGGATCGTTCGCCAACGCTTCGCGCAGCGCCAAGGTGCGATGCGCGGTCAGCTCGCTCAGCAAGCGGTCGGAGAGTTTCGGCGAGGTTTCCATCTCGTCGTCGAGGGTCGAAGACGAAGACGCGGACGATGACACCGCTTCCACCCCCACGCCAGCATGCGAACCACATTGCGCATTCGGCGATTTGGCCTCCGCGGCGGTCTCGCCGGGAGCGGCGGGCGCCTCGTCTTCCGGGCGCACAAACCCACGTTCGACCTTCAATGCGCCGGCATGATCGATGCTGACGAAAATTCCGGCGCGGGCGATCTCGGCTGGATCATAGATCGCCGGACGCTCGTCGACGGCCGCGATCACCTGCTCGAGTTCGGCGAGCCTTTGATCGACCTCCTCGGGAAGATCGTCGGCCCCCTCGTATCCCTCCGACAGCGAATTATATTCAGCGAGCGCGGCTTCATAACTTGCCTGTTCCTCGTCTGAAAGAAGCGCGTTACTCGCGGGCAGCCGCCGCAGGCCATTGGTGTGGCCATAGGGAAAATCGATCGAAAATTCCGACCATTTCCAGCCCTCGGCGCGAAGGGCGTCGGCCGCCTCGCTGAGTTTTTCGCGGGCCAGGCGATCGAGCAGCGCCACGTCCTGGAGCCAGCCGCCATTGTCGCTGGAAAAGAGATCGCGGAGCACGATCCCACCCGCCGCCTCGTAAGCCTCCATCCCGACGAAGATCGCGCGCTTGTCGGAGGCCTTGACCGCCCCCTCGGTCAGCATCCGCCGAATCATAAAGGGTTCCTTGCTGTAGGAGCGCTGAAGCGCCTCCCAGACCTGTTGCTGGAGCATGTGGTCGTCCGTCACGCAAAAGGCGCTGAGCTGGTCGAGGGTCAATTGTTCCGCGACATAGAGATCGAGCAGCTTTTGGCTCGCCGCCGCGAGTTTCAGGCGCTGGCGGACGACCTGCGGCGCGACGAAGAAACGGGCGGCAATCTCGTCGATGGTCACGCCTTGGTCATGCAAGGTCTTGAACGCCCGGAATTGGTCGAGCGGGTGCAGGGCCTCACGCATGGTATTTTCGGCGAGCGAGTCCTCCTCCTCGATCCCATCCGTCTTGACGATGCAGGGAACCGGCGCGTTCTTGGCAAGCCGTTTTTGCTTCACGAGGAGTTTCAGCGCCGCGAGTCTGCGGCCGCCTGCGCTCACCGTGAATTTGCCGGTCTCCTCGCCGCCTTGGCCAACGATCGGCCGCACGCTCAGCGACTGCAACAACCCGCGCCGGGCGATATCCTCCGCCAGCTCCTCGACGCTCACCCCCGCCTTGATCCGCCGCACATTCGCGTCCGACGCCACCAGCCTGTCGAGCGCAATGTCCCGCGCTCCCACCAGCGTGATCTTCGACATATGTCCAGTCTCCGCGACGGGCGGGTGAAAGCCTCTCTCTCCCCCTTTTTCCCGTCAACGAAAACCGAACCTTCCTCTTCCTCTCAGGCCGCCCCGAAAGAGTCCGACCAGAATCTGTCCGCTCCCGCCGCTTCGAGCTTGCGACGATAGACGACGATGCGTTTGACCGCGGCGATCGCCGGCCGTCCGAGACCGAGCATGGTTTCGACATGACTGAGCAGCCGCGCCGGTCCGACAATGGCCTGCTCGACTACCGCGGAGCCTGGACCGGGATGTTCCGGCCAAGCGCCGTTGTCAGCGAACCATGCGAAGGCCGGGTCCATGGAATCAGCCCCGAAACGTTAATGCTCAACGTCCGGCGAGCACCCTGCTTTGGCAACCCCTTTGCTCACGAAACCAGTGTTGAACACTGGCGTAAAAAGGCTACGCCGTCCCAAAAAGCATGTTAGGCTCGAAAACCGCTGGACGACAAAACTGCATCGATGAGCCGGTATCGGTTCATTGGAATTGGAATGCGTGGGTCACCGGCCAATGCTCGTCGGTTTTCTCTCCCGCCATCTTCGTCGCCGCGCGGCGCTTTCCGCCGCTATCGAAGCGGAAGCGGACGCGCTGATCGGGGCGCACGGCGACGGCGCCTATCAGCATGTCCGCGAACTCTGTATCGCCATCGGGTCGGGAACGAATATCGACTCCGCTCATGACGAGGCGTTTTACCAGCGGGTGCGAGGGCGAATAGCCGAGAAGATCGGACGAGCAGTCGGACAGGACACGACGAGAGATTGAGTGAATTGCCGCTTCGCGGATCGAGCGGCCAACCGGCCAAAAGCTCAACGTGCCGCCAGCCACTCACGCAGTTTTGTCCACCTCTTGCGTCGGCCGCCGCTTCGCACCGCGATCGCCATCGCTCGTCGCTGACCGACGATGACGACAAGACGTTTGCCGCGCGTGACGGCCGTATAAACGAGATTGCGCGCCAGCATGGCGTAATGCTGGGTCGCGAGCGTGATGACGACAGCGGGATATTCCGAGCCCTGCGACTTGTGGATCGTCGTCGCATAGGCCGGAACCAAGGCGTCAAGTTCGCCAAAGGGATATTCGACCTCGCGGCCATCGAAGCCGGCGACGAGCAGGCCCTCGACTTCATCGATGCGCAACACGGTTCCAAGGTCGCCATTGAAGACGTCGCGATCGTAATCATTCTCGGTCTGCATGATCTTGTCGCCGGGGGCGAAGATCGAACCGAATTTCTCGATCTTCGCCGGCGGCGCGGGATTGAGGGCCTTCTGTAAATCGGCGTTGAGCGATCGCGCGCCGAGCGCGCCGCGCTGCATGGGGCAAAGCACCTGAATGTCCCGGATCGGGTCGAGGCCAAAGCGCCGCGGAATTCGATCGCGCACGATTTCCACGACCTTGGCCACTCCCTTCTCGGGGTCGTCCGCATCGACAAACCAGAAATCCGAATCCTCGCCGCGCTTGGGCCATTCGGGCATCTCACCGCGGTTGATCCGGTGCGCGTTGACAATAATCCGGCTCTCGGCCGCCTGACGAAACACCTCGGTCAGCCGCGCGACCGGCAGCACGCCGGAATTGATGACGTCGTCGAGCGCCTGGCCCGGCCCGACCGAGGGCAGCTGATCGACATCGCCGACCAAGAGGAGTGCGGCGCGGATAGGGATCGCTTTGACGAGCGCGAACATGAGGGAGATATCGACCATGCTGGTCTCGTCGATCACGAGCAGGTCGCATTCGAGAGGGTTCTCGACGCCGCGCCGAAAGCCGCCGGTCTTGGGATTGATTTCCAGCAAGCGGTGAATGGTCTTCGCCTCGAGGCCGGTCTGTTCGGCCATACGTTTCGCCGCGCGTCCGGTCGGCGCGGCGAGCAGGATTTTCGTTCCCTTGGCGGCGAGAATGCGCAGGATCGCGTCGAGCAGCGTCGTCTTGCCGACGCCTGGCCCGCCGGTGATCACCGCCGCCTTGGAGCGCAGCACCGTTTCGATCGCGGCGCGTTGCGACGCCGCGAGCGTCTTGCCCGTTTTCTTCTCGACCCAGGGAACAGCCTTCTCCACGTCGATGGACGGCCAGGGCGGCGTTCCCCTGACCAGCGCCAGAATTTGTTCGGCGACGCCTCGCTCGGCGATGTGAAGCCCGCGCAGGAAGACGCAAGGCTCCGCGCCGATCGTGTCGCCGACCACTTCGGCGCCGGCGAGTTCGTGATCGAGCGCCGCCCTCACGATTGCCTTGTCGACGTCGAGAAGCTTGGTTGCGAGGGTGACGAGGTTATCGACCGGAAGTCCGCAATGACCGTCGTTTGTCGCCTCCTGGAGGGCGAAGGACACGCCGGCGCGCATCCGCTGCGGCGCCTCGTGGCTCATGCCCATTTTCATGGCCATGGCGTCGGCAGTGCGAAAGCCGACGCCTCGGATGTCGCGGGCGAGACGGTAAGGGTCCTCGGTCATCACCTGAATGGCGTCGTGTCCATAAGTTTTGAAGATGCGCACGGCGCGCGACGTGCCGACGCCATTGGAATGCAAAAACACCATAATGTCGCGAACGGCCTTCTGCTCGGCCCAGCCGGCGGCGATCTTCCCCGCACGGAACTCTCCGATCCCCGACACATCCCTCAGCTTCTCGGGGCTCGCCTCGATGATTTCGAATGTGCCTTGTCCGAACGCGTCGACGATTCTCTTTGCGAGCTTGGGCCCGATGCCGCGAACCATGCCCGAACCGAGATATTTCTCGATGCCCTCGGCCGTGGTGGGCGGGGTGGTTTTGAGCAGATCGGCCTTGAATTGAAGCCCATGCGTGCGGTCGGTGGTCCAGACGCCGACGGCGTGAATGAACTCCCCCGCCGATATCGAGGCGGCATGTCCGACGACAGCGACGAGGTCGCGCTTGCCGCGCACCTTCACCTTCAGGACGGCGAACCCATTTTCTTCGTTGTGAAAAGTCACCCGTTCGACGGCGCCGACGAGCGTTTCACGCGAAGTGGTCGTGTCAGCTACCGCCCGCAAGGCGTTCCCTGCCTCCAATGGATTTGCCCGGGCGGATTATAGCAAGCCGTGCCTACGACGCCGCGCCGATTGGGCGCGTCAGCCGGAAAGCGGCTGGTGGCTGCCGGTGATGGATCCCATGGGAGCCGCGCGGGAGGTCAGATTTCCTCGCTCTTGTCGTGGATTTCCAATTTGAATTGGAAGCCCTCGAAACCCGCGATCATTCGGCCGAATTCCTCCCAGGAAACCTCTCGCCCGTCGATGACGAGGAGTGGCGCGCGTCCGTCTTGCGCCGCGTCCCAATCGATCAGCCCTCGAACGACTTTAGCTTCTGCAATTTGCAAACCATACTCGCCGTCGTCGATGTACTTTACCGCGAGAGCGCGTCGCATCTTTTCGATCAATCGGCCGAGCAATGCGAGCAGGTCTTCCTCAGGTTCGGCGATAACCTGGAACTGATAGCCCGCCGGATTTCCGTCGCGAAGTTCGAAGGCGTCCAAGGCGACGCCTACTCCAAACATAAAAGTACGGAAATGAAATTCGTGAGGTTTGCCCACGCCGTCGGTCAGCCGCACGGGTTCGAAGTCGACATGCTCGAAGTCGTCGAGACCAGCGGCTGTCGCGGCCTCGGTATTGAAACAGCGGCGGCAGAGCTGTTTGTATCCCATATCCATCGAGCCGTAATTTACGGTCTCGAAGCTCGGCGTCCGACGGCCACAGCCCTCGCACTTGATTTTCCGCATGGTTTCGCCCCACCGACCGCCGATAATTCCAGCCCCTCTCGAAGACGGATCTTAAAAGGGTGGCTCGAGCAAACCAATTCGCGCGAGAGGCTGGCCGAGCGAGTTTCGCGCAGGAAAGCCGCGGCCGCCCCGACGCCTCTCGATCCATGTGGACGACGCCGGAGAACAATCTTCGAGCCGCTCCGGCCCACAGAGAATCATGTTAACTTCGAGCGTTCTCTCAATCCCGAGGACTGCCATGACCACTGGAAAGAAAGTCGCGTCCGACGCGGCGAAGACGCTACGCGATCCAAAAGCCACGAAGAAGGAAAAGGAGCTCGCGGCCTCGGATTTGGCGCAGGCCAGGCACAAGCCGAAGAGCCCGGGCAAGGGCAAGAAGTAGTCGTTCGAACCGAATTCTTGGTTTTGGATCGCCCGCTCGCAACCGGCAGCGGTTTTTTGTCTGTCGGAAGAGCCCCTGTGGGTTCTTCTGCGTGGGAACAGTGGTGCTTGCGCGCGCGCCTGGACGCCACGACGTCGATCGCTGGCTGAGCGTGGCCGCGCCGAGCAAAATGGACCCTCGGCCTTCGCCTCCATCATTTCGCGAATTGCGGCATGGCGCGCCAGGAGATTGCCGGTGCGGTGCGCGGAAAAGACAGGCCATGACGAGCGCCGCCATTTCGCCCTCGGCGCCGGCGCAATCGACCGGCGCTCAGCGGCCTGATCGATATCAAACGCCAAAGGTCATATTGATGGCACGAAATTACAAAGGGTCGATGGCATGGTTTCGAGCGATTCTCGCCGCGGTCGCTATCGCGACGCTTATCCGCATCCCGCCGACGAACGCCGACCCAGTCGAGACGCATTATGCGCCCGGCGAAAATCTCGAACGCGTAGACGCCGCCCTGATCAAATCGGCGCATTTGAAAATCGACCTGACGGCGTTCTCGCTCACTGACTGGCCTATCATAGACGCGCTGATCGACGCGCACTGGCGCGGCGTCAGGGTCCGGATACTCCTCGATCCCACGCAGCGACATGCCATCGAGCGCCTGCGCGAAATCGCCGGCAGTGTGCGCATGAAGGCGCCGGGTCCTTACATGCATCTGAAGAGCTACTCGATCGATGGCCTCGTTCTTCGGTCGGGATCGGCCAATCTGACGGCCTCGGGCCTGAAGCAACAGGATAACGATCTCGTGGTGATCCGCGAAGCGGCGGCGGCGCGCGCCTTTGAGGCCCGCTTCGAGCAAATCTGGTCAGCCGCGCGGCCGATCACGCAAGAAGACCATGCCTTGGCGCCGCCGGCGCTCCAAAACGCCCCCGCAGGGGGCAATTGCAGAATCAAAGGCAACATCAATCGCAAGGGCGAGCGCATCTATCACCTGCCCGGCGAGCGGGATTACGCTCGCACGCGCATGGACAAAGGGAAAGGTGAACGCTGGTTCTGTTCGCAAGAAGAAGCCGTAGCCGCTGGATGGCGAAAGGTGGAAACGCGCTAGAATTCTGGCAGGCTCTGAGAGGCTTCTCTTTGATTCGCCCGCCGCTTGGCTCACGTCTCCGCGTCGATCATGTTCCCATTTGCGCCACGGTTTTGATCGCCTCCGTAAGCGGGAGCACTTCGCCGCCATCCGCCCCGTCCGATGACAGCGCTGTCTCACGCTCAAATCTGGTCCGCGCTCGACGCGTTAGTGTTAGCGCAGCGTTACTCCCTCACCACATCGGGCCTCTCACGCAAGGCCGGTCTCGACGCCACGACCTTCAACCGCTCCAAGCGACGGACGGCGGACGGACATTTGCGTTGGCCGTCGACCGAATCCATCGCCAAAGTTCTGGACGCGACCGGCGCCAGCCTCGACGAATTCATAGCGCTCCTCGCACCAAGCGGCAGCGGCGCGCATCGTAGGCTTCCGCTGATTGATCTCGCCCGCGCAAGCGGCAGCGATTGTTTCGACGATACCGGCGTTCCAGCAGGCTCGGACTGGGACGAGATCGATCTCTTCGCCGATATCGACGAACATTCCTATGCGTTGGAGGTCTCGGGCGAAGCCATGGCGCCGTTCTACCATGACGGAGACACTCTCCTCGTCTCGCCGAAGGCTCCGGTGCGGCGCAGCGACCGCGTGGCGGTCAAAACGGCGGCGGGCGAAGTCCTCGTGAAAAGACTGAATCGGCAAACGGCGCACACCATCGAACTCGAATCCTTCGGAGCGGGCCGGCGAGGCGATCAAATCCTGCGCGCTGAGGACGTGATCTGGATGGCGAGGATTTTATGGGCGAGTCAATGAAAACCGTTCATGTTCGTCCGACCACTCGCCCCAAACGAACGAACCTCGGGTCAGGGCGCGTTCAGCGCACGGAACGACAAACTGAAAAAGAAGGGGGCAGCCACGGCTGGTCGGGCGGACGCGCTTCCGCTATCATCTGGACCCTCTCCGGAGAATGAGGCATGTTCGCGATCCTCCGCGGCGCAAACGGCCGCCGTCACGGAGTCGATTTCCAAGACGATCCCGTCTCCGTCGATGTTTCGATGAGCGCGATCACGGTGCAAATCACCGTGACAGCCGCCGACCCCGCCGATCCAGCCAAAGCTCGTTATTGCACCATTGCGCTGCCTCGCGACGCGCTCCTGGCCGCCATGGCCGCCGCAAGCGTCCAAAAGGCCCCCGACGGCAAAGCTGGATTGCGGCTCGTCATCCCCGAATGATGTGCCTGCAGGCGCGTGATAAAACATGGATCCATTCACGCGAATAGCTAACGTCCCGAAGCTGACGATGTCAGGCCGCGCCAAAATTCCCTCACGCCGTCGAACGACTGCCAAGCCTTGAAAAACTCGCCTACTGTTGGAGCCCATGGTGATTCGAAGCGGCGATCTGTTTGCGGGCTTGGCGACGAGTTCGAGCGAAGAGGAGATCTCGATACTTGCCGACTCGCCGGGTGCGAAAATCGAAAGGATCGTCTCGACCGGTCAGGCGAGCCCGCCCGGATTTTGGTATGACCAGGATTGGACAGAGTGGGTTTTTCTGATTTCGGGGTCGGCCGGTCTCCGGATCGAAGGCGAGGGCCCGCCAAGAAACCTTCGCCCCGGCAGCTACGTCGAAATTCCCCCGCATGTGCGACACCGAGTCGAATGGACGGACGTAGGCCAGCCGACAGTTTGGCTTGCCGTGCATCTGCCGCGATAAAAGCCGACCTGGGAATTCCAAACGCCACGGGTGATCGCCGAGGCTGACTTTGTCAACATTGGCGTAGACGCCAGGCTTCCCTCCGTGCACGGTTGTGGGGGTCAGCGGGGCTCGCCTTCCATCCCGTCGTGAAGCTCGCTCACCGCTCTGACTTTTCCGCATCGCAGAAACAGGGGTGAAAAGAGCCGTCTCGCGCCTGCTGGCGGACAGCGAAGCCATGTAGCACGTTCCAAGCCGACAGAAACGCGCTTCCAAATCAGCGGCCTCGCTTCGGACGCAACGCCAGGCGCGAGCAAGGCAAATCTAATAAATTGGCGCCAATTTCCGAATTGGCCTTGGCAGCCGCGCATCAATCTAAGACAGTGCGCGGGCGGTGTCGTGACATTTCCGGGGCAAAATGATCGTCGGCGGGCCAAAGCGGTCGCGTAAGGCGGGTAAAGCGGGGGCTAAGAACCGGGGAGATCGACGACGCCGACTAATGGTCGTTACGATCGCTGATCGGCTTGAATCGCCCCACCTCGCAAACCTTTCAAATCGCCTGATTGCGGAACAAGCGGCAAGCGGCTTGTCGAAGCCGGAATTCGCCGAATTCGTCGGCATGTCAGGGTCGCAATTTCGCTATGTGCGTCGCCGGCTCGGCAATCCGTCCCTCACGATGTTGGCGGAAATCTCGAAAAGGCTTCGCGTGCCCTTATACGAGTTGCTCGAAGGCAAGCCGGTTGGCAAGCGTAAGAACCCCTCCGGTCCGAAAATGATCGAGACGATCGGCGCTGTCGTGAATCAGCGTTTCCGCAAGAGCGGTTTGACGAAACAAGACTTCGCAAAGTTTCTGAACGTTTCTCTGCCGCAGCTCTATCTCATCACCGATTGCGTATCGAACCCGTCGCTACTGGTGCTCGTCGAACTCGCGGAACGATTGGAAATCAGCTTGTGGGAATTGCTTGGCGTCGAGCCGCCGCGCAAACCCGCAACTGTCGCCAAACGAGTTGCGCCGCGCTAACGCCGTGGTCTTAAGGGCAGCGCCCCTTGCGCGGCTTCTCAGACACGAGCGGGAGTCGAACGGGCGCCGCAGTTGGAGAGGCCGGGGATAAGAGCGCAAGCAGAGGAGGAGAAGGGGGCTTTCGCAGTTTTTTGTTATCTGATGAAGGTGACAAAATGACCCTGGCTGCGTGAAAACTACATGCCCAATTTAAACTCAGTCGAAAATGGCCGCTCTCAGCGGAATCTTTTGCGATTTTCCTCGTTCCGATTGGTGTGATGCCTCGAAAATTCATTGATCTTTTTCAGTGAAGCAATCTCCGCTGAGTTTTTACACAACCAAGACCCATAGCGAACCTTCCCATGTTTCTGGTCGAGCTACGGTGACGCCCGGACTTTCGCACAAATCTTTTGCACAAAATCCGCCCAGCTTTCCATCTCGCCCTGCGCGAAAATGGCGAAGAGGTCACCCTGATCCCGCCGGCTGGGGCGACCCGCCAAGCGGTCCCGACTGCGGCATAGGCTCGTAGTTCCCCTCTGTTGTGAACCGGTATCGCGCGAATTCGTGAGCGAATTCATGGAAGTGCCGGATCGCTCTCGCGAGAGCTCCACCGACGGCGGAGCTTTCCTGCTCGGCGAGACGGGCAAGGCCATCTCCCTCGTTGCGCGGTTCGGCGCATCGAAATGACCCAACCGCAACGGGAGAAGTCAGGCAATCGCCGCGCCGATCGGCGCCGAGATCCCATGTCGAATAACGCAGCGGATCACACTCGCAGGGCAGCTTGCTGGAAGGTCCCGAAGTGGCGCCAAGCGGTCGCTCATTCCTCAATGATGCGTTTCAGGGCTTCGGCCCGGTCGCCCGCAACAGCCTTGTAGAGCTTGTCGAAGTCCTGGCCCTCGGCGGCGCAATAGCGGATTCGGATTGTGATTTCAGGGTGCGCCCCGCGCCGCTCGCGCGCGGCTGTAAGGCCGGGCCTATCGTTGTCGGCGTAGATGGTGAGCCCGGTTACGGTCTCAGGCCAGATGACGACGCCGAAACGATCGACGCCGAGCGTGGACCATACAGGTTCGCCGAATAGGAGCTGCGCGGCCCAAGCCTTTTCGAAGCCCTCGGCTATGCCGAGCGACGCCTCGACCGGAGCGAGTCGAAGCATCGACGCCCCAAGCGGTCCGATCGCGCGCCGGGGATATTCAACGTCGGCTTTGCGACGGCCGCCCGGATGCAAGAAAGTGAGTTGAACGCCGACGATTTCGCGTGTCGGCGCTTGAGCGGCGGCGACAAGGCAGGGCAGGGCGCTATGTGGCTGGTTCCTGTCGTAGCGATAGGATGGCAGGAAGCGAATAGACGCCGGCGGTTTATTCGGTAGGCCGCGCTCGCGCAGGAAGTTCTCGCCGATCGTGCCGGGAACGCCGATCGCCGATCGCCAGAGACGACGCGCATAGGCGCTGGTTGTCTTGGGCGCCGGCTTCTCGTTGAGCGGCGGGCGAACCGTGATTTCGGCGCGCTCATTCGGGTCCTTGGCGTTGATCGCGGCAATCACATCGCGCGGATCGCAGCCGGCGAAGCAATGCAGAATCACACCCTGATTGCCGTCATTGACGCTGAGCGACGGGCGCTTGTCGCCGCGCTGCTTACCGTGGGTCTCGACCGGGCAATGGCAGAGGTAGCCGCGCCCCTCGCGCCGTCCTCCAAGGACCTGGGCGACGGCGTGGGCACTCGCAAGCATGGCTATTGCGGTCGAGCTGCGCGCGCCGCGTTCATCAAAATCATCGACGGATGCGGCAGATCGGACGCCGACCAAAGGCCGCGCTTCGCCCTGGAAGCCTCACTCTCCGCGACGGCATATTCAAATTTCGTTGGCCTGCCGGTGGCGTCGGTCGCCGCGAAGGCGAAGCCCTGCGTGATAAGCACGGTTCCGAGGTCGAGTATGTTGCTCCCGATATGGACGGCGCAAACCGAGAAGATGACTGGTGGCACGCCAGCCTGGGCAATAGCAGCCTGCGCAATAGCAGTGCATCGAGGCTTCGCGTCGCGAACGATCGCAGCGAGATAGGCGAGCGATGCCTCCCCGCAATCGGTGCGGACCTTGGCCGAGTTCGTGAAAAACGTCCCCCGAATGCAGCTTTGAACGCCATAGAGGCGGAAAGCCTGACCGTTCGTGGACCAGCTGTCTCCCGTCTCAAAGGTGACGCCGGACTGCGGAAAGTCAAACACGGGGAGCGCAGGCGGTGTCTGCGTCTGTGCGCTGCCGACCGCGGGGAGCGCCGTCGATGCGATGACGAGGGCGAGTCGTACTACGACGCGCATGACTTTAATCAAGCCAGATTTGGGGGAAGTTGCACGGGCGCATTGCCCGGCGTCGGCGGAATGACGCCGTTCGGGGTCGTGCCGTTGCCGGGGCACTCAGTGCCGCCATTGTTTCCGCCATTACCCGGTTTGCAGGTGGCGGCTGCTTGGTTGATCTTGCTCTGGATCGCGCCGCCCCAAGAGCAAATCGACTGGTTATTTCCGTCGAGGTTTGCGGAACCGTTCGCGAGGGTCGCATTTGTTGCCCGCACACCGCCATTGCCCGCAGTCGGACACGCGCCGCCGTGTGACTGCATGGACGCGATGTCGTTTTTGCAGATAAGCGGACCGAACTGAAAGCAAGCCATCAACATTCCTGATGTGACGCGAGTTCCGCCGATATTGCCGTTGTTGGCGAGCGTCTGATAACCGCCTTGCGTGTTCGAATTGCCGACCTGTTGCGCCCATATGCAAACCTGTTGCTGCATGGGGAGGTTCAGATATTGATCCGAGGAGATCCCGGTGCCGTTGAGATTACTCCGAGTAAGCTGCAGAACGCCGAAATTGTTGCCATTCGACTCGCACGTGTTGCCGCCGGACTCCGCCATCGCCGCGCCGCCAAAGTTACAGGCGTTGTCCTTCAACGTGTCGTTCGCGCTGTCGCACTTTTTGAGAGCGGAGGCGATATCGGAGGCTGAGTAATCGGAGTTCGAGCATCCCGACGCCAGAAAGGCGTTGACCGGCGAGTTCCCCGCGGCGGCGAGCAAGGCGAACGTAATATAAGGGAAGCAGCGCATGTCGGTCCTCGCGAAACGGCCTATTCTAGATTGATGCGAATGGGCAGGGCGGTTTGCTGGCCGTCGGAAACATCGGTGAAGGTGAGCGCCCGCGTCGCGGGATCGAATGATGCGATCGTCATGTACCCTGATTGCGCATTCGTCTTGGTGCCCGTCGCGTCAGGTTGGAATGACACCACAAAATTGGGGACTTCCTGTATCAGTCGTGGCGTGCTCCCGCTTATTTCAGCGATCCGAGCCGGGCACGACAACGAATGTTCTAGACCTGTATTTGCGCATTGATGATTGAGGACTGAAACCACATAAACGCGCCTGTCGACCTTAAACTGCGTTTCGTATACGAGCCCCGTAAGCCCGATGTTCGCGTCCGGCGCAGCTGCTTGGAGATGCTTGCGGCCCGAAAGCAGCGCGGGCAGTTGATCGGACCAGATTCGTGTTTGCAAATTGCTCGTCGTTAAGCTGAAAGATTCCGCGAAAAGGCGATGTGATTCGGGTTGCTGAGCGCCGGCGGTGAACGGGATCAAAAGCGCGATCACGCTTGCGGCACTCATGACGACCTCCTTCGCATAGCGAGCCAATGCGATGGATACGGCGTGACGGCGCGGCGGCGTCAAAGGCGCGAAGCGCCGACAGAAAATCCGAGCGTCCGCTTGCGGAGCCGGATTTTGTGATTGACGGTCATAGCCGCCCGCTCGCGCCATCATCCGCATGGTCGATCGCGAGGGAATGGCGATGTGCTTCATGGCGTTGCTCCTTTTCATCAGCAGCTGACGGCGCGTTACCGCGTCTAATTCTCCGGGTGAAGCGGCACGGATTGAGCGCAGCGGTCGATCTCTTGATGCGACACAGTGTAGCGCAGGCGAATCGAGCGTGACGGAACATCATAAGCCGCGTAGGTGACAGTCGCGGTCGAGTCCTCCGCCGGCGCGCCTGGCGTCTTCTCGACAAAGCATGCGGCGCCGTCGATGACGCTGTAGCTGTTGCTTTGGAACGTCACAAGACGCGACGGACAAACCTTGATCCGGATACCTTGTGTCGGCGACGGATATTCATCGGTGCACAGATAGGGCGTACTGAGCACGCTAAGGGCGACAAGTTTCGTCTGGAAATTGATCGAAAAATGCCACTCGCTGGCGCCGCGATTGCCAACAACGATGCTCATATTGAGCAGCCCACCAGGATTGATCGACGCCGACTTCTTGTTGCTCTCGTCGAGCCGGTCCTGCCAAAGCGAGGCGTATGATTCTGCTTCGCCTAGAGGGAAGAGAAGGTCCGAGTAAGCTACAGGACGCCACGCGCCGGGGTCGGACGTATAGGTCTGCGCGTGCGTGACCGATAAGCAACACGCGCCAAGGAACATTGCCATCGTTGCAAAGTAGCGAACCGACGTCGAAGTCATTAGGGGCGCTCCGATCGGGAGCGCTTGACAAGAGAAAACAAAGCTTTTGAAAGGCGATAGACAGCGTAAAGAAGCGCAAACGTCGGCAGCGCTATAAACAACGCAACGGCATTGCTGCGCAAGGGCGTCTGAACTTCCGGAAAGAAGACGGCGTTCAACAGATATTCGATCGGAAAGAGAATCCAGCCAACGACTTGTAGGGGCTGTGCATCGAGCCATGCCACAGCCGCAATTGCGGCGGCGATGGCGAGCGTGACGGCAATTCCGAACAAGCTGACGCCAGACAGTTCCGCGTCGTAGTAGTGATTATTTTCGCCTTCATTTCTCATGAAACGCCCCGCCTGACTGGTTGTCGCGCGCGGTCGCGCAAGCGCGCGCCGGAACGACGCGCCTCGAAAGCTTCATAGCGCAATTTTTGAAGGTTGCCAATTTATTAGAGGCACGTTACAGGAGAGGCGACTCCAGGGGGAGTTTCGCCATGCGGAAACTTTTGCTGCCTGCTGTGTGTTGCGTGTACCCAGTGTTAGGCGCCCAGGCCCAGAACAACGGCGCGCGCACAAGCGCGCCGGCCGCTGTGATCGCGGGAGCTGAGGATGTGCGTCAGGAAGCGCCGACCAAAGTTGTGCCTGAGAGGTTCCGGCGGCTCGTCGCCGTTGACGCAGCACAATCGGACGTCGCCGTTGCTCAGCCATCCGCCAAGCGGCGTCAGGCGTCGAACGACGCGGCGCTGACCGGCGAGAGTGCTCTCGCTGAGCGTTGTGAAAGCGCGATGGACGACGCGAGCCTGCGCGATCTCGTCGCGCACGAGGCGTCAAGCGTCGGCGTCGATGAAAAACTCGCCCTCACGATTCTTTCGCTCGAATCCAATGATGGAGCGGACCTAAATTCGCGCAAGGGCGCACGCGGCCCCATGCAGCTGATGCCGGACACAGCCGCCCAATATGGCGTTCGCGACATATGCAACCCTGCTGAGAATGTGCATGGGGCGATGCTCTTCCTGAAAGACCTCAGCGCACAATTTGGCGGAAATCTAATGCTGATCACCGCCGCCTACAACGCCGGGCCCGAGCGGGTTTACCAATCACGCGGCGTGCCCGCAATCGCAGAAACAGTGCGCTACGTCGCGAAGGCAACCAACAAATATTACGGCCTCGAAGGGGTTTCGACGCGGCAAGCCGGGGGCGTGGCCAAGCAATCCAGATTCCACGCGCCGTCCGTTCAAGAAGCTTCGGAGAGACCCAGGGCAGACGCCAAAGGACAGCAATGGATCGGCGGCTCGGTGCTTTACGTCAGCAGCGACGATCCGGGAGAACAGAAATGAACGTTGGGAATGGGCGCGATTGGCTGTTGCTGAGTTTGATTATCTGCATTGCGATTGTCTCGTGGAGCGACACGGCGCTGGCCTCATCCGCAACCTTTCAGCCGCTCAACACCGCGCTGTCGAGCGTCCTCGATTTTATGACTGGGACATTCGCGACGACGGCCGCAACAGTCGCCGTGGCGGCGGTCGGCTATCTCGCGCTCACATCGCGGATTCCGTGGGGCTGGGCGTTTTCTGTCGTCATCGGCGTCGCCCTGATCTTTGGCGCCGCGCAGGTTGTCACGTCGCTCACCGGCGGGATGGGCGGACGCTGATGGCTTCGGGAAGGCCCAAACTGGACCCTCTCATTGGCGGATTGACACGGCCGCCGATGATGCTCGGCGTTCCCTATGTGCTGTTTGTTCTCGAATGCTGCGTTGTCGTGCTGATCTTCATCAACACGAAGAATCTGCTGATGTTCCTGCTGTTTCCGCCGATCCATGCCGTGGCCTATGTGCTCACGGTTCGGGACAATCGTTTTGTCGATGTGATCCTGACGCGCTTCGGCAAGTGCCCGATTACCCGCAATCACCGATTTTGGGGCGGCGACTCCTATCAGCCGTAAGGTGGCGATTTGGCGAAACTCGCAAAACACATTCTGCGGTCTTTGACGTTCGGTGGAATCGAGGCGAAAGAAGCCGCGATTGCGAAGCATATTCCCTATCTCCGCCACGTAGAGGAACAGATCGTCAAAACCAAAGACGGTCATTTCCTCATGGTCGTGAAAATTGGCGGCTTCTGCTTCCAGACGGCCGATCAAGCCTACATCGACATGCGGCTCTCAGCGCGCAACACGCTGCTCCGGGCGATGAACGATAGCCGCTTCGCCGTCTATTGCCACACAATCCGCCGGGAGGTCACGCCGGAAATCGGCGGCGCTTTCGACAACTGGTTCTGCCGGGAGCTGGATCGCCGCTATATGGCGGGACAGGGGAAAAGGCGCATGTTTGTCAATGATCTCTATGTTACGATCATTCGGCGCGGCTTCGTCGGCAAGGTCGGCATGGCGGAGAGGGCCGCGACTCTGTTTCGCAAAGGCCTCGGCGTCGACGAAAAGGATATCGAGCGCGAGGCGATCCGCGAACTGAAAGACACGACGGCGAACTATTGCAAGGAGATGGCGAGCTATGCGCCACGCGCCCTCGGCTGCGTGATGCGGGGCGGCGTTGTTTGTTCCGAAATCGCCGAGTTTCTGGCGATGCTTATTAATGGCGGCGCGCCGCTGAGTCTCGCGCTGCCGCGCATGCCGCTCGACACCTACCTCCCGACAAAGCGCGTCACCTTCGGAAAAAAGGCGCTGGAGCTGCGCGGCGCCTCATCGGCAGATACGCGGTTCGGGGCCATGCTCTCAGTTCGCGAATATCCCGCCTATACGGGGGCGGGGATGCTCGACGGGCTGCTGCGCATTCCCCATGAGCTGATCGTATCGCAGTCCTTCGCCCTCGAAGACCGCGCGCCAGTCATGACGCATCTTGCGAAGGTCGAGCGCCAGATCAAAGCCTCCGACGAAGCCGGAACGGATGTCGAGGCGGCGATCACAATCGCCCGCAATGAGCTGGTCACCGGCGCGACGGTGCTCGGCTACCATCATCTGACGGTCTGCGCGCTCGGCCGCACGATTCGCGAGATGGAATCCTGCGTGCAGGCTGCGACGCAGGAGCTGCAGAATTTCGGGACGATCATCGTTCGCGAAGACATGAACGCTGAGCCTTGCTTCTGGGCGCAGTTACCGGGCAATTTCGGTTATATCGCGCGCCGCTCGCTGATTTCTTCGCGTAATTTCGTCGGCTTTGCGTCGCTTCACAATTTCGCGGTCGGTCAGAAGGACCGGAATCGTTGGGGGCCGGCAATCTCGGTCCTGGAGACGACGAGCCAGACGCCCTATTGGTTCAACTTCCATCGACGGCAGGTTGGCAATTTTACCGTCGTCGGCCCGACCGGCTCCGGCAAGACCGTCGGGCTCGGCTTTCTACTCGCGCAAGCGATGCGTGTCACGCCGCGCCCGCGCGTCGCCTTCTTCGACAAGGATCGCGGCGCCGATCCGCTAATCCGGGCGATGGGCGGCTCCTATGACGTGCTGGCGCCGGGCGTGCCAACCGGCTTCAACCCGCTGCAACTGGCGGGGTCTGCCGAAGACCGCGCCTTTCTCCACGACTTGCTGAGCTTCATGGTCCGGCCACGCGATGGCTCGGACCTGTCAGCACTGCAAATCAAAATCATCGAACGCGCGGTCGACCAGATTTTCTCGATTCCCGCGCGCGAGCGCCGGTTTTCCGACGTTGCGCAATTGCTGCGCGGCGCCGAACGAATGGGGCAGGACGATCTCGCGTCGCGCTACGACGTCTGGACCAAGGCGCGCGGCTGGCTGTTCAATAATGACGTCGATCGCTGGTCGGCCACAAACGGCGTCTTCGGCTTCGACATGACGAAAGTCCTCGAAGACGACGATATTCGCACCGCAGCGCTCGGCTACATTTTCCACCGCATTGAAGCGATGATGGATGGCGCACCCATGATGCTGTTCATCGATGAGGGATGGAAACTCCTGACCGACGACAAGTTTGCGTCCTTTCTCAACGACAAGCTGAAAACCATCCGTAAGCTCAACGGCATTGTCGGATTCGGAACGCAGTCGGCGAGAGACATTATCCAGTCGCCCATGGGGCACACGCTGCTCGAACAAACGCCGACGAATATCTTCTTCCCGAACGCGAAGGCGGATCGCAGGAGCTATGTCGAAGGCTTCAAACTGTCGGAGCGCGAATTCGATTGGGTTCTCAACACCCACCCCGACTCCCGTCAGTTTCTGATCAAGCATGACCAGGACTCGGTCATTGCGCGCCTCGATCTGTCGGACATCCCGGATTTTGTGAAAGTGCTTTCGGGCAATGTCGAGACCGTCGCCGAATGCGAGGAATTGCGCGCGCGGGTCGGGAATGATCCGCGCATCTGGGTGCCCATCTTCTGCGATTGGACCGAAGCCCGAAAGGAGGTCGCCGATGCGGCTTAGTCTTCGCGTCGCCGTGGCCGGTTGCTTATGCGCCGGCGCGGCGGGCGCGGCCGTGCCTGTCGTGGATCCGCCACGCGAGGGGACGGAGAAGAGCATCGCGGACTGCATGAAGAAGGCGCGGGTCTATAAGGACCAGACGCTCGAGCCGTCGAACGGGATCACCAAGAGCCACAAGACGCCGGGGTCGGCGGCCGGCTCTGTGCCGTCGACGGCCGGCGCCGACGTATCGGGCTCGCACGCCAATGCGTCCGGCGGTTCGCTTTCCAATATGGATCTGAGCAATCTGACGCCGGCGCAGCCGGCGAATGGCCCGGCGGCCTATACGCCGCAGTCCCTCAATCTGAAGGCGTCGGCGCAAACGGTTTCATCGCTGCAACAAATGGCGCCAGCGCTGGCCTCGAACACGTCGGATCAACGCTACGCGTCGCTGGCGATCGGCGCGCTGCCGCTCGCGCAGGGCGCATGGGACCAAAACAGTCAAGCGAGATCGAATAATGGCGCGCTTTGGAACCAGCTGATTATGGCCGGGCTTCTGACCACGCAACTCGTGAATCAGCGCAACGTCAATGTCACAGGCGGCAGCAGTTACGCCGCCAATATTTTTAGCTTCGACCCCGCACGGGCGACATTCGTCGAGCCGCGTGTGTCGCCTCAATAGGGGAGCGCGATTATGAAGACTCTGCTTTTCATTTGCCTCGCATTACTCGCCGGCGCCGGCGCCGCCCATGCGCAAATGGCGGTGCATGACAATCCAACATTTATGCAAGCGCAGCAAACAGCGTCGCATACGGCGCAGATCATGAACTCGAATGAGAAAATATTGAACACGGTGAACCAGACACTTGCCGCCGTCACCGGAAACCGCTCAACCGGCTCGCTGTCCTCGATGGGCCTTGGCGGCGGCTTTCAAATGTCGAGCGTGCCGGAACTGGGTTCGCTTCTTGGCGGCGGCGGCCTGTCGATGAACGGCCTCGGCTCCTATGGCGCGCTGGCGTCGGATATCATCAACGGGCTCAATCTTGTCAAAACGCTCACCGGCGGATCGTCCGCCGGGGCGCCGACCGATCAAGCCTATTCGGGCGCGGTCAACACCTCCGCGGCGGTCACAGCGGCGGTCGCGGGCGGACAGGCGGCTTCGACCGCACGCTCCTCCGCCTTCCAGGGCGCGCAAGGCCAGATCGGCTCCTCCGCCGACATCAAGGCCTCGGTCGATCAAAACTCGCAGATACAGACGCAGACGGGGCTGACGATCAATGAGCTGATCGGCTCCGTGAATCTCACCAACGCGTCGCTCAATGCGCAGCAACAGCAGGATCTGGCGGCGCAGTCGAAACTCTCGAACATGATGTCGTTCGATGCGTCAAAGGCGACGCTGGTCGGGCAGTGAGAAAGGGCGGGCGAATGCGGCGATGGTGGATAAGATCGGCGCTTGTCGCCGCCCTGGCGGTCGGGACGGTTGCGCTTTCGTCCTGCGCGCACAGGGATTTGATTGCGCCCTGCACACGCGACAGCTGGATGACGTTCGGGGCCGCCTATGCCGATGACTGCGGGCCGATGCGCCCGGTCAATCGCTGAGGCCGCGCCACAATGGATATGGTGACGCAGCTCTTCCAAAGGGTCGACACGATCGCGGTCAGCGCCATTGAAGTGATCTACGATTCGATCGCAACCGAGCTGCTTCCGGTCTTCACCGTCGCTTTGACGGCTTACATCGCCTGGTGGGGCTATGAAATGGTCTACGGCCGCGCGCCGCTGACAGCGGGCGCGTTTCTGTGGCGAATTTTTCGGATCGGCCTGATTTACGCCGTTGGCTTCTACTGGAGCGACTTTTCGACGCTCGTCGTCGAGGTGTTTACGAAGACGGCGAACGGAATCGCGACGGCCATTTGCACGGGAACGGGAGGAACGTCGTGTGGCGCGCCGGAAACGACCGTCGCGGCGCAGCTCTCGAATTTGTTTTCAACCGCGATGCAAGCGGCAAAGGTGATCGCCGCTTCCGGCGGATGGGGAGCCGCAATCGGACTTTCGCTAATGGCGATTGTCCTGGTTCTGCTCACAGTGATTTTCGTGGCGCTCGCGATCACCTACGTTTTGGTCGGCAAGATTGCGCTCTTCATTCTGCTCGGGCTCGCGCCGCTCTTTATCGCAATGGCGCTATTCGAGTTCTCGTCGGCGCTCTTTTCCGGCTGGCTGCGGACCTGCGCCCAATACGCAATCGTTCCCGCGATCGTCTACGGCGTCCTGGGCTTCCTGCTCGCCCTGATGACCGCGACAGTCAACAATCTCGGCGGGATCACAGATGTGAGTTCGGGTCTGACGGTGATCGCGCCATTTCTGATTTTATGCCTCGTCGGATCGTTCATCTTGCCGCTGTCCCTGTCGATCGCCGCATCGATCGCCGGCGGTCACGCGCTGCACAACGCCTTGCCAGGGACCGCAATGCGCGGCGTGAGAGATTATGCCTATTGGCGTATCGCGCGCGGCTGGCGAAACGGCGGCGGCGCGCGGTCGGAGCCGCCCGCGCTCCCGCCCCCACATGCAACCATAACCCAAGGGGCGGCGACGATTTCGCCCGGGGCGGGCAGTCGCGACTTTTCCGCCGATCCACGCGCCGAGCAAGTGGCGGGCGCGCTGATCGAAGCCCGCGTCGCGCAAGCGCGCGCCCGAAATCGTGAAGGCTGAGGCAGATGCAAATCGAGGCGGGAAAGGGGGTCGACCAGCCCCTCGTGAACGAGTCCTACTTTCACGACGGCGCGCGCTGGGAGCGGGATATTTACCGGCGTCTCGAGATTTCAAGAAATGTCTGGCGCGTCGTCGCGGTCGCGGCGCTCGTCTGTCTTGCGATCGGGCTGCTGACCCTGCTGTCGCTGGTTCCGCTCAAATCAACCGAAGTCGTGACGTTGCTCGTCGACAAGGCGACGGGTTTTGTCGAGGTCGCCAAACCGCTTGAGGAGGGCGGCCCGATCTCGCAGCGCGAAGCGGTCACGCAAGCGAATATCGTTCGCTACATCCGCGCCCGCGAAACCTATGATCCCCCCGCGCTACGGGACAATTTCGAGCTGGCGTCGCTGCTCTCAGCCGGACAAGCCAGCAAGCATCTGCAGGAAGCCTTTTCGCCGAACAATCTCCATAACCCGGTCAAGCTCTATGGGATCGGCGGCCGCATCCGCGTCATCATCCATAGCGTGAATTTCCTGTCGCAAGGATGGATGGAAAACCCCAAATCGCCAGCGACGGCGGCGGTGCGCTTTACCACCGTTCGCACAAGCGACCGCGAGAGGATCGAAGAGCACTGGGCCGCGAATGTGCGCTTTCGCTACACGGCGGAGCCAATTAAGAATGAATGGCGTTGGGACAATCCGCTGGGCTTTCAGGTGATCGAATATCGGAAGGACCAGGAGACGGTCGCGCCAATTATCGGCGCGGCCCCGGTTGCTACGGAACCGCCTCAGGTCGCGCCGGTGACGGGGGCGCCATCGCAATGAGAAAGATTTCTATCCTCGTCGCTATAGCTGCGGCTAGCGCCGCGCCAGCTTTCGCCGAACAAGCGCCGCGCGCGGTCATTCAGGACTCGCGCATTCGAACGGTGCCGTTTCAACGCGACAATGTCGTCGTGGTCCATGGCGCGCTCGGCGTCTCGACGATGGTCGCGTTTGGCGACGATGAGCGGATCGAAACCGTCGCGATTGGCGATTCCGTCGGATGGCAGGCTGTGCCTGACCAATCGAAGCGGTTTCTCTTCATCAAGCCGCTCGAGCCCCACGCCGTCACCAATATGAACGTCGTGACGCGCAAGCGCATTTACAATTTTCTCCTGCGCGCCGTCGATAATCGGGCGTCGGTGGTGTTCAAGGTCCGCTTTACCTATCCCGATGTCGAAGAGGATCAGCGTCTCTTGGCGCTAGCGAAGGCAAAAGCCGCGATGCCCAATTATCGCGCGCTCATGTCGCGGCCTGGCACGAACTTCGATTACAGTTACAAAGGCCAGGTGACGGCAAAGCCCGATTTTGTCTTTGACGACGGGATCAAGACCTATTTCCGGTTCGGCGGTGAGGTCCCGGCGATCTTTCTCGTGAAACCCGATCGCAGCGAAACGCTCGTCAATTACCTCCGCGAAGGCGAGATTATCGTGGTCGATAAGGTCGCCGGGCAATTCACCATGCGTAAGGGCGACGAGACGGCCTGCGTGTTCAATCTGCGCGCCGAGTCCATGCCGGAGCCGGCCACGCAGGAAGCCGACGTGCAGCCGCAATATCAATCCGAACACGCGCCGCAACCGTTCTGGACGCAGATTTTGGCGCCGGCGCAGGCCGCGTCATCGGCGCAATAGACGGAGCGAAACCGACATGGCTGCGGATTTCGATGAGGAGGGACGCCTCGCAGGCGAAACCATCACGCGCCGGTCGTCCAATCCGGGGATGGCGCTGGGCGCGCTTTTCTTCGCCCTCGCCGTGCTTGTCCTCGGCCTGTTCTGGTATGCGTCCGCGCGCAAGCAGAACCGGCCGCAAAATGTAGCCGAAGAAGCATTCGCGACGGCGAGGTTGCAGCCGGGGCTCGGCTTCAACGCGACGCCGGCGCCCGCGCCGCCTCAAAACAAATTCGTGATCCCGCCGCCGGTCGTTGTGAATGATCCACCGCCCGCGCCGAAGGCGGAACCTTTCGACGATAGCGAAGCGAAGCGCCTCGCCGAACTGGAACGACTGCGTAAGGAGGCGGAGGCGAAAATACAGGCGCGTCTGCGCTCGCCGATGCTGATCGTCAGCGACAAGGAAGGCCTCACGAATGGCGATCCGTCAAAAGTGACGGCCGAAGACAAGGAGGAAGATCCGCATCGGCGATTTCTCGCGAATTCCGAGCATCAGGTGACGAAGGCTTACGCGGAAGAGGTCAGGCGGCCTGATGCCCTTGTCCCGCAAGGCTACATGATCCGGGCGACGCTGGAGACCGCGATCCAGTCTGATCTCGCGGGCATGGTGCGGGCAATTACAACGGAAGATGTCTATTCCTTTGATGGCCGCCGCGTTCTGATCCCGAAAGGAACGATGCTCACCGGCGAATATAAATCGGGTCTCGCCTATGGGCAGACGCGGGTTTTCGTCGTGTGGACGCGCATGCTTCGCGCGGATGGCGTGTCGCTGATGCTGCAATCGCCGGGAACGGATGCGCTTGGGCGTTCGGGACTGACGGGCGAGGTCGACACGCATTTCCTGCAACGCTTCGGCAGCGCGACCCTGCTGACGCTGGCCGGCGGGGCGGCGCAATTCGCGTCAGCGCTCGGCCAAAACTACAATCAGTATCAGGGCCAGCAATTCGTTCTCGATCCGGCATCGGGAACGCTGATCCCGCTCAATGCGGTGTCGCAGGGGCAAATCCTGCTGAACGCGCGCCAGATCGGCGCGCAAACGGTCGCGCAGAGCGTCACGCGCATGGCGCAGGAAGCCTTGCGCAACGACATCAAGGTTCCGCCGACAATCCATATCGACCAGGGAACGCCCGTGATCGTGTTTGTAAAACGCGATCTCGATTTCTCCGATCTCTACCCCGATCCTGTGAAAGAGGCGTTGTATGAACTTCGTCACCCCAAGAAAGCCGCAGGCGGCAGAGGATGCGACGCGCCCGCTCTGGGAGACGCTGCCGGTCTACTTCCGCGAGGCTGCGCGTCCGATTCAGCGCTGGTTAGAAGATATTGACGTCATCGAAATCTGCGCCAACAAGCCGGGCGAAGTCTGGGTGGAAGCGCTCGGCAAGCCGCATATGGAGCGTTTCGACGTTCCTGAACTGACCGAGGAGGCGATCACGCGGCTTGCAACGCATGTCGCGGCCTCGACGCAACAATCGGTCAATTCCTCAACGCCGCTGCTCTCGGCGGCGATGCCGCATGGCGAGCGCTTTCAGGGGGTGCTGGCGCCGGCGACGCCCCATGGCGGCTCCTTCTCAATCCGCAAACAGGTCATCGCCAATCTAACACTTGGCGATTATCAGGCGCGCGGCGCGTTCGACGGCGTCAAAGTCCGTGGTCCCAGGACGTTTGAGGCCGACGAATACCCGGAAATCGAACGGGAGCTTGCAACTCTCTTCAAGGATCATTCGCCGGACGGTATTCGACGCGCGATCGAATTTGCGGTCGTCAACCATGTGACGATGATTATTTCGGGCGGAACGTCGTCGGGGAAGACGACGTTTCTGAACGCGCTGCTCAAACATGTGCCGGAGACGGAGCGCGTCGTGTCGATC
The DNA here is from genome assembly GCF_003855495.1 of Methylocystis rosea. Lineage (NCBI taxonomy): Bacteria > Pseudomonadati > Pseudomonadota > Alphaproteobacteria > Hyphomicrobiales > Methylocystaceae > Methylocystis > Methylocystis rosea. Next base: position 42,946 of record NZ_CP034087.1, on the reverse strand, counting down.
GAAGACACGCGCGAACTGAAACCGCCCCAGCCGAATTGGCTGCCGCTCGTCGCCTCGAAAGGCGGGCAGGGACTCGCCGATGTGACGGTGCAGGAGCTGCTCGAAGCGAGCCTTCGTCTTCGGCCCGATCGGCTGTTTCTCGGCGAGATTCGCGGCGCGGAAGCCGCGACCTTTTTGCAGGCCGTGAATACCGGGCATCCCGGCTCGCTGACGACGCTACACGCCGACAGCGCCTATGGCGCGTTTCAGCGGCTGGCGCTGATGACGCTGCAATCCAATCTGAAACTGACCAAGGCCGAAATCATCGAGTATGTGCGTTCGGTGGTGCCGATGGTGATTCAGCTCCGCCGGCGCCCGACGCGCGGCGTCGCGGAAATTTATTTTCGCGGCTATGGCGGCGAGTAACGGAAAGGGCGAGTCATGCGGGCTCTCGCCTATGGGATCATCGGGCTGATCGCCCTTGCCTGCGCCTTCTTCGCGTGGGAGGCGTCCTTCGCGGCGCTTGTCGGCCTGCAAACCAAGTCCTGGGAGTTGTGGCGACGCGTTTTCCACGGCCTTGAGATCGTCTTGCCGGCGGAGGTCGTCTATCAGCAATGGGCTTCTCCCGTGGTTCAGCAGCTCACGACCAAAGCCATTCTGGGCGGGCTGATCGCGCTGGCCCTCGTGACGCTCGGATTGGCGCAAGTCCTGGAGTCGCTCGGCGGGGCGCGCCAGCCTTCCGGCGGCGCACGGCTGGCGACAGAACGCGATTTGCGCAAGGCGGGACTGCTGAACGGCCGGCCCGGCTATTCGGTCTTCCTCGGCCGCTTCAATGGCAGGGACGTGCGCTATAGCGGCGCCAGTCACATTTACGTCAACGGCCCCACGCGCTCGGGAAAGGGCGTCGGCTTTGTCCTGCCGAATGCGATCGAGTGGCGCGGCGCGCTGATCGGGCTCGATATCAAACGCGAAATGTGGGATCAGATCGGCGCGGCGCGCGCCGCGCTGGGGCAGGACGTCTTCATGTTCTCGCCGGGCTCTGCGCGGTCCCATTGCTGGAATCCGCTCGATCTCGTGTCGCCATGGCCGGAGCGCGCGACCGATGTCGCCAATATCGCGCATAGCCTGATTCCGCTACCGCAATCAGGCGATCCCTATTGGGCGGAAACCGCGCGCGGGCTGTTCGCCGGTCTCCTGGCCTATGTCCTCGACGCGCACGAGCCCCCGATCGAAGGGCGCACGATCAAGGCGGCGCTGAGAATGTTCAGCCGGGGCCGACCGCTTGTCGCGGAAATGGCGAATATTTTGGCGAATGAGCCCGGGCTCAACACGTTCGTTCAGGACAAGTTCCGCCAGCATATCAGCCGCGAAGAAAAGCAGCGCCAGTCGTTCGAGTCGCACATCGTCACGGCGCTTGAGCCGTGGAACAACAGCCTGGTGGATGCGGCAACAAGCCGGTCGGACTTCAACATTGCGGAGCTGCGCCGCCGGCCGTTCACGATCCTGATCGGAACGCCCGTCGGAAACTTCGCGGCCGTCGAAGCCGTCGTGCGGCTGCTGGTCCAACAGGTTCACGACGTTCTGCTGCGCAATCTGCCCGGTCTCGATGAGCCGCATAAGCTGCTGCTGATGCTCGATGAATTTTTCCAGTTCGGACGCATGCCCGAAATTGTCGACCGCGCGCCGCTGGTCGCCGGTTACGGCTTTCAAATCGCGGTGATCGCCCAAGGCTTGACGCAGCTCGACGTGCGCTATGGCAAGCCAACGCGCGACATGCTCATCGGCAATATGGACGTGAAACTGCTCATCGGCGTCGGCGATGAGACGACGGCGCGCTATTGCGCCGACGAATTGGGAAAGCACTACGTCCGCCGCGAAGGATGGGGCACGTCGGTCGGGGCCGGTTTCGGCGGATCGCAGGGCAGGGCGACGCGCACGACGCAAGGAAGGTGGGAGCTGGAGCCGCTGATGACAAGCGAGGCGATGCGCCGCCTCGATGCGACCAAGGCGGTGCTGCTGGTGCGCGGGGAATATGGCGCCGTCATCGACAAGGCGCATTTCTTCAAGGAAACCAGGTTCAGACGACTGCTCGAGGCCGCCCGCGGGTTCGCGTATCGGATCGCCATTCCTGACGTGAATAACGCCGGCGGCGGCGCGGTCGAGGACGTCGACGCTGGCGCGCCGGGCGGCGTCAAGCATCTTGTGGCGAAAGATCGTGTCATGCGAGAAGCGCGCGCGCTCTATCTCGACGCTGCCGCCTTCGAGGCGGCGTTTGTGCACGCGATGACCGAAGCCGGGAACGGCGCCACAGCGGACCTGCTGAATGTGCTGCGGATTGACCCGACGCGATTTGGCGAGCTGCGCGCAAGGCGAAAGGGGATATTCGCAAACGCCCCTTCATCCGATGCGGCGACAGCCGCTCTAAGGCAGGAAGTCTATTCGGCGCGTCGGTTGTTGAACGATGAACGGGCTCAATTTGCGCCGCCACCCGCAATGTCCGCGGGGACCACGCAACTGGCGCCATCTCCTGTCGCCACCGCGCCCATTGCCAGCTCCGGGCCGATACTCGAACCGGTGATCGGAAATGGCGCGCCGTCCAGTGACAGCGGCTTGCCTGAGACTCCCGCGTTGCGCATTGGCGACGACATGCTGGCCCGGTTGAATGACGTAAAAAGACAATCGGACATCGCGGCTGAAGTCGTGAAGTCGGCCGCGACGCGCGCCGCGAAAGATGACGCAGAGAAACTCGGCGCGCTTGTGGACACGCTGAGTGTTCAAGCCGAGTTGTTCATTGATACGCCGATGCCCGACGATCTGGCGGCGCTGACCACGGCTGTGGAAACAGAGACCGTAGAGCAATAATCGAATGGACGTTCTACGCCTGCATGAGGGCTGCGTTGAAATTCCGCCGATTATTGCGATGCGCCCTGCGGGTGCTCGCCTGCGAGGGTCGTCAGATAATTCGCGGCCTGCTGCGCCTTGGAGGCGGCGGTGAAGATTGCCTTCTTGTCCGCCTTGAGGACGCTCAGCCAGTTGGCGATGTAGCTTGCGTGATCGGGACGAAGCTCCGGCGTAACGCCCAGATCGGCGCAGAGGAACGCGGCGCCAAGTTCGGCTACTTATCCTGACAGTCAATCTGAAATGACGCGAATCCCCGTCTCATGACGGGGCCGCATTTGCGTGAGACTGCTGCGCGTGCATCCAATCGGCGGCGGCCTGCGCCTTGCTGGCGGCGGTGAAGATGGCGCGCGAATCGTTCTTCAGCGCCTTGAGCCACGTAGCAATATAGGCCGCGTGCTCGGCGCGCGGCGTATGGGCGATCCCGAGGTCGGCCATGATGAAACTGCTCGTCAGTTCGACGATGATCTCGTCCAAGGCGTATTTGTCCGAACCGAAACGGCCGGTGAGGTCACGATCGAGGCGACGCTTTGCGCCGGTCGCGTGTCCGGTCTCATGACCGAGACAGCTGTAATAGCAGGCGGCGTCGATGAAGCGCTCGAATGGCGGCATGAACACCGTATCGATGTCGGGACGATAGCAGGCTTCGGCGCCAATGATGATCGGAATGTTCAGCGCTGCGAAGAAAGCGTCGGCGCATGCAATACGCTCTGACTCGGAGAGGCGCGGCAAGTCGGGCGGCATGTAGTTGTCGACTTGGCTTGCGTTGAAGACGCTATAGCCTCGAGCGAAGAATCGCGGGCGATCCTCGCGATCGCCGTGATCAGATCGCTCGGCGCCGTCCGACTCCGCGTTGGCGTGATCACCCTTGCGCATCTCTTTCCAGAACACGACGGTCGTGGCTTTCTCTCCCTTGCGGACCTGGCAGCGGAGCTGCGACCATTGCTGATAAGTGCCCCAGACGCCGCTCGTATAGCTGGCGCGACGGGCTGCGGCCCAGAGCGCCAGGATGTTGACGCCGCGGTAGCTCCTGTCACAAGCGACATTGCGCGGACGGGCGACCGAGCCGCCGTCGTGATGCCAAGGCATGCGCCATTCGCCGGCGTCGGTCTCGATGGCCGCGACGATGTCGGCCGTGATGCGAGTGTAAATGTCGCTGCGCTCTGATGCGGACATGATGTGATCTCCGTTTGACCGGGGCCAGTCCCCGGCGGCGGAGCGGTCAAGCGCCGTGAAGAGCCGGCGCCCGCACCGAAGGCCGAAACGCAGTGGAGGATGGCGTCAGCCGTTGCGGGCGGCGGCGCGCGGCGCAACCGCCTGCGCCGAGCCATGCCGGGGACAGGCCTTGTCTTGCGGAGTTCTGTTCAGATCGCAGAAGGTCGCGACGACGGAGCAGCAAGCGACGACGTCGCGGTTCTCTCGAGAACGGCGTCGATGCGTTCGACGTCGCGCCGGAGCGCGGCGCGTTGCAATTCGGACAGGCGTTTCTCGCGCAGCAACATTTTGGCGTCTTCGACAGCCTGCACCCAGACCGGTCGATGACGACTGGCAATGCAGGAGTTCGGGCAACGATCGGGACGGCAGTGGGCGATGGCCGGCGCGCTGCGTTCGGTCTTGCCATTGAGGCAAAGCGCCGTCGCCGAATCGAAGAAGCAATCATTCAAACCGCCGACGTAGAGCGTGCGGGCGACGTGAGCGAGCATAGCGCGGACGCGAGCGGGATCGGCGATGTGACCGGGCAACGGATTGAGCTTGTCGATGGCCTGTTGCAGCTCGCCGGTGACGCGCGCGGCGGCTGGGCCCGTCAACGCTTCGCCGGCGCGGCGCCGCTCGAAATATACGAGAATGTCGTCGAGCTGGCCAAGGGCGCGCTCCCGAGCGACTTCATTGCGGAAGCCGGAGCGGCTGGAGCCGGCGTAGCCTTCGTAGGCGGCGATGCCGGCGTGCTTGTATTGGATCATGCCCGCAACGGTTCCAAACGGCCGGTTGGCGATGTGCCAGGCGACCGTGCGGCGGAACTGCCGCGTCGTGATCCGCCAGGGCTCGCCGTCGGGGCCAGGCGGCACGATCGGCGCCTCCGGCGTGGCGAACTGCGCGTTGAGGTGATCGCGAAAGGCGTTGAACTGTCGCACAATCTCGGCGGAGATATGCGCCTTGTGGCTCCGACCGTCGTCGAGGACGCGCCAAAGCGTGTCGCCGCCTTGGCGACGCCGGATATGTTGCGTCAAGCACTCCAGAACAGCGATGGCCTTGGCCACAGGCTCGATCGTAATCCAGCTCTCGGGCTGACCGCGGATATCGCGCCGTTTATAGACGACGCTGTTGATCGCGTAGCGCTCGATGAGCGCGTCCTCGCTGCGCCCGACATTTAGACAGCCGACGCGCATGGCCTGAACCTCGCAGTCGCGCATGCCGGTGAGATATGCGTAGAGGATATAGCATGCTGATTGCAGCATGCGCTCTTCGAGGAGCAACGTCTTGGCGTCGAAGTGCGGTCGCCATGGTCTGTCTGTGTCGGGGTCTATTGAGACGCCCGTGTCGATGCCGCCGGTCTCGGCGCCAACCTCCGTGATTGCGTCGAGCACAAGGGTTTTTGTCGCCATGCGGAGCAAGACGTGTTCGGCCGGCTCGGCCTGTGCGTCGACGCCGATGTGCATATGGATCAAGTGCGCGTTGATCGGCGGCGTATCGGCGCCGGTGACTGGATCGTTGCGGATGACGCCATTGTGGGCGGTCGTCCAGATCGGCACGCCGCGGCCGGCGCCGCGCAGCTGCTCGATATAGGCGGTGAGGCGGTCGTGTCGGCGTTGTCGGCGCATGGACTCGGACAAAGGCTTGTCCGCTGCAATGAGCGCATTCTGGCGTTCCCGCAGCGCCTCGATCTCGGCGCGCGCGGCCAGGATATCCCCGCGCGCCAATTCGGGTTTGAGAGGCGACTTCGCGAGAGCAAAGCTCGCACCGAACAAAAGGGCAAGAGCTACGGAAATTGCACACGTCACGGGACTACGGCCGCAATGGGGTCGACAAGCGATGCATCGTAGTCGCCAATGCCTGCCTTGTTGACGTGGATGGATACCATCCATTCCTGTAACGAATCTTCCGGGGGCGAACGCAGTAGCGCGCCCGGATCATCGCCGCGCATCCATGCGTTGGCGTCGCGCCAGTCGAGGATGATGGGCTGGCGATCATGGAAACGGTTCATCCAGTTGTTCGCCGCGCCAACAATAATTGTTGCCGATGTGAGAGGCTCGCCCGTGTCAGGATGCTTCGCTTGCTCCCACGATGCGGCGAAGGCGAGTGGTTCACCAGACCGCGCCAAAAAATGGTGCGGTGTCTTCGCCCCCACTTTGCCCGTCCACTCGTAAAAGCCCCAGGCGGGAATGATGCAACGTCGCGTCTTGAATGCCGTTCGGAACATCGGCTTTTCGGCGACTGTCTCCGCACGGGCGCTCGTCGGCGCGATGTTGTAGCGCGGCGCGAGGTTGCGTGGCCGCCCGATCAGATCGGCAAGCCTGTGTAACTCTTCCCATGAAAGGCGCTGTGTAAAACGGCAGCACATGACGATGCTCGCAATTTACTTCAAAGCTTTATATCCGTCAGCGAAGCCGTCGAGTGAGAGAACATGCCGAAGCCCTTCGCCAGGACAAATGTAGATCGTGATGATGATATTCTTGCCGGTCAGAAGCTTGCTGATCACATCGTCGCTGATCGCCCCTTCCGCGGCGCAGCCGATCGGCGCACACTTGAAGAAGGGAAGCTTGCCGATCTCGTCCTGATCGACTTTCATCCTTGCGCCTTCGAGCAGGAACGTGTCCAGCGGCGCGACGATTTGAATGACAACATTGGGGCTTGCCGGAATTTTGGCAAAGGTGACCATGACTTGCACATTTGCTTGATCATCAGACCGAACCGCTTGCGCCAGGGTGCATGAAGGTTTCGCAGGCGCACATCGCATCTGCCAGGCGCCGAATTTTGTGATTGTCGCCTCTTGCGCGACAAGTGCGTCGCCGGGACAGGTCATGAGCGCCGAGACGATCGAAAGCAGTCGAATGAACCGCATAGTTTCAGGCACAACGCTCATAATCTGTAGTCTCGTATTGAACGGCGCGGCCCGCGCAGAGGAGGCGGAGCTTCCCCTGAACCCGGCCGTGACGCAAGCGACGATCACCGACACGGTTTGCGTTCCAGGCTGGACCAAGAGTATCCGTCCCTATGTCAGGAAATGCGGATCATAAAGGCCGAAATGCTCGCCGCGATCGGTGAGTCGCACGAACACCGGAACCAATATCAACTCGATCACAGGATACCGCTGGCGCTCGGCGGCGCCACGATCCATCGGCGGAACCTTATGCTGCAGCCGGTGGCGCTCGCCTTGGAAAAGGACGCGATAGAACGCTGCCTTGCCGTTGCGGTTTGCGATGGCAGGCTCGGTTTGGACGAGGCGCGCGCGGCGATTTGGCGGGACTGGCGCGCCCCAGGCGCCGTGTGCGAAACGGCGGCGGGCAATCCGGGCGCTTTCGACTGAGGCAGCCATGGGCTGACATTCACTACTGCATGTCGACGATGTCGACGAGCGCTATGCGGATGATCCCGTTGTGGGCGCGTGCGGCCGGCCAAAATTCTGCCCATGCCGCCGCTATTTCAGTTTTGCTGGTGGTCGCGATGTCGCGGAGATGGATCTAGTGAAGCAGATAGGAGTGCTGCGTCAAAGGGCGTCTTCCCAATTGGCGCCACCATAGAACAACCGCAGCACAACGACGCGCTCGGCCTCAACCGTAAAGGCGACCGTGACGCGGCGCTCGAACCCGATGATGCGCAGCCCGGGCCGAATGTCGTCGCGACGCATTCCGCGCTCAGAGGCGTAATCAAGACGGTCGCAGAACGCCCGCAACCTTTCGACATAGGCAAGCGCCCGCGTTGCGCTGCTCACTTCAGCTATCAGATCATAGAGCCATCCGAAATCTTCGTCGGCTTGCAGAGCGTATTCGACTTCCCGCCGCTTCACATCTCCCCCTTCAGCCGGGCCGCGTGACGCTTGCGGATATTATCGAAGAGCTTCTCGCTGGACAGCGTTCTATCCGGGTAGGCTTTGATCTCGTCATAGGCCGGGGCGACTTCGTCGCGCAGCCAGCGCTCCACGGCGGCGTCGCGCTCCTGTAGGGCGCGAAGGCCAGCTCGGATCACCTCACTGCCTGAGGCGTAAGAGCCCGAGGCGACGAGCTGGTCGATGAAGGTGGCTTGCTCTGTGGGCAAGCTAAATGTACGCTTTTCTGTGGCGGACATGGGATGCGCTCCTTACATTCTGGTATGAATTTATCATACCATCCGCAAAAATCCATATTTATGAACCAGTCTGGACGAACGGCGTCGAAGCCGAAGGCGCGTGACTATGGCCGACGAGGAGACGGTAGCGGCCGCGAACGCACAAATCGCGCGGGCGCCAGAACCGAACCCTTCTTTCTTAGCGGCTTTCGCCTTCGCCTTCCGGCCGCCGAGGCTGCGCCAGCTCGCGATTGATGCGCGCCGCGTTCTCCTGGTCGACGCGCCGCTGCTCTTCTTCCTGTTTCAGCACGCGCGACTGCTGCTCGCGATGGTTCTGCATCTGCTCGCTCTGTCGGGGATCGCCGGGCATTTCGCGGCGCGTGTCGTCTTCCATGGATCGATCGGCTTCGCGCGCGCTTGCGGCCTCGGCCTGCGAGCGATAGGGCGTCTGCTCGTTCGTTTGCACGGTGTTCGTCTGGTTCGCTCCTTCGGTGCGGGCGGCCTGTTGCGTCTCGCGCGCCGCTTCGCGATCCACACGCCCCCGTATTTCTTGAAGGCGGATTTCGCGCTCGGCCGCCGTCGAGGTCGGACCTTCGGCGCGGGCAGGTTGGTCTCGTTTGTCTTGCGGCGCCAAGGGCGCGGCATCCTGCTTGTCATCCGACTGCGCCAAGCCTTCGGCAATCCGCGCGCGGTTCATTTCGATCTCGGCGCGAAGTTCGCGAATGCGATCCTGTATCTCGGGATTTGCGATTTTATAGCCGTGCTCGGCCGCGAGCCGCGCGACCGTATCCTTGTAAGCGTCGCTGCCGGTGATATTGAGCGTTTCCCATTTTCCGGATGCGACTTTCAGCGCGGCGTTGACGGAATCCGCGTTGTTCCAGTCGCGAATATCGAGCTGCTTCCCATTGTCGACAAAGGCGAGGGTTTGCAGAGCGCCGGTGGCGTCGTGTCGGTGGTAATGGATCTCGTCGCCCTTACGCTCGAACGTGATAAGCGGGCCGAGGTCGCGCGCGGGCTCCGGCTTCACGTAGCGGTCGCCCTGCACATCCGCCTTTTGCTTTTCGAGATTGGTTTGCGCGGCGATGGCTTCGTCTGCCTTGTCGAGCAGCCGGCGCGACTGCTCGGCGAATTGCGCACGCGCCTCATCGTCGGGAAGCGCCTTGCCGATTTTCGAAATCGTATCGGCCATGCTGTCGCGCGCGGCGATCATCGTTTCAGCTGTTCGCATGGGTCCTGTCTCCTCTGCGTCGGTCGACGGAGCGCGACCTTTTAGAGCGCTCTCGGCGCGTTGCTGAAAATGCACGACGGCGGGGCTCGGCGCGCCGTCGAACGGTCGGCTTTGAGCGCTGATGGCGCGCGGCACGACAAAAACTTTGCCGGGTTGGGTGTGCGACGACTTCAGTTCGGCCACGCGCGACGCCGGAAGGTCCACGTAAATCATGCGGGCCGCGACATCGGGCTTCGCATAAGCTGCGGCCGTCGCCATATCCGCGGCGAACAGCGCGCCGCGTCGATCGCCGCCGCTGTCGAGACGGTAAAGCCGCACGGAGCCGGGCGCTGGTGGCGGTGCGGGGCGCGGCGACAGGGCGGCGACGTTCCGCCATTGGCGGGCGGCATCCTGCGCGCGCCGCCGGCCTTCCTCGCGCGTCGGTCTGTGAATCTCCCGGTTCTTCACGCGCTCGATGCGCCGGCGAACGCTCGGCGGCGCAATGCCGCGCTCCATCATTTTCACATCTTTGAGCTTGTAGGCCGGCGCGTGCGCCTGATCGAACCGCCGGACATTCTCCATGGCGATCCCGCGGGCACGGGCTTCGGCCGCGAGCGTATCGCGCCATCGCGAAAAATCCTGAATTTTTGGGTCCAGTCGCTTGCCGTCGTCCCGGACAAGTCGAACCGCCGCATGCACATGAATATGCTCGCGGTTCGTATGCATGACGAAAACATATTCATGTCCGGCAAACTCGCGCGCCAGCGTCGCCCGCGCAGCGTCGATAAATGCCTCTTTGTCCGTGCCGGGTTTCGCACTCAAAATGACATGCGCAAAGTCGCGCGGCGCGCTCGATCGCATATGCGGCCGCCAGAATTTGGCGATTTCCAGGCTGACATTGGCCTCACGCGACGCAGCGCGCGGCAGGCGGTTCGGCCGCTCGCGCGCCAGGCGCTCAGCTACGTCCTTGAGCGCACGGCCGTCCGGCCCAAAGGCCTCGATCTCACCGCCGCGGGTAAGTCGGGCGAGCGCCGACGTGGCGCCCTCCAACCCATGCGCCCATTTCGGGTCGGTAAATTCGGCGTCGCGGCCGAATGTGCCCTCTAAGTAATCGCGTAAGCCCCCAATCGACCGCTGATTATCGTATATCCGGTGCAGCCGGCCGCTCGCGGTGCGCTCACGACTCGCGGCCGTCATGACGATGTCGACGCGGCTGTGCGCGTCACGCTGCGAAAGACACCAGGCATAGTGATGGCCGCGAAGGGCCTCCGCGAGCGCGTCTTGCGCCTGCTTTGCCTCCAGCGCACCGTCGAACTGCATTGTGAACTGCAGCACGTCGTTGGACGGCGCGCGTCCATCTTCGGCGCGCCATGTGGCGGCGAAGTCGGCGACGGAGCGCTGTCCGGCGATCATCAACCCGTCATGGCGCTCCAGCGTCAGTTCACCCTTGTCGCTTTGATAGCTCAGCAGTGACTGCGCCCGAGCCGCGCCTGAACCGAAACTCGCGATTTTGACGACCGCCGCCTGCGACCCGGCCGCAAGATTGGCTTTCGCCATCAAAGGCGACCGCGAGGCTGTGCTCGGCGCACCGACGCCCCTCGCTGGCGGTGAGCGGTGCGCTGTTTGCGCCTTGGCGACCAGTGCATTCGCCGAAACGCCGTTCTGCGCAAGGCCACCCTTTACAGCCGCCGCGCGCTTCACGCGCAATTCATCGTCGACGTGGGGCTTCTCGCCCGGCGGCGCGCGCGGCCCTGTGTCCGGCCGCTCGTCGCGTCGGGGCCGGGGAGGTGCGCGCGAGCTGTCAGCTGCTTGCGCGCGGTAACGCTCAGCTGACTGGATCGCGGCCGCAAGCCGGTCCAGCGCCCCCCGATTCTTCGTGGCCAGCCGACGCCGCAAGCCTTCCGTCAGATTCGAAAAATCAAGCGCCACCAGCGTCGTCATTGCGCGCCGTCCTTGTCGATCGCCGTCTCGGCTCGCCTTCGCGCCCGAAACGTCAATGACGCATAAAGCGCGTCGAGCGCCCACATGATCCCATGCGCTTCGATAAGCCACGCGCGAACATTCTCTCCCGGGAAAGCGTTGCCCGCATTCATATGATGAACGGCTTGATTGAGATTAACGCCGATCGCGCGCAGCTGTCGCGTCAATTCGACGACTTCGACACGCCCTTCGCCGTCGAACGTCGGCCCCATATCACTGGCTGCGCGCACCATGCGACGCAGCGCTTCTGTGGTCGTCAGATTCTTTGCTTCGCAAAAGGAAAGAAACGCAGCCGCCTCTGTTTCATCGACGCGGAAACCGATGAATCGCGTCTTACGCCGATCGTGATGTCGCTTGTCCGCCATTCGTCGATCGTCCTTAGCGTCCGGTTTGCTTTTCGCAAACTGCCGAGCGCGAACATGGCCGGCGCGGCGAGCGCACATAAAGATTTTGTTTCACAAAATCCCTATCCTGCCATTCACCACCTCTTCACTTTGTATAGCGGAAAACCCTCATTTTCTCAACGTTTTTCGAGGCATTTTGCGGATTTCAAAGCAGTCTCGAAACACTCTCAGCGCACTATCACGGCAGTCTCACCGTGCTCTTAAGCAACATCGAAAGCGCCTCATACGGTTTCCGGTTGATTACTTCGGCTTGGCGATTTTTGGCCACCAATGGAATCCGGCTCGGCTTTTGATGATGTCGCAATCTGTGGCGAGCGCGGCGCATCTATCGCCGATGATGGCGTCCAGTTCTTCGATCGTTTCGACGTGTTTGTTGACGATGGGCTCGTCGACGAGCGACCACAGCGTTTCCGCCGGTTGCAGCTCCGGCGTGTAGGGCGGCAGAAAGACCAGCCGCACGCCGTTGGGCACGCTCAGACCCGCCTCGCCATGCCAGCCGGCGTTGTCGAGCACGAGCACGATCGTGCGATCGACGCCGGCCTTCGCTTCGCGTGCGAAGGTTGCGAGCAACGCCGCAAAAAACGGTTTCGAGACGCCGTCGTGCACATACCAGAAGGTCTCGCCGCTCGCCGGCGAGACAAAGGCGGTGACATAAAGCCAGTCGAAGCGGTGATGGCCATGCGCTGTCGGCCGCTCGCCGACGGGCGCCCAAACGCGCCGGGTGACGGGTTTCAGGCCAAGCCGGTGTTCGTCGCTGGCGAAGACTTCGACCAGCCGCTCCGGATGTTTCGCGGCTTCCTCGGCGACGGCGTCTTCGAGGTTTTTTTGAACGCTGCCGCCTCTTCGGGCGAAGCGGACTTCGGATTTTTGGGGCGCGGAGCCTGGATCGACATGCCGCAGGCTTTCAGCGCTTCCCAACCGCGTTGAACCGCGACCTTCTCCAACCCTAATTCACGCGCGAGAAAAGCCGCGACTTTCGCGCTCGTCCACAAGCCGCCGTCATCGGGCGGCTCCTTCAGCCGAAGACGCAGCTTGTCGAGCAACTCGGGCTTCAACACGCTCGCCAACGAGCCGTTGCGTCGGTGCAGGTCGCCCAGAGACTCAGGGCCTTCGGCGTTGTAGCGTGCCGCAAGCTGCTCAATCCAGCGCCGACCAAAAGACGTCATCTCGGCCACTTCGCCAATGGCGTGGCCCTTGGCGAGAAGCCAGATCGCATGAAAATGCCGCGCCTCCCGCGCGTTCGAACTCGAAACATACCGCTCACGCAACGCATCGACGCTCAAATGCGCAGCTATCATCGCCATGACCCGCCTCCAGCGATTCATGACGACGCAGCCTAACCGCTTCGATTCCCGAAGGGAATCCCCGCCGCCGAGTCAATCAGCCGGAATCCGTATCATACAGCGATTCAGCCGACGCTCACAAAACTCTCATCGTTGCATTGCGCGCATATCGACTCCATCTGCAAAGCGCTCTCGGAGCGTTGTCATAAAGGTCTTGCACAAGGAAGGGAGTGGGTCTAAATAATTGCCATTTTATTAGAGGCTCGCATGAAGCTGACCGGAGAGGACGTGCAGCGTCTGAAAGTAGGGATCAACGCGCTGAAGCCGAACCGCCGGCTCACCTTGCGCGAACAAATTGGCGCGATCTACGCGCCCTTGATGAAGGCGAAAGGTCGGGGGCTGACGAATGCCCAACTGCTCGATTACCTCAGAGAGCAAGGCATTGTGATTTCGGCGCCGTCGCTGTTTCGGGTGCTGAAACAGCTTGCCGAACAGAAAGCCCAGCGCGGGATGAAGCGGGGAAGCCATCCCTCCAGAGAGAATGGGAAAAGGCCCGCGCCGAGCTCCCAGGAAATAACAAGGCCCATACCCATCGGAAGCACCGAGACTGAACCCGTGCCGCGCGCGTCATCCTTCCGCGTGCGCCGTGACCGCGATGAAATCTAGGAGATCGGCGAATGGATAAGGCGATTTACATGGTCGGCGGCAGCAAGGGCGGCGTCGGCAAGTCCATGGTGACAATGGCGCTCATCCATTTTCTCACGGCGCGCGGCGAGGCGGTTGTCGTGGTCGATGCCGACACGTCAAATCCTGACGTCATGCAGAACTATGAGAAAGAGATCCCGTGCGAGGGAGTCAATCTGGACGATGCCGACGGCTGGATTCGGCTCGTCAATCTCTGTGACGAAAACGCGGATAAGACCGTTATCGTCAATACGGCGGCGCGGAACAATCAGGGAGTAGGGGCCTATGGCGTCACGCTGAGCGGCACGCTCGACGAGCTGAAGCGGCGATTGGTGACCTTGTGGGTTGTCAATCGTCAGCGCGATTCGTTGGAGCTGTTGCAGGATTTTCTCGAAGCGATCCCGAATTCAACCGTTCACGTCGTCAAGAACGGCTACTTCGGCGCGGACGAGAAGTTCGAACTCTATAACGGCTCGAAGACTCGAAAGTCGATCGAAGGTCGGGGCGGGAAGAGCCTGCTCTTCCCCGACATGGCGGACCGCGTGAGCGACGACCTTTACAGCAAGCGTCTCAGCATCCGAAAGGCGCTCGCCGATATGCCGATCGGCAATCGCGCCGAATTGAAACGTTGGCTCAGACAGGTCGATGGCGCCTTTTCGGCGGTCCTGCCGAATGGCTGATGGCATGGAAGCCGAAGAAGCGACCGGCTTTGAAAAGCTGATCGGCCGGACGGCGACGGAGACAGAACGCCGACAGCTTCGACGTGTGAAGGAGGTTCTCGGGCTTCGCGACAATGACGCGCTGTGGCTCGTCATCTTCGCGCTTCAATATTACGACAGCCTCTATCGCCAGTTTCCCAAGGCGATTGCGACCGAGGCGTCGGCCATATTGGCGCGCACGCGCGAAACGGCGGACGCGCAAATGCGCGCCGGGGTCGAACAGGCCAAGGCGGACCTCGCCCGCGCCGTTGCGCTCGCGGCGCAAGACGTGGCGCGCGACGTTGCGCGACGGCAGACGACGCAATGGCTCATCTATGGCATGACGGTCGGCGCGGCCCTCGTCGTCACCGGAATCGCAATTGGGCGTGCGCTGGCGCCGTAAGTGGTACCCCGGCTATCATCGACAACGGGTTGCAGGGATGCAAACTCGACAGGGATGATGGCCGAGGCCAGTCCGTACATCGTCGCTATTTTTCCGCCGCCGGCCTCCAGCCTGCCGCCGTCGCTTCCGCCTCGGAGCAGAACATGCGTTCTTCGGCGCCCGTGATGGTGACCCGGGCGTAGTCGCGGCTTCCCGGCAAATGGTAGATGCGCTCACCCTTGCGATTGATGTTGCCCTTGATGACGCAATCCTTGGCGGGCGTCCGCGCGTCCTTGGACGCCGGCTCGGCGTAAGCGGCAGAGTTGGGAAGCGGCCGGGAAACATTCCATAGCTGCTGGAAGCGCGCCTCGAAGGACTTCGCCGCAGACGGGTCGTGTAGAACGACGAGATCATTATCCTGCTGCTTGAGCCCGGAGGCCGACAGGTTGGCCGATCCCGACCGAAGAAGGCGCCCATCGACCGCATAGGACTTCAGGTGCATGTATGCGCCCGCCGGTTTCATCCGGACATCGTCGGCAACGGGGCGAAGCCGGTCGAGCGCGTGCTGCTGGCCTGGGTCTAGGACGATGCGGAGGGCGACCCCGCGCCGGCGCGCCTCGATCAACGCGTCGACGACGGCCCAGTCCGTGAGCGAGTAGACCGCCATGTCGATCTTCGCGCGCGCCAAGCGGATCAGGTCGACGTCGATGCGCTCAAGGTTTTCATCAGGCGCGTAGTGGATTTCCACATCGCCGGCGCGCACGGGCAAGAAGCCGATGCCGCAGAGGAGGGAAGCGCCAACAACGATCCGAAACCAGCGCCGGTGGATCACTGCCACTGGCTCCAGATGATAAAAATGAGGACGACGATGGCCGAGCCGATCGATGTGAATACAACCCGCCAGTTATAGCGCTCGCGGAATGGAAGCTGCCGCCAGCGCGCTTCCTCGTCGTCTTCTCGGTTTTGTTGTCCTCGCCAACCCATTGACGTATCCTTTGAGGAGCAGATCCCGACCCGCCTCCACACGACGAAGTCACAATGGCAGGCGTGTTCAGGGAGCGGCAAGTCGGGACGAAGGCTCCAATTTGTCACCGAAATCCAAAATATTTTCGCTGCACGCGGTCAACCATCTTCATCGCCTTCTTGCTCAACCGACGCAGCGCCACCCAGCGCGTCATAGCGACGCGACGCCAACCACTGAAGACGCAAGGCCTGTGTCAGCAATACGCGTCGTAATCCACCCTGGACCTTGCGCTCGGAGATCACCTGCGCAAGCCGCGAAATAATGAGCGCTCTTCGAGCGATCCGAAAATCGGGATGTGATCGGAGCTCATAGACGCGGTCGGAAACAATTCTCGCGCGCAGGGATCGGGGCGCTTCGACGACGAGCGACCCAGGCGGTGGATCCTTCTCGTTCAGGATCGCTTTGAACTCTGACCGATCAACCGCGCGCTGCGTGATCAATCGCTCCAAAGCATCCAGTTGCTTGCGCGCGTCGGCATCCTTGCCACTTGTCTCCTGATATTGTGGCAGCGGCCAGACCTCGATTTCGAGCACTTCGAACGGATCAAGCACTGACATGGCAACAGCATCAGTGCGCTGATTGGTCAAGTGACGACGAATGCGCGTGCGCAGCATCTCGTTCGTCTGCCCGACATAGATGGGTTCGCCGTCATAATCGAAGAAGGCGTAAACGCCCCATTTGTAATTCCCGACACGGCGAGTCTGCCCCACGGCCTCTTCGAACGATGTATCCAGAAACCTCTCCAGATTGGCTCGCAGATCCTCCGTCTCGAACGGTGGAAAGTTAATGAAATCGGGATCGCGACGAGGAGTGGGCTCGTTCGGACTAGGCATGTCGGATTGCCGTCATGTCGGAGGAATGCTGCACGACTCCTCCGCGCACGATTGTCGTGCGCCGCATCGTCTCGTCGCCGAGCGAGGCGATTTCGAAGCTGACATGATTAATCGCGTTATCGCGACCTCCAAAGCAGGAATGGAATGCAGCGAGGAGTTCGACGTTCATCAGTGATTGCGCGCCGACTTCCGGCGCCTCAGCAGAGGGTAGGGAAGATGGGAAAAGATAGATGCAGGGCGGCGGCGCACGGAAAGGACCGATCACGGTCGTTCTGGCATCGCTCTCATCCAACAACTTCGGACAGGCGCGTCCGATCGTTCCACACACCATATCCCAGATGACGAGGCCATCGACGCACTGATTACGCGCGATGATCTGTGCGCTTATGCGCGTATGAACCCCAGACCAGCCGTTGCGCCGTGGGTCGGCGCCAACATTGGTGCACAGGCTCCAAATGACAAATTCATCTGCGCCTTCCGGCCGCGAGAAAATTTTCGAGTTGTCGCCTTCCAAAGAGCCTTTCAGATCGATGATCGCCGTTCGTCCGCTTGGTAGCGTCACAACGTAGTCATGCAACACGCCGCGCTTGGCGCGGTCCCAGCCCGCGATGAAGCCTTGATCCTCCATGTGATTGAGAACATGCTGGACGAACTCCCGCTTGCCTCGCATCGCTGCGGCAAACTCTCCACGCACCTGTTGAATAGCGCCGCGGAAAATCGGCGAGGCGTAGAAGTCTTTCTCCGCAAGCCCGTGGTCGCCGAGCTTATGCGCTTGGGTCTTGAGCACTTCAGTGAATTCTGCGATCTGCTGGCGCACGCTTGGGTCCTGCTCGCAAGGAATAAGGCTCACGCGGCCTTCTCCGCCGCAGCGCAGACGTCGAGAAGCGGTTCGAGCAGATAGCGCGCCAGATGCCGAACGACATCGACAGCAACGCCGTCGCCCGTCAAATGGTAAGCCTCGTTGTAATTTTTTGGCAGCTTATACGCGTCATCAAGTCCCATTAATCGGGCGGTCTCCCGCGACGAAATCAGGCGCGAGCGAATCTTGTTGCCATCGACGACGACGATCGTCTGACGGCTCGAACCGCCTGCGGGCGTCCGCAGACATCCCGCGACATCGTCAAACCGAATTTCCGCCCGTTGGACCTTGACGCCATTTTCGTCGAGACGGGTGCGCTTATAGACCCCGCCCACCATTCGACGCCCTGAACGCTTGGCGGCTTCAACCTTCGCCTTGTTGACCGGCGACATCATCGCCAAAATTTGCTTAGTTTCTGCGGCAGTATGCCAGTCGACGCTCGAAGGATTTTCTTCGATGATATCGGCGAAAGAATTCTTGCGACGCGGCGGCGTCGGTAAATTCCACCACAGCATGTTCTTCCGGGCGCGGGAGGAAACGCCGTCAACGGCTCTGCGCAATCCCAGCGTATGAAATGGCTCGATTGGCTCCGGCGACAGGAGCGACGGGTCTATCGTCACATCGTCTCTTACGCCGATCACAAACAATCGTGGCCGCGACTGCGGCACAAACAAAGAGGCGTTGATGATCAAGGCGCCGTATCGATATCCGGCTTCGCCGAAGGTCTTGCAGATCGCTTCGAAATCTCGTCCGCCGTGGGAGGTCAGCGTGCCGCAAACATTCTCGATCGCGATAATCGTCGGCGCGCGATTGTCGTCGATCAGCCCCGTGATGACATCCCAGAACGGATAGAAGGTTCCAGAGCGCTCTCCCTTCAACCCGGCTCCGCCTCCGGCCAAAGATAAATCCTGGCAGGGAAACGACCCCCAAATCAGGTCGGCGTATCCTGACAGCTCATCCACGGTGACCTGGCGAACATCGCCGACCTTGAGTTCTCCGCCCGTACCCCAGTTGGCTTGATAGGCGAGACCTTTTTTGTGATCGAAATCATTCGCGAACAGACATGTCCAACCGGACCCAAGCCCCGCCCGGGCCATCCCGCCACCGGCAAAAAACTCATAAAAATTAGGCATGACGCTTCCGCTCAATGGCTTGGTCGTCGACCAGAACATCGTCCCGTTCAAGCTTTTCCTTGATGGCCTCGGCAATCCAGGTGTTCCTGGAGATATTGCCGGGACGCGCGCTCCGCACTTTATCGATGGCATCGAAGGTCTCGGGCGACAACCGAAGATTGATGCGATCCAGCGGGCGAATCGCCTGAGTTTTTGAAGAATCGAGCATGCAGCGAAGCTGGCGCCTTTTTGGCGCCATGTCCAGTATGTTCTATATATGTTCCAACCGCGATCCCGCTATTATCAGAATCGACGAGAGAGCCGATCGAGCCCTCGCACTGTAAAATTTCTCGTTTCCGGGTGACCTCCATGCGTTGGGCTCCGCGCTCCTTCCCCGTAAAAATCCATCGCCACCTGAATGTCGCGGACTTGGCCGACATATCGCCCGACGAACTCGAACAAGCGGAAGAGGAGGGCGCGCTTGCAGGCAATCGCGCCTATTGCGATCTGCGCGGCTGCGGTTGGGGCGTCGTTCGCACAGCGCTCGATATCGAGACGAAACTGATTGAGCGACTAAAGATGGCGGATGACGTTGACGCGGAAATGTCGGCCTTCGAAGAAGAGCGCGCGACCGCATTCGACGACGAACCCGCACTCTGGGGGCTGGATGTCGGCGTCGCCTCCGCGACAATCGCGATTTCGGCCTACGGCGCAATCCCTGTGTCCAGCTGTAACGCAGGCGCTTTTGGCGGACGCCACCCAGTGCGCTATCCTTACGTTGCATTTTTTCTTCCAAAGGACTTGGCCCCTGAAATATTGCGTTGCGTCGAGGCCGCCGACGTTGGGCTGCTCTGCGATGAAAGCGGAATCGCGCAAATTTATGGCCAAGGAGAAATGGATCTCGTCCGTTTCGCGCAAACCGCATGGGAAAGAAGCGCAGCTGGCGAAGAAGAGGCCCGATGATGAACGTATATGGGCGGTCAGCGGCGCGTTTGCACTTTTCGTGACCAAGGGGGCGACACGCCGCGACACCCTGATGGCGACAGAGCGTCTTGCGGTGAGCGGATCGCCGCGCCGATCAATGCGCGCCAGGCATGGGCGCCGTCTGCTGATCGCCCCGACGAGCAATCTGATGATGTAAATTAGTCTGCTTGTGCTCGAGGGGCCGCGCGCGGCCCCTCGATCGCGTTTCATCGGGACTTCTTGCCCTGCGACTTCGCGGCGGGCGCTTCCGCCCTCTTCGCCGGCTTGTCGGCAAGGTGCTGAATGTCCTCTACCGCGAAAGTGTAGCCGAACCGGCGCTCGCCATTAGCGGCTTTCCATTCGGTCTGCTTCGGGCGCGACGTCACTTGAACCAGGTCGCCGGATTCGAGTTTTTCGCGCGCCCATTTGATGCGCGAGTCCTGCCGGGCAAAGATCGTATGTTCGATCCACTCGGGATTGTCGATCCACTCGCCATTGCCGTTCTTGTAGGGGTTGTTCGAGCAAACGGTGACGACGAGATTAGCGCCGACCTCCTTGAGCTGACCGACCCGGCCGACCTGAATGTGCGTGTTGAGCTGCGACATTTTTTCTCTCCTATCGTTGGGCCTCGGCCCGTTGCGATGGCGTTCTGAAAGCGCCGGGGTAAGGAGACCACAGAGCCGCAAGGCCGTAAGGTCGCAGCGGGCAAGCGAAGCGCTGCGCGCCGGCCGCGACGGAGAATTTTGGAGGGCGCGCCGCGCCCGTGCGCGAGGAATTGCCGCATAGCGGCAAGGGGAAAATTCTTCGGCGCAGGCGCCGACGTGGCTTCGCCGGCGCTAGACAAGCCAGTAAAGAGCAACGGGCGAAGGCCCGACGTGGCAAGTGAGATCTGTGCTGCGTTCGGCACACAATCAGGTCCGTCGAATTGTCCCCGAGGCGCGGCCCCCTTCGTTCTCACACCATCGCGCAACGCCACAAATAGGCTTGCCGATGATCGATCCCGTGTGGCCGTATCAATGATGCCAAGACAAGACAAGCCGTTCAAATGGGCCGATTATGAGAAGCCCAGCGCCTATTGAGTGACGACCCTCACGCCGCGCAAACAGTCGAGCGGCTTTGGGCGCGGCGCATCCGAAGCGTAAGTGAGGAGGAAGAGACGAAGCCATGTCGCCGCGGAATGCGCCTGTTGCACGCAGTCGAAGAATGGGCGACGTTGCGCTTTGTCCGCGACGCGGGGGGGGGCGGCTATCCAAATATTGGTCGATCTTAGGCATAGTGTTGCGATGAACGAGATTGTTTTAGCCGACGCCGATAGAGAGGGCGAAACGATGACAGCGCGCGTCATACGTTATGATCGGGAGCAACGTCGCGTCCAACTGGCGGTGCCGAACACCACTGTTGTTTTCACGCTTTACGGCGATGGCGAACGGTTCACGGGAGCGCTTGGCGGCCGAAGCTTCTACTGGGATGCGCCGCGCGCCGAGCCTACGAAAAAGCGGGTGAAGCGTTAGCCCCGGCGCGCATCCCGATTGTCGTCACGAATTCGGCATTTTCAGCAGCTCCTTATAGCCCTGCTGCGTCATCCATCGTGCGCGGGCGTAATGGCTGTGATAGACGCGCCGCGCGCGTTCACGGTCGACGTCGGGATCGATCTTGAGGACGATTCGGCTCGCCTCTTCCCAGCCAGCGCCGTCACGCGCCGCCTCGAGCAGGCGCAGATAAACGATCATATGCGAGATATCGTAATCGGTCAGCTCGAGCGTCGTTGGCGCTGCGTCTGCGACCGTGTCGGATTGATTGGGAATCATGGTTGGCCTCCTTCAATACGCAGCCTACACTTGGATCGCTCCCCGTACGATTGCAGCCGCAAGGTAATAGCGCCGATATGTGACGGCATTCAAGGTGCGCCGTGCGAGGATCAGCCCCGCTCGCGACGCTCTGCAACGGAACGCGCAGTTGGTCGGGGCGTCCATCGTGATTAAGACGTGACGCCTTTCGCGTTCTGGAATCGAGCCGCGATAAAGCGCCAGGGTGGATAGCGTGACGGACTGGCGATCTCGCGGTGGTTTAAGCGAATGGGAACGAGAGATGGAATTGGTGTTGATCACGTCCGGTACATTCATTGCTCGTGCCTGCGGCTTGCAACTTAGGAGGAGTAGCGCGTCCTTGCGATCGCGCGCGCCGTCGACGAATTCGAAAGCCGGAATATCCGTCCATTCAGAAGTCCCTCGCTACGCGTTGTTAGCTAAAGACGGCGCGGTCGCGCCCCATAGAGGCTCGCAAGGCGAGCGCAAGAGGGGGCCATAGTCCCGACGCGAGCGTAGCGACGCCAAAGGGCTATTGCCCGGCCCGTTTTTCGGAAAATTGCGACCTCTGGTCCGAGTGAGCATAGCGACGGCGCGCGCCGCGCGCCGACACGAGGCCAGTGCGAGCCCGAAAAACGGGCGCTGTGATCAGCCCCGTAGTCGAGCCTACACGGATAGCGCTTGAATTACGCGCACACACAATCTTGCAGGCATATCTCGTCGCAGGGAATTGCGAAGGTCTTGATAAACGACGATCAACCCCGCTTCTGCACCTGAGAGGCAAGCGTTTGGCGAAGAATACCAGCGACGCTTTATTCGATGCACTTTTCGAAGTTCTTGCTCTTTGCAGGCGCTGCGCGACCGCGCTCAATGGAATGGCTTGTGGCGCGCAACACAATCTCCAAGCGCTCCCCGTTCGAGGTCGTCTGGATGCCGGGCGTGTCAGCGACAGCTGATTACGCGGCGTCCTCTTCGTCGCTATCGGCGCGGCTCAAGACGTCAAACACATTGGCGACCACGTCCACGCCGTAAATCGTCTTGCCGTCCTTCTCATAGGACGTTTCGGCAACGCGACATTCGGCGTAGATCGGCGCGCCCTTTCTGACATTCTTCAACACGAAAGCCGCGTCGCGCTCGTTCAGCAGAGTGACCGTAACCCAGTCCGTCTTTTCGACGCGTTCGCGCGATTTCCTGTCGGTCCAACTACGATTCGTCGCCACGCTGACCTTCGCGATTTTGCCATCATCGAACGCCTTCGGCTCTTGCCCGACATAGCCTCGTAGAATGAAAAGATTGGTTGTTCTCATTGCTTCTCTCCAATGATGCGAAACGATCGCCACCCCGTTCCAGGGGTGGAAATACCGCGCGTGCTGGCTAGCATTTTATTAGAAGAAAGGCGATAGTAAGATTGTCTCGAATAGGGTTTAGGCCTTAACATAGAGCCCTGCGGCGGCATGTGTCGTGCGCTTCGCCTGCGCGGAGGTGAAACACGAAGGCGCTTCCTCGACACGTCCTCAAGGTCGCTGACGGCGAAGTCACCGCCGAGCGCGGATATGACGAGGCTCGGCCGATATGGGCTCGGCCCAAACACTGCACGCAACAACGCTGAGAGGAGCGCAGCCGTTTGACGGAACGGGTTGATATGCTCGACGAATTGAGGGCCCTGGCGCTCGGCGCGGTGATGCTGTCGCATTTCGCGCTCGCCTTCGGGTCGCAATCGGCCGTCGCGTTCTGGCTCAACCTTCCTGATCTCAGTGTCGGCGCCGATCTGTTCTTTGTGATTTCAGGTTTTCTGATTTTCCAGAATCTCGCCGATCTGACCGATGCGGCCGGCGGTTTCACGCGCGCCATGGCAGCCTTCTATGCCCGCCGGCTGACCCGGATCGCGCTTCCGGCATGGGCGATCCTCACGGCGCTCGCAATGGCCAATCTTGAACATCCCGCATCGAGCGCCGCGGATCTTTGGACGGCGGCGGCGTTCGTCGCAAACGTCCATTGGGCGCGATGTGAGGTCGACGCCCACTGCGGCGATGCGCTCGCGACGTCCCATTTCTGGTCGCTGGCGAGCGAAGCACAATTCTATCTCCTGGCGCCGACGCTTCTGCTCGCGCGAGGGCGCGCGCCGCTCTACGCGGCGCTCACCGCCATTCTGCTGCTCGCGCTCATTCCCCGCCCGCGCGGCTCCCTGCTATGGGCGCTGCGTCCGGAAGCGCTCCTGCTTGGCGCGGCGCTCGCCAGCGAGGTGCGGCGGGGCGCCACCTGGCTGGCGAAGGCGCCTCCGGTGACCCCCGGGATGGCCGCATGGTGGATACTGGTCGCGTCCATGATGGCGCGGATTGCAATTGGACCCTTCTCGGGGTTCGCCTGGGCGCTTGTCGCGCTGGTCAGCGCCAGCGTTGTTCTGGGACGTCTTAAAGGCACGCCCATCGGGGGCCATGTTGGCGAGCCCGTGCGCAGGGTCGGCCGCGCGTCGTTCTCCGTCTATCTCGTCCACCTGCCGCTGATCGGCGTCGCGGCGGAATCGGATGCCGCGAGGATCGGCGTACCCGCCGCCGTCCTTGCCGCTCTGGCCGCGATCGCCGCCGCGACGATGGTGGTCGAGTTCGCGATCGTGCGGCCAGCGGCGCAGCTCGGCCGGGCTTGGAGCGCGCGCATCGCTTTTAACGATTCGCCAATCAGAAGCAGCCGCCCAAAAATCGGTTGAGATCCATGTGACAGCGAATGTTCTTCTGTGGCCACGACGCTTGCGAAAGTACCGCCGAAATCCATTCGCCGCGACTCAACAAATCTCAACGGAACGCATAGCCGGTGCAGCGAACTCGCAGTCTCTAAATTTAACCCGCACGTTGGTCATCGAGCATCGACATGGCGTGGATGAACGTTGACAATCAACTTTGAACGCAAATTTCTTCCAGTGCTTCACCAACGTAGCCGCGAGCGCGGCGCCTTTCCCGGCCGCGCATCGAACAAATGCCGAATTATCGCCTTAACAATTCGCAACGCTTGCGGCGCTTCCAATAACACTCCGATCTCGAGCTCAGAGCACGAGACGACCGGAAATTCAATTTGATGCGGCACAATGTGAATTTACGCAAGAGAAGGGCCGACCATGGACGCGTCTGGTGTCCGCCGTTGCGCCTGTACTTTCCAAGAATTTTCGCAATTTCGCGGAAGGCCGCCAAACGAGCGCGCCACGAAAACCCGCAAGCGCTCCAACATATCGCTTATACGCTTGCCCCGAGCGCCATGGCGGCAATCCGTGGCTGCGTTGTCAATGAAATCGATCACCTCGACCGTAACGCGTCGCATTCGCTGATCGTCCGCCATCACTGGTCAAGATCGCTCGCCAGTTCCTATCTTGAAGGCGTCGAAGATGTGATGGACGCATCCAACAGCGCGGGACTTTTCGAAGTCGATGACGCGATATTCACGCTCACGGAGCGGCCGACGCGCGCCGACTGGCCAACGCCGATTATCATCTACGTTGCTGAAATTTACGCCGCACAAAACGCGATCGACGCCGAACATTTTGAAGTTGTGGTTGGCCCGGACGGACGGGCCATGCCCCGCGAATTGCTCGGCTGAGGCGCGATATGGAAGACGAAGCCAAGAGAGACTGGACGATTCAGCGCGAGGGCGGCGAACCGTTGCCGGCGCCAATGGCCGAGTTGGTCGAGCGTTGGCTTGCGCTGACGGATGGAGATCCAATCGCGGCCCTGGTGATCGCCGCTGAAAAATTGACGCTTTTGGCGCCCGCCACGAGCTGCGGCTTTTCGTGTTTGTCGACGGCCCCTATCCGCCCCTGAGGCTGCTCAGACCCGCGCCGTAGACTAGCCAAAGCGTCCAATTGGACGCAAAACTCACCTTCGAACACGGGGGCATCTGGCGAATCCCGTATAAAAAGAATCGTCGCTAACAGAGCGATCGCAGCCAGGCTCCAGCGACGGCTTCAATCAAGCCGAGCGAGGCAATGGCTCCGTTCGCTACGCCTTTCTCGAAATCCCCTGCCTGGCCCATCTGGTTTGTCACAGGGCGAAGCAGAGCACGGCTTTGCCCCGCGCCTCGGCGAACGCATAGAGCGCCGCCGCCTCCATCTCGACCGCCAATATGCCTCGAGCGCGCGCCACCGCAATGGCTTCCTCGGTCTCCCGGTAAGGCGCATCGGTTGTCCAGGTCGCGCCGCGCTCGACTGGTTCACCCACCTTCGCAAGGGCTGGGCCGACCGTCGCCACCAGAGTGGGATCAGCCGCTGCGTAGTCCGCAGGAGCAAGGTAATGATAGCTGGTGCCCTCGTCGCGCAACGCACGTTCGATCAACACGAAATAGGGTGGCGGGCGTAGCGCCGTTATCTGGCCGGAAGAGGTGATGCTGATCAGCAGGCGACAGCCCGACGCGAACATCTGCTCCGCCACGAGCACAGCATACGGCGCGCCCACGGCGCAGCCGATGATGCCGAATTCGCGCCCGCCATGCTCGAAGCAGTCCATCTCGCTGTGGTAGCAGGCCCATCCGTCGACGGGTCGTGACCGGCCCGCAGCTCGGAGAAAGCGGACGATATCGCCATCTGGGTCAAGAATGCAGACTTCCGGCGTCGGCGCGTCGGGAACGCCCTTTTGACGACGCGCCTCGCGCAGAAGGTTCTGCGGCGTGAACGCGGACGCTGCCTGAGGATGTTTGTCGCACAGGATCGGCGGGCGCTCTCGCGTTCGATGATAGCTCATGCGGTCTCGCATGAATTTTGCGCACGCGGTTGACGCGGCCGAGGCGCGCTTCTCGCGCTGTCCTGTCGCGAGGCGACAAGCCCGAAATGGAACGGACAGCAATCGCGAAGGCTTACGGCGTCAATGTCTTTGAAGCCGACTCTTTCCATCCAAGCCAGGCATTGCTCGGGAGTTGGCCGAATGTCGAGAGACGGTCCCCGCGGCGTAGGAATATCGCTCCGCCAATGCATGATTGAGAGCCTGCCGCCGAAGACCAATACGCGGTGAGCTTCCTTGAGGAGGCCGAGGGGGTCATCCACATGCAGCAAGTTGTATATCATCGCATGAGACTGTGATCTCGCGGTAAGCCCCGGCGGTATCGGCCTCGAAAAAAGTTCCCCAATACTCTTCCGAGGGCATGCCACTTTCACGGCCTTTCATTAAGCCCTGCTCCTCAGAAAACGAGAACCTTGTCGGCGGCGATCGTCTGCGCAGCAAGAGCGTCCATCGTGCTTCGCTCGGCGCCCTCGA
Organism: Methylocystis rosea; assembly: GCF_003855495.1. Classification (NCBI taxonomy): domain Bacteria; kingdom Pseudomonadati; phylum Pseudomonadota; class Alphaproteobacteria; order Hyphomicrobiales; family Methylocystaceae; genus Methylocystis; species Methylocystis rosea. The sequence goes on along the minus strand of NZ_CP034087.1, from coordinate 16,342 downwards.
TCCGCCGGCCGCAATGACACGTTTGAGCATTTTTTCGATATTGTAGTATCCGTCTGGCGTTTTTTGGCCGGCCCGCGCCGAAAGAACGGCGTCGGCGAGCAGAAATATTGTGACGCCGCCCTCGGGATCGAGCTTGTTGACCGCATGCGCGAGACGCAACCCATTATAGGCGCGTTCCGTGCCGTAGGGCGGATCGTTGAGGATGAAGAGACTATTCATCGAGTAGGCCCCTTTCCCTGAACATGTCGGCGACGCCAGCGATACAGCCCCTAGCGCCGGACGCCGACCGTCAGCCAATATTCGCGCGGCACGCAAACGCCGAGTTCATTGCGAAAGCCTTCGTGGAAGGCGATGAAATCGCGCTTCAAATCTTCGCGCCGCGCGTCATCGAGACTCTCGGCTAAGGAATGCGTCGGTCCGTAGCCGGTCGAAAATGTCTTCCACGCAGCTTCCCCGCTCGGCTCGCGATAGAAGGACGTTCCCTTTTCAAAGGCGAGTTCGAAATTCGTCCCGAGCAGTTCGCGAATGCGTTCCGTCTTGCCCCATTCAAAAGGCGACGGCGGCGCGGGTGTGGCCGGCCGCGGCATGTATGGCTTCATGACCATGAACATCTTGAAGAGATTGCTGTCGGAGAGCCAAGTGGTCAAAGCGATGCGTCCACCCATTTTGCAAACACGCGCGAGTTCGGCCGCGGCGGTCTCCGGACGGCTAGCGAACATCACGCCGCAGGTCGATGTGACGGCGTCGAACGCGCCGTCCGCGAACGGCAAGCTCTCTGCGTCGCCAATTTCATAGGCGATGTCGAGGTTTTCGTTCTTGGCGCGCGCGATCGCAGCGTCGACAAGCTTTTCGCTGATATCGACGCCCGTGACCTTCGCGCCGCGCCTTGCAAGGATGCGAGACGTCCAGCCGGTGCCGGTGGCGAGATCGAGAATGCGTTCGCCGGGCTTCGGATCGAGGCGCAAAACGCAATGCTCGATGGAATCGGCGATGCCGCGGCTGATGTCTTCATAATGCGCGCCACCGGAGTTCCATACCGCCGCAGCCTTCTGATTATGCGGCTGAATATCGCTAGTCATCATTGCCTCCCTTGTCTTGTTCCTTGCTTACGACTGCGCTTCACGAAGCATCGGCGACGACAGGCAACCCGGCGGCGCGCCATTCGGGCAGACCGTCCTGAAGGCAGCGCGCCTTAAAGCCGCGACTACGCAGCAGCGCCGCCGCTTCGAAAGAAAGCACGCAGAAGCGTCCCCGGCAGTAGGCGACGATTTCTTGCGATGGATCGAGTTCACCAAGCCGCGCTTCCATGGCTTTCAACGGAATGTTGACGGCGTTCGGCAAATGCCCAAGCGCGAATTCGTCTTCCGGCCGCACATCGAGCACCGTAACGACGCCGGCGCGGATCCGCTCAAGCAACTCGTCCCGCGGCACAGGCTCCAGCCCGTCACGGTCGTGGAAATAGCGTCGCATGAGACGTTCGACTGCGGCGACGTTGCGTTCCGCAAGTCGTCCGAGCGCCGCCAGAAGATCGAGCGCGGCTTCATCGGCGAGCCGGTATAGGACGAACTTGCCGTCGCGTCTCGCGCCTACCAGCCCGGCGCGCCGCATGTGCTGCAAGTGCTGCGAGGCGTTGGCGATGGAGAGGCCGGTCTTCTGCGCCAGCGTTTCGACGCTGCGCTCGCCCTGTGCGAGTTGCTCCAGCAATTCGAGGCGATGGGCGTGGCCGAGCGCTTTCGCCACCGCCGCGAACTCCGCGAATAATGCCTGTTTGGGACTTCGGGTTGACATCTTGGATAACGCTCATATCATTCAAGTGAATAATTGAATGATCTCGAGCCCTTGTCAAGGCGGCTCCGCCGCAAGCGGGCGAACACATGCGGAGAGTTCAATGATCCTGCGCCAGTACCTGCACGCAAGCCCCGTCGCGGCGTCCTATCTCTTTGGCTGTGGCGGGCGCGCCGCCGCGGCGGTTGTCGATCCCGCCGGCGACATCGCGCTCTATCTACGCGCGGCGGAAGAAACCGCCATGGGCATTCTTTATGTGATCGACACGCATCTGCACGCCGATCACGTCTCGTCAGGCCGCGCGCTCGCAGAGGCTGCGGGCGCGAAATATGTGCTCTTCGCCGAAGCCAAGGTCTCTTTTCCCTTCCACGGCGTGCATGACGGAGACGCGCTGGAGCTCGGCAACGTCGCGATCCGCGTGTTGCACACGCCAGGCCACACGCCCGAGCATATTTCGCTCCTCGTCACCGATCGCACGCGCGCCGACGAGCCCTGGTTCGCGTTGACCGGGCATACGCTCATGGTGGGCGATCTCGGCCGAACGGAGCTCGCGACGAACGCCGAGGAAGGCGCGCGCGTATTGTTCCGCTCGGTGCAGAGGCTCAAGGCTCTCCCCGACTATCTCGAAATCCTGCCGGGGGCCTATTCGGGCTCGGTTTGCGGACGCAGCCTGAGTGGCAAGCCAACATCAACGATCGGGTTCGAGAAACGCCACAACAAGGCGTTTCGAATTGAGAACGAAGAGGTCTTTGTCCGCGCCATGGTCGCCGATATACCGCCAGCGCCGCCGCAAGCCGCCCACGTCCGCGCAATCAACTCGGGATTGATGGCGGCGGCCGAATGAGTGCGGTTGACGGTAACCCGTCGTTCCGAGCCAGCGCCATAAGCCTCGGGCTGCGCGCCAATTGGCGGCAGTTCGCGCTGCTCGTTCTGATCAACGCCTTTGTCGGCGGCATGGTTGGCATTGAGCGCACGGTCGTGCCGCTGATCGGCTCGGAGGAATTCGGCATTGCTTCAACTACCCTCGTCGTCTCGTTCATCGTCAGTTTCGGCGTGGTCAAGGCCTTCGCCAATCTCGTCTCGGGACATCTCGCCGACGTTTGGGGGCGCAAACGCGTACTGATTCTGGGATGGCTGGTCGGCCTACCGGTTCCCTTCATGATCATGTGGGCGCCGAGCTGGGGATGGATTGTCGCCGCCAATGCGCTGCTCGGCGTCAATCAGGGCCTCGCCTGGTCGATGACCGTCATCATGAAGGTCGACCTCGTCGGACCGAAATCGCGCGGCCTGGCGGTCGGCCTCAACGAGTCTGCTGGCTATCTCGCGGTCGGCGTGACCGCGTTTCTCACGGGTTACCTCGCTGCGGAGTACGGGCTCCGTCCGGTACCGATCTATCTGGGCGTCGGCTATGCGATTGCTGGCGCGCTACTCTCCATCCTTCTCGTCCGCGACACGCGCGACCACGTTCGCCTGGAAATCGGCGACAGCCCGCGTGAAGCCGCAGCGATCGGCTTCTGGGAGGTGTTCGCGCTGACATCGTTCCGTGATCGCAATCTCTTCGCGGCATCCCAAGCCGGACTCGTCAACAATCTGAACGATGGCATGAGCTGGGGCATTTTCCCGCTGTTCTTCGCCGCCTTCGGCCTCGGCGTCGAGCGGATCGGCATTCTCAAAGCCGTGTATCCGGCGACATGGGGCATTCTCCAGATCGCGACCGGGCCCTTGAGCGATCGCTGGGGACGCAAAGGCCTGATCGTCGCCGGGATGTGGGTCCAGGCGGCAGGTCTGTTTCTGACCGCGGCGACACGTGAGTTCGAATTTTGGCTGATCGGCAGCCTGCTGCTCGGGCTCGGCACCGCGATGGTGTATCCGAGCCTGATCGCTGCGGTCTCCGATGCCTCGCATCCATCATGGCGCGCGCGCTCGCTGAGCGTCTACCGGTTCTGGCGTGATCTCGGCTATGCGATCGGCGCGCTCTCCGCGGGCGTCATCGCCGATATCTTCGGGCTGTCATGGGCGATCGGGACAATCGCCGCGCTCACATTTCTCTCCGGTCTAATTGCAGCGTTGCTTATGCGCGGTTCTCAACCGGAGTCGAGGCGAACCAATGACAAGTAACCGGAAGGAGGGAAGACATGAACGGTCACAGGACACTTATGGCGGCGGCTTCGTGCGCCGCGCTGATCATGCGACCCGCCTGGAGCTGGGCGCAAACTCCAACCGAGCCCGACAAATATGATTGGGAGCGACACATGTCGCATATGATGTGGGACGGAGGCTGGTACGGCATGATCTTTGGCCCGCTTTTCATGATCCTGGCGCTCGCCGCGGTGATCGCGGTCGTCGTTCTTCTCGTCCGTTGGATTGGCGGCTCGTGGATTGGGGTCCAGCCGCCATACCAACCGCCTCCAGGACGCACGCCGCTCGATATTCTCAAGGAGCGTTTCGCCCGTGGCGAGATCGACAAGGAAGAGTTCGAAGAGCGTCGCCGCGTGCTCGATCAATAACCCGCTCGCGTCAGAACGAGTCTTGGAATGTCCGCGCTCGGCCATAATCGCGGGACGCGACAGAGCTGTGCGCTTGATCACGCAGCGCAAGCGTGAAGCGATGCGAGAAGTTCCTTGGGGCAAGGGAAAGGCAGATTCTATGAAGACCCTCTTCATTTTCAATGACCCGCCCTATGGGACCGAGCGTTGCTACAACGCGCTGCGGCTCGCCCATGCGCTACGGAAAGATTCGCGGGCGGAAGTGACCGTCTTCCTGATGGCGGACTCGGTCATCGCGGCCAAGTCTGGCCAAAAGACGCCGGACGGCTATTACAACGTCGAGAAAATGCTTAAGCGCGTGCTGGCCAGAAGGGGCGTGGTGCTTCTTTGCGGCGCCTGCATGGACGCGCGCGGCCTTGACGAGGCCGCTGTTCTGGAAGGCGCCCACCGCAGCACGATGGACGAACTTGCGGCGGCGACCCTGGAAGCCGACAAGGTCTTGGTGTTTTAGGCCATGCGGCGCATCTATCTCGATTACAACGCCAGCACGCCGATTGATCCGGCGGTCGCGAACGCGATGCGGCCGTTTCTCGACGATCATTACGGCAATCCGTCGAGCGGCCACTGGGCCGCCACCACCGCGAAGGCCGGCATCGAAACGGCGCGCGGCCAGATGGCGGCGCTGTTCGGCTGTAGGAGCGACGAAATCGTCTTCACGAGCGGCGGCAGCGAGTCCAACAATTTCGCGTTCAAGGGCGTCTTCTTCGCGCTGCGCGACAAGGGCGATCACATCGTCACGACCGCCATCGAGCATCCGGCGATCGTCGAACCCTGCCGGTTTCTCAAGCGCCTCGGCGCGCGCGTCACATTCTTGCCGGTCGACGGCGCGGGTTTGATCGACCCCGACGACCTCCGCAAGGCGATCACGCCGCGCACCATCCTCGTTTCCGTCATGCACGCCAACAATGAAGTCGGAACTATCCAGCCGATCGAGGATTGCGCGCAAATCGCCCATGAGCATGGCGTGCTGTTTCACACCGATGCCGCCCAGTCCGTCGGCAAGGTCGCCACCGACGTGAACGCGCTCGGCGTCGATCTTCTGTCGGTCGCCGGCCACAAGCTTTATGCGCCAAAGGGAGTGGGAGCGCTGTTCGTGCGCCGTGGCGTCTCGCTCGAACCGCTCATTCACGGCGCCGGACACGAGGGCGGGAGACGTGCCGGCACCGAGAGCGCCCTGCTCGCGGTCGGCCTCGGCAAGGCTTGCGAGCTTGCGCGCGATCTTTCGCCCATGGATCGCGTTTGCGAATTGCGCGATCATTTCTGGCGAGAGTTGCGGGAGCGTTTCGGGGATCGCGTCGCCCTCAACGGCCATCCGGTTCATCGCCTGCCGAACACGCTCAATGTTTCCTTCGTTGGCCGGATCGGCGCCGAAGTTCTGGCGCGGCTCGACGGCGTCGCGGCCTCGACGGGATCGGCGTGTCGCTCCGGCCGCGTCACGCTGTCGCCGGTGCTGGAGGCCATGGGCGTCGCTCCTCACGTCGGCATGGGCGCTATCCGCTTCAGTCTCGGGCGCGGCACGACCCGCGATGAAATCGACGAGGTGGTCGAAGCACTGTCCGACATGCTCGGCGCCACGAAATAGGGAGGCGAAAGCCTTATGAGCGGCGCGCAAACGACAGGGCTGAGCCAATCTTACGCCCGTTGGCGATTGAACCGTCTCGGCCAGATCACCGACGCATTGGAGCAACAGCTCCTCTTCGAACTTCTCGGCCCGGTCGCCGGCAGGACGGTGCTGGACGTAGGCTGCGGCGACGGTCCCCTTGCTTCGGAGCTTGCCCGGCGCGGGGCAATTGTAACCGGCCTCGATCGGGACCCGGCGATGATCGCCGCGGCGCGGCGACGGGCTGCGATCGAGGGCGCGAAACTCCAACTCGTCGAAGGAAAGGCCGAGTCACTGCCGTTCCCGGACGCGACGTTCGATGCCGTCCTCGCGGTTGCGGTGCTTTGCTTCGTTCGCGACGCCGAGCGAGCCGTGGCGGAAATGGCTCGCGTCCTCAAGCCTGGTGGCCGGCTGGTCACCGGCGAACTCGGAAGCTGGAGCCTGTGGGCCCCCTATCGACGTCTTCGCGGCTGGCTCGGCCATCCAACTTGGCGAGAGGCGACGTTCCACACGGCGGGGAAGCTTCGCGAACTCCTGGGCGCCGCCGGACTCGATGCGATCGAGATGCGCGGCGCCGTCTTTTATCCACCGTGCGGGGCTGCCGCGCAGCTGCTCGCGCCAATCGATCTGCGGTTCGGACGGAGAACGACTCTCGGAGCGGCCTTTATCGCCCTATCGGCGGCGAAGCCTATCGCAAAAAAGCAAGAAGTCGCGAGCGCCATGTCGGGGAATGAAATGAAAACGCCGCCGATCCTTTCTCATAAGCATTACGACGCGCCGTCCACCTTCACGCCCGAGAGCCTGTTGCGCGAGGCGCGCCGCCAGAAAGGCCTTTCCGCCGCCGCCGTTCCCGAAATCTGCGTTCTCGATCCCGATGGCGACATCGTGCGACGCCTACGCACCACGGGCCGCGCCGACCAGCATCCTGGCTGGGCCTGCTATCACACCGATCTTTACGTTTTCCATCATGACGGTCGCGAATATGGAATCGTCGGTTGCGCCGTCGGCGCCGCCTTTGCCGTTCTGGTCGCGGAAGAGCTGTTCGCCGCGGGCTGCCGGCTCCTGATCAGCATGACTTCGGCTGGGCAAATCCTTCCCGTGCAAGCTCCGCCGTATTTCATCATCATCGACCGCGCGCTGCGCGACGAAGGCGCGAGCTATCACTATCTGCCGCCGTCTGATTACAGCGAGGCGGATCCTCGCCTGATTGAGCTCTCGCGCGAGGCGCTCACTGCCGCGGGAATCTCGGCGCAGGTCGGCGCCTCCTGGACGACCGACGCCCCTTTTCGGGAAACGCAGGCGGCAATCGACGCTGCTTCGCAAGCCGGAATTCTTGCCGTCGAGATGGAGTCAGGCGCGCTCTACGCCTTTGCGAAGGCGCGGGGTCGATCCGTGCTCTGCTTCGCGCATGTGACCAATCAGATGGGCCGAGTCGAGAGAGACTTCGAAAAAGGAGTCGCGGACGGCGAGGAGGAGTCGCTGCGGGTGATTTTTCTGACCGCGGAGCGCTGGCGAGCGGAGGCCTCGTCGTGAACGTCTATGATCGCTGGGTTTTTCCGCCGCTGCTCGATCTGGTCATGCGGCAGAGCCAGCTCGAGAAGTATCGTCGCGAGGCCGTGGCCGCCGCCAGTGGCCGGGTGCTCGAAATCGGCGTCGGCTCGGGACTGAATTTCCCGTTCTATGGCGAACGGATCGAGATTGTTATCGGAATCGATCCTTCGCCCCATTTGCTCGCGATGGCGAGCCGACGCGCCGAGGGGGCTCGCGTCCGAGCCGAACTCCTACAAGCGTCCGCGACCGCGATCCCTCTCGCGGACAACACAATCGACACGATCGTGATGACCTGGACGCTTTGTTCGATTCCCGACCCGCTGACCGCGCTGCGTGAGATGCGGCGGGTGCTTAAACCAGATGGCAGGCTGCTCTTTATCGAACACGGACTTTCCCCCGAGGCCGGTGTCGAGCGCTGGCAGCATCGACTCACCCCTATGTGGGGCCACATATCAGGCGGTTGTCACTTGGATCGGAAAATGGATGATCTGATACGCTCGGCCGGTTTCGAACTCACCGATATTCGAACGGAGTACGCGCGCGGCCCCCGCATGTTCACATACATGTACGAGGGATGCGCTCGGCCCACAGCATGACGTGATCTCTTTTCAAATGATTCACACAAGCCGCCAATACGGAAACTGTCGGCGATGCGTCATCGGCGGCTCTTCGCTTGCAAGCGTGACGGGGGCGGAGAACGCGATTTCACCATGTCGCACGAGCGCCTCCGCCGTACAAGATTTGTGAACTTCGCACCAATCTCTTAGTTCAGAACGTCGGCTTGTCTCTCGTTCCGGCCATTCGCAAGTAAGCCAACTGAGGCTGCTAATGGGTCAAATTGAGAAGAACCCATTCTGAGCATATGTTTTGAGAGTTGTTACTCAGCGGACATTTGACGATGACGATCGCAAGGGCGTCTGATGGACGGCTCGCAGACGACGCTCACCTCTCCGACTCCGGCCCGCCCCTTTCCTTGTCTCTTCCACGCTGCGGCGGCCGGGTCTTACTGATCGCCTTGGCGAGCTCTTTCAAAAGCCGATCGCGTTTGGTTTCGAGCTCGGGGCCGGTTCGAGTCTCTCCAGAACGGCAAGGAGATCAAGCGGATCGCTCGGGAACTTGGGATTGCTTGCGATACGGCGCGCATGCGTTCGTGTGCCGGGACGACAACGTCAATCTAGACGACGACGGCCGTAACGGCCGCTCTCCCCGATCACGGCAGGTCTGCCATTTGGAGCGATGCGCTCGTGAACCCGACCACCCTAGAATCGCGCGTTCAGCGTCACATAGGCCGAGCGCGGGGCGCCAGGCGTAATGTTGTTGTTGTTGTGCGCGAACACGTAGTACCGGGCGCCCGCCAGATTTTCCACATTGAGCTGCCCCGAGATGTTCTCGCTTAACTTGACGAACAGCGCGCCGTCGACGCGCGCGTAACCAGGCACAACGACGAAGTTGTCAATGGCCGGATAGAACTCGGAATTGTAGACGACGCCCGCGCCGACGCCCAAAACGCCAGGACCCGCGTTGAAGAAAGAGGAAATATCGTATTTGTTCCAGAGGGAGAAGGTGTTTCTGGGCACAAAGGGATTGGTCTTGCCGACGTCAGTGAAGAACGGCGTCCGCAAGGTTGGCCTTCTGTCGGTGCTGACGACGCGCGCGTCCTGATAGCCATAGCCGAGCGAAACCTCCCACCGGTCGGTGACATTGCCGACAAGGCCGAGCTCTCCGCCCTGCGTCCGCGTATTGGCGAGAATGGCCGTCGTCGCATCGACCGTGAGCTGTTGATTCGAACGATTAAGCTGATACAGCGCGCCGGTGAAGAGCAAGGCTGGCAGCAACTGCGCTTTGAAACCCACCTCAACATTTTCGAAGCTCTGCGGCGCGAGATTGGCGACGGTTGGAAACAGAACGTTGAACTGGTCTCCCGCCACAGGCAGGAAGCTTCGCGAATAGGAGCCATAGAGCGAAAGAATTTCGATCGGTTTGAACACAAGGCCGAAGCGCGGCGACCACACATTGTCGACACGGCGTAGCTGGCCTCTGAAATCAGTGGGAGCAGGATCGAAGCCGGTGAATTTCAAGTCGAATCTGTCGAACCGCACGCCCGCGATCACGTCGATGTATCGCGTGACCTCGATCTGATCCTGAATATAGCCTGCGGCAAGGTCCAGATCGGTGTGGCGACGACGGTTCGGATTGGCGAACACCACGGGGAAATAGGCTGTCGGCGTCCAAAACGGCGTCGTCACGCGCCGCGTTGCGCAGGACAGATTGAAGCAGGAGAGATCGCGTTTGTCGTCGCTCCTTTGGTTGCCGACTTCGGCCCCAAACATCACCGTGTGACGGATGTCCGGCGTCATCTGCCATTTGTAGACGAGGTCGGTCTGGTTGAAGATGTTCTGCCGGGGATTCGAGCTGACATAACCGTCGAGGCGAACGACGCCCACGGGCGTTACGGTCCTGGCAACCGGATTGAGTTGCGTTGTGACGAAACCCAGACCCTGATCAGGGAATGTGTTCTGATAGCGCTTCTCATAATCCGCATAGACTGTCTGGTTGCGGATGTTGAGGCCGAATTCCGTCGTGTGATCGAAGGCGAGTGCGGCGCGATTGAGGTCGACTTTGGCGTAGTTGACGGCTTCGACCGAAGGATTGCCAACGCCGAAGAAAGCGTCGATCGGCGCCGGCGACGGGTATCCCGGATAGATCGAGGAGCCTCCAAAAACGAAGCCGCCCACTGACGGAATCCCGCGATCGGCGGTGCGGCGATCGCGGAAATGCTCGTAGCTGACGGTGATGAAGGTTTTCTCGAGCGGATGCCACGTCATCGTCGGATTGACGCCATAGCGCTCGAGCTTGAAGAAGTCGCGGTAGCCGTATGATTGCTCGTAGAGCCCATTAAGTCGCACAGCAAGCGTGTCGTTGATCGCATCGCCGACGTCGACTGTGAGGCGCTTTCGAGCGAAGCTGCCCGAGCTGACGCTCATGGACCGCAGCCGTTCGCCGTCAGCTTTTTTGGTGACGCGATTGACGATGCCGCCGCCGCCGCCGCGTCCGAAGATCAGCGCGTTGGGACCCTTGAGAACCTCGACAGCCTCGATGTTGTATAGGTCGCGGTAATATTGCGCATCGTCGCGGATGCCGTCGGTATAGAAGTCGGCGGTCGTGTCCTGTCCGCGGATCGTGATCTGGTCGCGATTGCCTTCGCCCTGCGTGACCGTGACGCCGGGCACATACATCAGCGCCCGATTGAGATCGATGCTGTTGCGGTCCTGAAGCTGCTGCTTCGTGAGAATCGTGATCGACTGGGGGATGTCGATAATCGGCGTGTTGGTTTTTGTCGCAGTCGACGTTCTGCCGGCGAAATAGCCGACGACATCCGTAGGACCGCGACCGAGCGCCTGGGGCGGGAAAAGCGGAGCTCCGGGAACGCCGGCTGGAGCCGCAATTGGCGCGCCGACGTTCGGAGCGACGCGACCGCCCTGCCGTGCGCCTCCAACGTCAATGGGGGGCAATGGTCGGGCTCCACTCGCGTGGCGCGTTTGAGAGGCGACTGGCTTCGGCTTCGCCTGGACGACCGCGCGGGGCTTTTCCGGCGGCGCATCGACTCTTACCGCCGGCAAGGGCCTGGATTGGGTTTCCTGCGCAAGGACGGAATTGCCCAGCCCGGGGGCGAACGCCGCCGCAAGGGCGCAATAGCTCATGAAACGAGAATGCGTCGGCTTGCCAGCTTCGACAGACATTGGAGGCTCCGAACAGACGAAATATGACGCTCCGCCGCAGTCCATAAGACGGAACAATTAACTCAAGTAGTGCTGAAGAATGAAACCCGTCAATAGACCCTAATTGTTTTTGGAAATCTTGTAAGAAGGAAACAATCCGCGTAATGCGGATATACAAAGTTTTACATTGGAATAGTTTTATTTGCTCAAACCCAATTTTTATTGACTGTAATATTTTAGTCACACCGCGCGAGGATGCGCCGAAGGCGTTCAGCGTACGCATCTGGCGCATGTGGAATCTTCTCTATTCGGCCGGCGGCAGTCGCGTTCTGGTTGACAACTCGACTCTGTCGCTCGCGAGCCCGCGCTTCTCTTCGGGATCAGCCGTCGGCTCTCCCAGCATGGGATCCGTAGGAGAAGACAGAACAATCTGACTCGCGTGCTGACTATGTTGCAACGGTCGCCACAAGAGCCCAAAGCGAACTCGTCTCATCCATCGTCCCGCAAGGGGACATCGTTGCGCTGGATTGTGGTTCGCGACAGCCAAGAAGGCGCAACGGCGAAGCGGTAACGAACAGAGCGCAACCACAAACGCCAAAGGAGACGCCGACGCAGAAATCTGATCGCCGCCGCGCGCATTGAGCCGCGCTTCGCTACGCTTCGCGCGGCTCAATGCGCGCGGTAACAAAGCTCACCAGGGCTTCGCGGCCCTTTTCTCTCAACCAGACCGGTACACTCTCAAGCCGCCATCTGGCACATTTTGTCGCCGCCGTTGACACTTGAACGCGGCATAGCGCCCGAACTCGTCTACGTTACCGCCAAATTCGCCGCGCTCGCGCCGTTCGCTAAGGTGGCTGATCTGCTCGCCGAATTGCTGCCCGTCGGCGGCGGCGCCAATGCCGGTACGGTGCGCAATCGAACCCGCCGTGTCGGCGAGCATATCGCGCGACTGCCTCCCGAGGGAGTGGCGTATCCCGACATTGACGCAGTGACCCCCGCAGTCGTGATCGGCCTTGATGGAGGCTATCTGCGCAGCCGGCATCGTCGCCCCGAGCGGAATTTCGAAGTGCTGGCGGGCAAGGTGCTCAATGTCGATGGATCGCAGCATCGCTTCGCCTTTGCTCGCAAGGGCAATTCTGCGAGCGAATTTGCCGATGCAGTTGTGAGCGCGGGCGTGCGCCTCGGCACGCCGGCGACGGTGCTTTGCGACGGCGACCCTGGACTGTGGAAGTTGCAGCGTCAGGTCATGCCAGAGGCGACTCTCGTCCTCGACTGGTTCCATATCGCCATGCGTTTTGAACACGCCTTGCAGGCGGCGCGCGGCCTTGGCGCCGGCACTCTCAGCGACTACCTTCAAGGCCATTTAATCCGCGAACTCGAGAGCGCCAAGTGGAGAGTCTGGCACGGCCGCTCCAGCGCATGTCTTGGGCGCTTGGCGCGACTGATGCATTGGTTTGACGCCGCTCATGTCAGAGACGTCAAAGGCGCCGCCGCGGTCCAGCGACATATCAACGATTTGATTGAATATCTCTACGCCAATGAACTTGCGCTCGTGAACTACGGACGGCGACACCGCGATCGGCTGCCGATTTCAACCGCATTTGTGGAAAGCGCAGTTAATGAAATCCTATCAAAGCGCATGATCAAGAAGCAGCAGATGCGATGGAATAGGTGGACTGTGCAGCCCTTTCTTGACGTGCGTGTCGCCGTTCTCAACAACACGCTCGCCGGCTCGTTCAGGCGGCTCTATTCAGACTTCCAACCAGACAATGAAAATCACCCAAAGCAGCTCGCAGCGTGACAAACCCCACGACTTTGCATGCTCCCGTGTACTCACCGCTTGGCCGCGAGCAGCTGCATCGTTGTGGATCAAAGAGAGCTCGGCGGCGCCTCCATAAAGGGGTGGGGGCGTCCGCTGGCCTACAGGGTTCGCCGTTCCCGCTGGGGTTGCGAAAAAATGTGAGAATATCGACCAAACATATTCTCACATTTGCAGCATCTGGCGCGGACCGGCGCATTTCATGCAGTTAAGTGCAATGTGACATGGTCTGCTTGATTTGATCATATCGCAACATCCCGGCCGAGGCATTCGGCACGAACCCGTTCGAGGCGTTTACCACGGCGACTACCGCGTCAACCGAGGGTCTACAGGCCATCGCGGCCGAAACGACGGACTATTCAAAGAAGTCCCTCGAGAAAAGCCGGGCGCTCTTCGAGAAGCTGACCGGCGTGAAGAAGATCGACGAGGCGATCCAGCTCCAATCGAACTTCGCCAAATCCGCCTATGACGATTTCCTGGCCTACGCCACCAAGATTGGCGAGACGTATTCGAGCCTGGCCAAGGAAGCTTTCAAACCGATCAATGTCGCGTCGCCTGCACAGTCGCCGGTCTCCGCTTCGCCGTCAAAGGCGCCGGTCGCTGCTAAGCAGAGCTGATCTTACGCAGGTTAAACGCGTCGCATCCCAACCGACGAAACCCGCTTGATCAGCTGTGCTCATCGAGCGGCTTTTGTCGAAGAGTTTATCGGCGTGTGAGTCAGAGCCGAAACATAACCCGCCTCAGCGCCGATCTAAGACATCACTCGCAGGTATAGCCTGGAGACGGCCATGGCGCCTCAGAGACATGCCCATTCGAAATTCTTTGGTGTTTTCAACCCGAGCTTTGGCGCGGATAAATTCGGCTTTCACGGTCTCAAGAGCACCTCCTATAATCTCGATGCGCCCCTCCTCTATGAGGAAGCTATCCGTCGTCACGAGGGCGTGATTGCGAAGGGCGGCGCGCTTGTCGCCGAGACCGGCGTCCACACGGGCCGTTCCCCCAAGGACAAGTTTATCGTCGCCGACACAGTCACCGAAAACGCAATTTGGTGGGGACAACTGCGGCCGCATGTCGAAAGACCACTTCGACGCGCTGCTCGCCGACTTCATCGCCTACGCAAGGGGCAAGGACCTCTTCGCGCAGGACCTATGTGGTGGCGCCGATCCCGCGTTTCGCGTCAAGACCCGAGTCTTCACCGAGCTGGCATGGCACTCGTTGTTCGCCCGCAACATGCTGATTCGACCGCCCACCGCCGACCTGCCCTACTTTGAGCCGGAACTGACGATCGTCGACTTTCCATCATTCAAGGCTGATCCGGCCCGCCATGGTTGCCATTCCGAGACCGTCATCGCGATTGATTTCACCCGCAAGATCGTCCTCATCGGCGGCACGCATTACGCCGGATGCCCCGTTCGCGCAAGATGTTTTCGAGCGGCTTCATCGCGTGATCGGGTGCGGTCATGTATCAGGCCTTTGAGTTGCGGCCTGTCTCGACCGCTGGCCGGTATGGAGATGCGCGGGTCTGGCGCAGCTCACTTAAGCGAGCTGTGAGCTCCGTGGATACCACTGCGTTTCGAGACCCGGATCTGACCGATCATTTGACCTTACCGTTCGTCGACCTCCTCACACGCCCGACGCGCCTATGCCGCTGCTCTGATTTTCGATCAGGCCGCCGCGGCGACAGGAGCCTTGTAGTCCTCGTTTTTCGTCAGCATGGCCCAGATCGAGCGCGCCATCTTGTTGGCGAGCGCGATCGCCACAAGCATGCGCGGCTTGCGCGCCAGCATGTGATGGAGCCACGTTTCCTGCGGCGCTCCCTTCCGGCTGGCCCAGCGCACGACGGCGATCGCGCCGATGATCAGCAACCGCCGAATGTCGCGCTGCCCCATCTTCGAGGTCTTTCCGAGAAGCTGCTTGCCGCCGGTCGAATGTTGCCTCGGAACAAGCCCGAGCCAGGCGGAAAAGTCGCGTCCGCGTTTGAAGACGGTCATCGGCGGCGCGAAGGTTTCGATCGCCATGGCCGTGATTGGCCCCACGCCCGGCATGGTTTGCAGGCGGCGGGTTGTCGCGCCGCGCGCGGCTTCATGAGCCGTCGCCTTCTCGAGTTCGGCGATCTTCTTCGACAGCCCGTCGATCTGTTCGAGGAAGACGCGCGAGAGCTCGACGACGAGAAGCGGAAGCGATGTCGTCGCATCCTCAACCGCCTCCATAAGAACCTTCACATTCGCCGGACCCTGCGGAGCGACGACGCCATGCTCGGACAAATGACCACGTAGCGCGTTGATCAACTGCGTCCGTTGGCGCACCAGAAGATCGCGGGCGCGAAACAGCATGGCGCGCGCTTGCTGCTCCTTTGTCTTGACCGCGACGAAACGCATGGTCGGCCGGCTCGCTGCTTCGCAAATCGCCTCGGCGTCGGCGGCGTCGTTCTTTTGGCGCTTGACGAAAGGTTTGACATAGGCGGGCGGGATCAACCGAACATCATGCCCCATATCGCGAATCGCTCGCCCCCAGTGATGCGCGCTCCCGCAGGCCTCCATAGCGACGATGCAGCGCGATTGCTCCGCGAGGAAGGCGAGGACCTTCTCGCGCGAAAGCTTCTTGCGGAACCCCACGCTGCCGTCGGCGCGGGCGCCGTGCGCCTGAAAGGACCGCTTTGCAAGGTCGAGACCGATAATGCTAACCTTTTCCATGGATGCCCTCTCCGTTCGTGGGATGCGCAAACATCGCCACCTTGGCACATCGTGATGCCGTAAGGAGGGGGCATCCACTCCATCACCTATCTCAATTTCGTCTTCGTGAAAGTAAGCGAGGAAGCCCGGAAAACTGGCCATCGGACACGGCAAAATTGCTAGGGTTTTCTGTATAGGCGCCATGGGCTATGCGCTCGCTATGGTCAGGCGCCGTTTCGAAGTCGACCAAGTCGGCGCAAACGGGCCGGCGCGGCCAAGAAAACCAAGGGACAAGGGAAAGTCGAGCAGGCCGTCCTCATCGTCGAGCGATGGCTGCTCGGGCGGCTACGCCATCGGACTGTCTAAAGCCTGGCGGAGGTCAACGCCGCGATCGGCGAACTGTTGACGCATCTCAGGAGCGCCCTCACCGCCGGCTCGGCGCGACGCGCCGGTAGTTGCTGAAGGAGATCGATCGCCCGGCGCTCAAGGCCTTGCCGACCGAGCCCTATGAGTTCAGCGAATGGCGCGCGTGCCGCGTCGTCGTCGATTATCACGTCGACGCCGGCTTCCATTATTACAGCGTTCCCTATCGCTTCTTGCGCGCCGAGGTCGACGTGCGGCTGACCGTCAGGACGGTCGAAATTCAAGCG